>PGZD01000030.1 GCA_002843155.1 Gammaproteobacteria bacterium HGW-Gammaproteobacteria-3
AACAGCAAAAAATCTGTAGTGCCAACCGACAGTAGTTAAAATTTTTAACTGATTGAAATGGCGGGGAACTTCGTTATTAGGTGACGAAGTTGGGTTACGGTAAGGCCGCTCATCCAATCAAGGCCTGCTATTTATTCCATGCAATCGAATCAATAATGCAGCTTCATCGCGGCTGAGCCCAAAGCGCTGCATCAGCTCGGCCGCATCCGCACCCGCGCGCGCGCGCGCAATGGCGTTTTGATAAGAGGGTTCGGCATCATCGCCTGACTCCGGCTTGTCTTCACGCACGATTTGCTCAAGCTCCTCCCTGATATCATAGTCGGCCAGTTTGGCCGACAGGCTTTGCAACACGTCATCGGCTCCGCTCAGGCGCGAATCCACAGTGACCGCCGCCGTGCACAATCCGGCGATGTCACGGTTGTGGTTATTGACATGCTCGGCAAGAATCCGATAGCGGCGTTTGAGCCGTATATGGTCAATGAGCAACCAGACGACCAGAACAAGCATGACCATGAGCGCGGCAAACCCTGTCAATAAATAATCGGACATCAAACTAAACTATTTCATCAATGTGCTGAACAGACCCGCTATCTTTTGGCGTTTCTTGTTCGTCCGCTTGCTTTTGCGGCTGCTTTTTTTCAGGCGAGTCTTGTTCGCGTTTTATTTTTGCAGGTTTGATGACGGGATGACTCGGTATCACCGGATGTATTTCCATGCCATGATCCTCTTTATCCGATTTCAAAGAAAACAGCTTTAACCCAGCCTTAACATTTTGTAATCATAAGACAATGAAAAATATGCAAAAATAAATTTTATGGCACATGCAAGTTAAATTCGATATGATTATTAATCATTTTATTTCAACAGCATAAGCCGTAGACATTACATTTGCTAAAGCTGGGCTGGGTAAAGCTTCTATTTTAAAACATATCCAGTTCGGATATTTCATCATCACTCAGAAACTGATTGAGATCGACCAAAATCAATAATTCGTTGTCACGACTGGTGACTCCCTGAATATATTTTGATGTTTCCTCATTGCCGACATTGGGCGCGGTTTCGATATCAGAGGTGTGCAATTCGACCACTTCGGCGACACTATCAACCAGAATGCCGATAATATGCGAAGCCGTTTCGATGACCACGATACGTGAACTATCATCCGTTTCTTTCGACATCAGGCCAAAGCGATTACGGGTATCGATGACCGTGACCACATTGCCCCGTAAATTGATAATACCCAATACATAAGAGGGCGCTCCCGGAACGGGCGCTATTTCCGCCACTCTGAGCACCTCTTGCACCTGCATGACATTGATGCCGTATTTTTCATCGCCCAGACGAAAAGTGACCCATTGCAAACCCTTGTTGTTTTGTTTTTCTTGTGATTGGCTCATTTACGTTTACTCTTAAAATTTATGTGAAATACACCAGCCCGAAAATTGGTCGCAGAAAGCATACTATCCTCACCCGCCCTTTCTACGCGGCGTCAGTCGGCTAACATCGATGACGGCGGTCAACTCCTCAATTACTGTGCCGATCAACCAGGGCCTGCTTTGCCGGTCGGTGCGCCAGCGTACTTGTTCGGGCGTCACTTTAGCTATGGACAACACTTCGTCGCAAGCCAGGGCCCAATTACCGTCTTGCGTGACCAGCATACTTTTGAACGGTTGCTCGATTAAATCCCTGTTCAGGCTTTTGGATTTACCCAGAATCAACTGGCTGGTGTCGAGTATGCCGATTTTTTTGCCTTGATCTTCAAGCAGACCCATAAACCAGGAAGGCTGTTTTGGAATTTTCGTAATGACGCGACCAAATTTAAGGGTGCGCGACAATTCGGTCAAAGGCGTTGCCAGAATCAACGGGCCGACTTTAAAAAAAATCGCCTGAAATTCATGTTGCGCCCATTCGGGCATAACCGCCAGGGGCAATGCACAGGGGGGAAATTCCTGCCGTACAGCCTTTGCTTTTAGCGTTTGCGGTTGTTTTACCGGATTTTTTACCAACGGTTTTGTAACCGGCTGCAAGGTGCGAGGCGGCGTCGCGGGTGTCGCTTCGGGTGGCGGCGAAGGCACCGCCACCGGCAACTCTTCTAACAGCGTTTTTAAATAAGTATCGAGCGCCAGCTCCTGATGCAGGATGTGCGGCGCATTGTTCAAAGAAACTGCCATCACATCACCACCGTTTTACGCAAATCTGAGGAGTCAAACAGTAACAATTGATCGAGCAAAGCCGAATAAGCTTCCACCGCCTTGGCTTCGGGAAAATAAAGAGACAAGGGAATGCCTTGTTGACTGGCATCGCGTATTTTAGTGTCGATCGGAATAACCGAATTCCACAGATAATCCGGGTACTGTGTTTTTAATGTCAGTAGGCTCATCTGCGCAGCCCGCGTGCGTTTATCGAACAAGGTTGGCACGATGGTGTACTGCGGCGCATTCTGACGTGTTTTAAAGACCATACTCAAAGTGTGCATCATCCTTTCCAGTCCTTTAATGGCCAGAAATTCCGCCAGTACCGGAATGATCAGTTGCTCGCAAGCCGCCAGCGCATTGATCATCAGCACGCCCAACATGGGCGGGCTGTCGATAATGACATAATCATAGTGGCCTGCGACTTTGTTCAACGCGTTGTGGATCACCAGACCCATGCCGCCGAGGGCGGCGACCTGCCGGTCCAGCGTGGCAATGGCGGTAGCCGCCGGCAGCACGAACAAGTTATCGAATTCGGTTGGCACGATGTAAGGCTCCGGCCCCGTGTCTTTTTTTTTCAAGCTGGCGTCATGAAACAGATTATAGACACTGGCCTTGATTTGGTCGGGATCCATTTTAAAATAAGTGGTCAGCGCGCCATGAGGATCGAGATCAATCAGTAAAGTGCGAAAACCCCAGGACGACAACAAGCCGCCCAGCGTCACTACCGTGGTAGTCTTGCCGACGCCGCCCTTTTGATTGGATACCGTCCAGACTTTCATAATCCACCTGCTGAAGCATTAACATTCGCTGCCGGAGCCGTGGCTTCAATATTCAGCAATCGGGCTCTTTCCTGATCATCGGCGCCGTAACGGGCGAAGGCATGAGACATCAAGACAATAACCACCCGACGATTTTGAAAGCGACCTTGCTCGGTCATGTTATCGGCAACGGGATGATATTCTCCATAGCCGACAGCGACAAGTCTGGCCGGATCGATACCGTCATTGATAATCTCCCTGACCACACTGCTGGCCCGCGCCGACGCAAGCTCCCAGTTGGACGGGAATTTAACGGTATTGATCGGTACGTTGTCGGTATAACCTTCCACATTGATGACATTGGGCATAAGCCTGACAATTTCCGCAACTTTCCTGAGCACAGGCAATGCTTTAGCCGATAATTCAGCGTCACCGCTGGCAAACAGCAATTCACTGTTCATTTCCAGCTCTATCCAGAAATCATGTTTTTTCACCGCCACCAGATCCTGGTCGATAAAAGGCTCCAATACTTCCACAAACTGTTCTGCGGCATAAAGCAAATTACGCCTTTCCCGTAATATTTCTTCGCTCAATTCATGTTTTTTTTCAACTTCATCGAGCGTCGGATCAGGCAATTCTATGGCTTGGATGGCCATGGGCACGGTGCCCAGAGCTATCGGCTGAATCGTTGTAAAAGGTGTTTTTACCTCATTATCCGATTTCTTTGAGAAAGCATCGCCCAAAGCATCCGATAAGGTTTTGTATTTTCCTTCGTTGACGGAGGAAATAGAATACATCACCACAAAAAAAGCGAACAGCAAGGTCACGAAGTCGGCATAAGATACCAGCCAACGCTCATGATTTTCGCCATCCTCTAGCTGTTTTTTTTTGCGTCGCATAAAGCGCCCCTAACTGCGGTTATCATACAAATAACCGGATAATTTCAGTTCTATGTTCCTGGGATTTTCGCCTTCGGCAATGGCGACAATGCCCTCGGCCATCATTTCTCTGGCTTGTGAAAAGGCGTGGACTTGAATTTTCAATTTATTGGCAATGGGCAAAAATATCAAATTGGCAAAACCGACTCCGTAAATAGTCGCTACAAACGCGGTCGCAATGCCGGAACCGAGCAAGGCCGGATTGGTCAGATTTTCCATGACGTGAATCAAGCCGATTACGGCGCCGATGATACCAATGGTTGGTGAATAACCGCCCATGGCTTCGAACAGCTTGGCCGCCTGAAAATCCCTGAATTCCCTGGCATTGATTTCCAATTCCAGGGCATCCCGAATCACTTCCGGTTCGCTGCCATCGACCAGCAACTGCAAACCTTTGCTTGCAAACGGGTCGGTTTCTTTTTCAACCGCAGCCTCAAGCCCCAACAGACCTTCTTTGCGCGCCAATGCGCTCCAGGCGACAATTTTTCGGATCTGCAAATTCAACGGCGGCAATTCCGGCTGAAAAATCCAGCCACTGATCCGCAGGCAACGCAGTACTACCGTCGGCGGAAATTGCAGCAAGGTCGCGCCTACCGTGCCGCCCAAAACAATCAGCAGCGCCGGGCCGTTGACCAGAGCCTGAAGCTCGCCGCCTTCCATTAAATTGCCGCCGACAATGGCGGAAATCCCCAGCACGATACCGAGAAAACTCAACATATCCATCAGCTTATTCGGGCCAGTTCGTTGCCGATTTCATCGATGCTGTAAACGTGATCAGCCAATCCGGCATCGACTATGGCTTTAGGCATACCGTATATCGTGCAACTGGCTTCACTTTGCGCCCAGATAACGGCGCCTGCCTGCTTCATTTCTCGAACGCCTTCCCGTCCATCCGCGCCCATGCCGGTTAATACTACTGCCAAAGCCGAACCCGGAAAATGCCGGGCAACGGAAGCCAGGGTAATATCGGCAGAGGGACTGAATAACTCATGCCCCCCTTTATCCCGCAGCACCAGTTTTTTATGCCCATTGGCAACTTGAACTTCCATTTGCATTCCGCCCGGCGCCAACAAGGCCAGCCCCGGCTCCAGCACATCGTTTGCCTGCGCCTCCCGCACGTTGATTTGACATAATTGATTCAGGCGTTCGGCAAAACTGCGGGTAAAGTTCGGCGGCATGTGTTGTACGATAATAATCGGCACCGGGCAATTTTTCGGAACCCGCATCAGCACCCGCTGAATCGCGACCGGCCCGCCGGTTGACGCGGCAATGGCAATCACTCCCAACTGTCCACGCGCTATCGGCGCTAACGGGTTTGCAGGTTGATTCCGTTTTAACACAGGGGCAGCACCCAGTTCTTTCGGCTCCTTGCTGCGCGGCAGCGATAGTGCTTTTATTTTTCCCGCCTCCTGCGCAACCATACGCACCCGGCGGCGCAATATCAGTTTCGCTACCTCCCGATCATTATCGATTTCGTTGAGTTGTTTGGGCAGAAAATCCACCGCGCCCGCTTCCAGCGCATCCAGCGTCGCTTTGGCGCCCACTTGCGTCATCGAGGAAAACATTAAAATAGGCGCGGGCGACGCCTGCATGATGCGCTTGACTGCCGAAATGCCATCCAATACCGGCATTTCAATATCCATGGTAATCACATCGGGTTTGAGGCTTGCCGCCAACCTGACCGCTTCCAGGCCATTTGCCGCCACGCCCACGACTTTGAATTCCGTGCTCCCGCCTGCCGCCGGTTGTTCAAGAATTTCTTTAATCCTTTTGCAGATGAATGCGGAGTCATCGACAATCAAGACGTTAATCGTCATAGCTTTCCGGTTCTCAGACTGCGTATTTTTTCATTAATCCGGGCACATCGAGGATCAGGGCAATGCGGCCGTCGCCTGTAATCGTGGCTCCTGCCAGCCCGTCCAGGCCGTGTAATTTAGCGCCTAAGGCTTTGATGACGACCTCTTCCTGACCAATCAACTGATCGACCACGAAACCGACCTGACGGCCACCGGCGTTGACTACCACGACATGGGCCTTCTGCTTTTTTTTGACGATGTAATTCACATCCCTGATCAGCCATTCGCCCAGATAAAACAAAGGCAGCGCCTTGTTTCTGACCATCACCACCGGTCGACCGTCAACGACATTGGTAACGCGCAAGTCCAGGTCGAGGATTTCAAGGACACTGGCCAACGGCAAGGCAAAGGATTGATCGCCCAGCTTGACCATGAGTGTCGGCATGATCGCCAGCGTTAACGGCACTTTGATGATGATCGTACTGCCGACCCCCTGTTGCGAGTCAACTTCGACAGTGCCATTCATTTGCGTGATCCGGGTTTTCACCACATCCATGCCGACGCCGCGCCCGGACACATCGGATATTTCAGTTTTGGTGGAAAACCCGGGCATAAAAATCAGATTAAAACACTCTTTTCGATCGAGCCTTGCGGCGGATTCGGCATCCATCAGTCCTTTTTCGACCACTTTAGCCCTCAATGCGTCGGCATTCATACCTTTGCCGTCATCCTTGATCGACAATTCGATATGGTCGCCTTGCTGGGAAGCGGCCAAAACCACCAAGCCTTCTCGTGATTTGCCGGCCGCCAGCCTTTCATCAGGCCCTTCGACACCGTGATCAACGGCATTTCTGACCAGATGCACCAAAGGGTCGGCCAAGGCTTCCACCAGGTTTTTATCAAGATCGGTGTCTTCGCCGACCAATTCCAGCCTGATTTCCTTATTGAGGCTGCGCGCCAGATCCCTGACCACGCGCGGAAACCGGCCAAAGACTTTTTTAATGGGCTGCATTCTGGTTTTCATGACCGCCAGTTGTAAATCGGCCGTGACAATATCGAGATTGGCAACCGCTTTGCTCATCTGGTCATCGCTTTCGGAAGCCGACCTGAGATTTTGCAGACGGTTGCGCACCAGTACCAGCTCGCCCACCATATTCATGATGTCGTCGAGCACTTGCGTATCCACCCGCACCGTGCTTTCAACAGCGGCCGCAGCAGGTTTATCCTTACCTTTTTCGCCGCTGCCCACGGAGGCATTCGGCTTCGGTTCAGGTGTTGATGTTTTCGCAGCGGCTTCAAATTTGTCCTTGGCGGCCTTGACGGAAGACAGCGGCGCTTTGGCAGGCTTTGCGGCCTGCGCTGAATTTGACGAAGGCGGCAATTTTTTATCGGGTACCCCTTTAAATTGTCCCTTGCCGTGCAGCTCATCCAATAAACTGTCGAATTCCGCTTCGGTAATTTCATCAACACCCGAGGGTTTTGATTTGGGTTTTTCCTCGACTTTTTTAGCTGCGGTCGGTGCGCCGCCTTTGCCGTGCAAAGTATCTAACAACGCCTCGAATTCCGCTTCAGTAATATCACCCGAGTCGCCGCCGGATTCTGTTTGTGCAGCCGGGATTGCTTCTGCCCCCGGCGATTCGTTTTTACCGTGCAAAGCATCGAGCAGGCCTTCAAATTCATCTCCGGTGATTTCATCGGCGCCGCCATAAGGAGATGCCCCATCGGAATCCACACCGCTTTGTTCCAGCATGGCTTCAAATTCCTGCTCCACGGTATCGAGCATCAAGGCGGGGTCGATCATGACTGAATTTGTATCGGCTTCAACCGTCCCGCCGGCTGGCTCAGCTTCACTTTCGGGCGTCGTAAAAGCCTCCAGTCTGCCCAGCAATTCCGGGCTTGCCGACTCCGGATCTTGCCCTGAACGGACTTGATCGAACATGATATTGACTACGTCCAGCACCTGCAACACGACGTCCATCAGGTCTGTACTGACAAGCCTGTCACCTTGCCTGAGCACATTGAAGACATCTTCGGCTTTATGGCATACGGCAATCAAAGGCTCTATGGCAAGAAAACCGGCGCCGCCCTTGACGGTATGAAAACCTCTGAAAATGGCATTGAGCAATTCCAGATCATGCGGCGCCTGCTCAAGTTGAACTAATTGTTCACTGAGCAATTCCAGAATTTCCCCGCCTTCAACCAGAAAATCCTGAAGAATTTCGTCATCCAGATCAATCGCCATAATTCAATCCTCAAAAACCCAGACTGGACAGTAAATCATCGACTTCGTCCTGACTGCCTGCTACATCGCCTGCGGCATCATCGACGCCCGGCACGACGGGACCCGGCAAATCAGGAACCGGTACTGTTTTGGTCGCGCCGGACTTAGTCCCTGAAAGGCGAATCAGCCCAACCATACTGGCTTCAAGGTCTTCAACCAAAGCGATAACCCGTCGAATAATCTGCCCGGTAATATCCTGGAAACCTTGCGCCATCAGAATGTCATTCAAACCTTTTTGCATCATCTCCAAAGAGTCTCTGGACTCATTAAAGTAACTGGTAATTTCATGGCTCATCCCTTTGAATTCTTCATAAGGCATTTTTCTGACCAGAAAGCGTTCCCAATTGCCCGCCAGTTTCCGGGATTGTTGATTGAGCGTTTGCGCGACCGGCAATAAATCCTCCACGGCGGTCAAGGTCTGATTGGCGGACTGTTCGGTCATTGAGATAACATAATTGAGCCGTTCCTTGGCATCGGGTATGTCGTGTTCCGCCAGCTCGGAAATCCTTGCATCCAAAGTAAAGTTTCTCATGGCGTCATGCAGTTGCCGGGTCAGGCGACCCACTTCGTGAAATAATTGGGTTTCGCGGATAGCTGCAAGTTCATCGAGCAGCTTATCCACACCCGGCTCATCACCCTGTTCCAGGGCGGCAAGCAATTGTTTGGTCAATTTGAGGCGATCAATAGCAGTCATTAAAACTCTCTTTGGCTAGTTGTCGATACGTTCGAAAATTTTGTCGATTTTCTCTTTCAGTGTCGCGGCAGTGAAAGGCTTGATGACATAACCATTGACGCCCGCTTGCGCGGCCATAATGATCTGTTCGCGTTTGGCTTCTGCCGTGACCATCAAGACCGGCAAATGTCCCAGATCAGGATCGGCGCGTACCGCTTTCAATAAATCCAAACCGCTCATGCCCGGCATATTCCAATCCGTGACCAGAAAATCGATACCGCCTTTTCTTAGTATCGGCAACGCAGTCTTACCGTCATCGGCTTCCAGCGTATTGGTAAAACCTAAATCACGTAACAGATTTTTTATTATTCGTCTCATTGTCGAAAAATCATCGACAATGAGAATTTTCATATTGGTATCCAAGGATAATCTCCAGACTATTATCTTTTTAATGACAGAATAAGTACCGCTCTATTCAGTCGTTTTAATTGTAGTTCATAGCCGACATCATGAAACAACTTTCCGGTTGGTTTTACCGGCACCATTACTTTGTCCCTCGCGCCAGCCTTCAAGCCGCGCGCGTAGCCTTAACAGGGCTTGGCTGCTGATCTGGCTCACTCTGGATTCGCTGATATCCAGAACCTGACCGATTTCACGCAGATTGAGTTCGTCCACATAGTATAACGAAATCACCAGACGTTCACGTTCGGGCAAACCCATGATCGCTTCGGTCAAGGCCTGGTTGAATTTGTCATGACTCAAACGGCTCAAGGGTTCATTAGGTGATGCCTGGGCGTCATCAAAAAAATGCTCGCCTTCCTGCGTCAATTCTTCGACACTCAATGCGCGGCAACTGACCGTATCATGGAGAATTTGACTGTATTCGTCCATGCCGATCCCCAGAAATTCAGCAATTTCGGTAGCCTTAGCGTCATGCCCGGTGTTATGTTCAATCTGCCGGATGGCATCGGCTACCTGGCGCGCTTTCCTATGCACCGAGCGCGGCGTCCAGTCGGAACGCCGGACTTCATCGAGCATGGCGCCGCGAATGCGGATACCGGCATAGGTTTCAAAACTGGCGCCCTGGGCGGCGTCAAAGTTTTTGAGCGCCTCCAGCAAGCCCAGCATGCCGGCTTGAATCAGGTCTTCGACCAGCACGGTATCGGGTAATTTACCCAGCAAATGATAGGCAATGCGCTTTACCAGCGGCACATGCCGCACCACCAGATCGTCGGTGGTACCGGCCTGTACGGCGGCATACATTGCCGCTCCTTTCATGCGACATCCTCATGAGCGCCGTATTGAATCATCCGTTCCACAAAAAATTCCAAATAACCTCCCGCCTGAGTCTTGATAGGCCAACTGTTAATTTGCCGGGCGGCATTTTTCAGTGCCAGTGAGGCGGGGCAATTCGGATAGGAAGCCAACACCGGGTTCTGTTGCTGTACCGCTTTGCGCAAAGAATCGTCATAAGGAATGGCGCCGACAAAATTAAGCGAGACATCCAGATAACGGTCGGTCACCCGGGTTAATTTTTGAAACAATGCCTGGCCTTGCCGGGTTGAGCGCACCATATTGGTCAAGACATTAAAGCGGTTCAAGGCATAATCGCGGTTCAATAATTTGATGAAAGCATAGGCATCGGTCAGAGAGGTCGGTTCATCACATACCACCACGACAATTTCCTGGCAGGCGCGGGCGAAATTGACGACACCCGGCGAAATACCCGCCGCCGTATCGACAATCAGCACATCGAGGTCCTGGTTGAAATCACTGAATGCGCGGATAATCGCAGCCTGCTCGACCGTCGATAAGTCGGACATGTGCTGAAGCCCCGAAGAAGCCGGAATTACCTGCAAGCCTGAAGGCCCCTGTACGATGATTTCGTCCAGGGTTTTCTCGCCTTTCAGAACATGCGACAAATTAAACTTGGGATACAGCCCGAGCAGTACATCGACATTGGCCAAGCCCATATCGGCATCAAGCAAGGCGACACGGCGCCCCATTTCGGATAAGGCCAAGCCCAGATTAACCGATAAATTGGTTTTGCCGACGCCACCCTTGCCGCTGGTGATTGCGATGACTCGAACCGGATTTGTTTTTTTCATGTTTCTGATTCCCGACGCCTGATCGAATTGATTATGCATAACCTTGTGCCGTCCACTCATCGTAATTCATATCGTCAGTATAGTAGTAATCCTGCTCCAGTTCCGCCACGGATTGTTCTATCAGTTTTCTGCCGCTGGCAACATGCAGGTCTTCGGGGACTTGCTGGCCATCGGTCACAAAAGCCAGGGGTAAACGTTGTTCGATCAGGGCCGAAATGGCCGCGCCTTTAGAGACGGCCTCATCAAGTTTAGTCAAGATACAGGCTTCCGGCTGAAAAATTTCAAATGCACCCATCACTTCCCGTGCGGTTTTGTATTGTGTCGCGGCTGACATCACCAGAAAAGGTTGAATCGACAGGCCCGGCGATTGCAGGGTTTTGATTTGTTCGGCCAATCGCTGATCGCGCGGACTCATGCCCGCCGTATCGATCAGAATAAGACGTTTATCGGCAAACCCGTCGATCAGGCTTTGTAATTCTTCGGCAGAGCCGGCCGCGCGCACAGGTACATCCAAAATGCGTCCGTAGGTATTTAACTGTTCGTGCGCGGCGATACGAAAATTGTCGGTGGTGATCAACGCCACCTGCCCGGGTCCGTGTTTTAAAATAAAGTGCGCCGCCAATTTGGCGATAGTCGTGGTTTTGCCCACGCCCGTCGGCCCCACCAGCACGGCAACGCCACCGTGTTCCAGCAAGTTGTCGTGCGCAATCGGCAACACATTGACCAGCATATCCCGGGCTTTTTCAAAGGCCGCCTCAGTATCTTCAATTTTGACCAGACGGCCGGCAATTTTCATGCTCAATTGTTTGGCAATACCCATATCCGCAAGTCGGCGCAGCAACTCCAGGCGTACCGGATTGCCTTGATAGTTCTGGCTCCAGCCGAGTTCCGACAGGCGACTGTTCATGGTCATTTTCAATGTTTTCAATTCCTGGAACATCTCGCGCAGAAGCGCATCGCCTGTAGGTTCGCGCGAAGTCGCTACAGAGATCGATGCTGGCTCGGACGATGCCTTCAACGATCCCGGATTAACAGGACGTGCAGCCGGATTTTCCGCCTTCCGCGCTGCCGGTTGAGGCGTGCTTTTGATATCAGGCTTGGGCGCAACCGATGGTGGCCGGTTTATTTGAATTTTTTCGGCATAGCCTAAATACTGATCGACAGGTTTGCGTAGTCCCCGGGGCGGAATCGAACCATCGGCGCCCAATTTGCGCGTACTGCTGACAAGGTGCGGCGCCTTGCCGTCCTCGGTAAAATTTTGCAATACCGGCTTTTTGACCGGTGTCTTGGCTTGTTGTTCGGCAGCCTGTTTTTGTAATTTCTGATGAATCAGTTGTTCATCAAAATCACGCGCCGCGACAATCTCGACTCCCCCTTCGACCGAACGATTGGACATAATCACCGCATCGGCGCCGAGTTCATCTTTTACCATGCGCATGGCTTGGCGTATATCTTGTGCCACAAAGCGTTTAATTTTCATCCTGTTACCTCGTTAATCAGGCACGCTGTCCCACCGTGGAAACCACTTTGATCTGACGATCTTCAGGGATTTCGTTATAGGCCAGAACATGTAATCCGGAAATTGAATGTCGAACGAAACGGGCCAGCCAGGGACGGACATAGGAAGAAACCAGCAACACGGCAGCCTGCCCTTCCATTTCCATTTTCTGTGTGCTTTCTTCTAATGATTTGTGCATTTGCTCTGCCAACCCCGGTTCTATGCCAGCACCGCCTTCGCCCGCTGTCTGCAATGACTTATGCAACAAGCGTTCCAATTCTGAATCCAAAGTAATAACCGGCAATTCTCCCTGTATAGCACTAATTTCATGGAGAATTGACCGTCCCAACGCCACCCTTACCGCCGATGTCAAAATATCGGAATCTTGACTCTTGCCGCCGAACTCCGCCAAAGTTTCGGCGATACTGCGCATATCCCGAATCGGCACGCCCTCTTGCAGCAAGTTTTGCAGCACTTTCACCACCACGCCCAAAGGCAGTATTTTAGGCACCAGGTCTTCAACCAGCTTGGGCGCCGATTTCCCTAAATTATTCAATAATTGCTGACACTCTTCATAACCGAACAACTCATGGGCATTGCTTTGCAATAAATGACTGAGATGAGTGGCCACTACAGTCGCGGAATCGACCACGGTATAGCCCAAAGTTTGCGCATGATCTTTCTGATTCGGTTCGATCCACACCGCTTCCAGGCCGAACGCCGGATCCCTGCATTCCTTGCCTTTTAAAACGCCAAAAACCCGTCCCGGATTAATGGCCATTTCCATTTCCGGTAGAATTTCAGCCTCCCCTACGGTAACACCCATTAAAGAAATCCGGTAAGTGGTAGGCGACAAATCCAGGTTATCCCGGATATGTACGGAAGGAATCAGAAAACCCAGCTCCTGCGACAATTTTTTACGCACGCCTTTTATACGCGTCATCAGTTGCCCGCCCTGATTTTTATCGACCAGGGGAATCAGACGATAGCCGACTTCCAGGCCAATGACATCCACCAGTCCGACATCATCCCAGCCCAACTCTTTCACTTCCGGAGTGCTTTGCCGAACCGCTATTTCCTTATGTGTCTCGATATTGTCCAGCGCTTTTTCACGTTTTTCGATCAGGTAGGCGCTCCCGGCCAAAGCGGCCGCCAGCAACACAAATACCAGATTGGGCATGCCGGGAATGACACCCAGCAACAGCATGACCGCGCCGGTCATATAGAGCACTTTGGGATTTTCGAAAACCTGGGCGCTCATTTGCTGGCCGATATTTTCAGTACCGCTTTTGGCCCGCGTCACCACAATGGCGGAAGCGGTGGACAGCAACAAGGATGGAATTTGTGCGACCAGGCCGTCGCCTATGGTCAACAACACATAGACTTCACTGGCATTGGCGAAACTCATGCCATGCTGACCCACGCCAATGGCCAGACCACCGATAATATTGACGAACAAAATAATGATGCCGGCCACCGCATCCCCCCTGACAAACTTACTGGCGCCGTCCATCGAGCCGTAAAAATCAGCTTCCGAGGCGACTTCCGCGCGCCGCTCCCGCGCCTGATCCTGAGTGATCAGACCTGAATTCAAATCGGCATCGATAGCCATTTGCTTACCCGGCATCGCGTCCAGGGTAAATCGCGCACCCACTTCGGCCACCCGGCCCGCACCCTTGGTGACCACGACAAAATTGATCACCACCAAAATGGCGAAGACCACCAGACCGACGGCAAAATTGCCGCCGATCACAAACGAGCCGAACGCCTCGATCACTTTACCGGCCGCCGCCCCGCCGTTATGGCCTTCGAGCAGCACAATACGAGTCGATGCGACATTCAGGGCCAGCCGCAACAAGGTCGCGATCAGGATAACCGTTGGAAATACCGCGAACTCCAGCGGTTTCAGCATATAGATGACCACGAGTAAAATAATCAGGGAGAACGCTATGTTGAAGGTAAACAGCAAATCCAGTACAAACGCAGGCAGGGGCAACACCACCATCGACAGAATGATCAGAATCAACAGCGGAGCGCCAAGCCCTGAGCTGCTGATCATTTTGATGATTTGATTGAATTTAGTGAAATCCATAAGTCAATTGTGCCGGTATTGTTCGGGAATGGGTAAATCGCCGGGCGGGAGCGGTTCATCCCAGCCATACGTTTTTGCGGTTTTGAGCTGGTAGACATAAGCCAGCACCTGGGCCACCGCCAAAAATAGTCCTTGCGGAATTTCCCGCTGCAACTCGGTCGAATAATACAAGGCGCGCGCCAAAGGCGGCGCCGCCAGCAACGGTACTCTGGCGTTAAGCGCCCGGTTGCGTATTTGCGCGGCAATCAAGTCAACGCCTTTGGCCACCACTTTCGGCGCCGCCGTCGAGTTTTGCTCGTATTTGAGGGCAACGGCGAAATGCGCCGGATTGGTCACGATCACATCGGCTGTCGGCACTTGTTCCATCATGCGTTTTTGCGCCATTTCCATTTGCACCCGGCGTTGCCGACCTTTTATTTCAGGACTGCCTTCGGTTTCTTTCATTTCATCCTTGACTTCCTGCAAAGTCATTTTCAGTTTCTTGTTGTGATCCCACAATTGAAACGGAACATCAAACATCGCCACCAGAATCAGCGAAGCACTGAGAATCAAAAAACAAAGGCCCAGCAACTTGAGCGCATGAATAATGGCGGGTTCGAGCGGCTCGGAACCCAGACCGAGAAGCTCATCCAGAAATATTTTGAACAGAACCAGAGTCACCGCAAAAATCAAAAGAAATTTCAGCAGCGCTTTGATCAACTCGATCAAGCCGTGCAACGCAAATAACCGGGGAATACCTTTGATGGGATCGAGTTTTTCCAGTTTCGGCGCCATGGCGTCCCAGCTAAACACCCAGCCACCCAAAGCCAAGGGCCCGACAATCGCGGCAACCACCAATACGCCAAGCAACGGCGCAATCAACAATACGCCATCGATCATTACCTGTTGCAGATGAACCAGCGGGCTTTCTTTGGCAAAAATGACATCCCGGCCAAGCTGAAATTCGGTTTGCATCATCGCTATCAGACCTCGTCCCATATGCGCGCCGGAAAGCAACATCAAGGCCGCGCTGGTGATCAGCATAATCAAGGTATTGAGCTCCCTCGAACGTGCGATCTGGCCTTTCTTGCGCGCGTCGTCGAGACGCTTCGCCGTGGGTTCCTCGGTTTTTTCCTGATCGGACGAGTCTTCAGCCATAATCTGACCTTTAAAGCCGCAATACTTGTTCTAAAAGTTCATAGGCTTCAACCAGAATGCCCTCAAATTGATCCAGCACATTCGGCAAGGTGATCCAGATGAGTATCAAGCCCAAAAACAGCGTGACCGGAAAACCGACCGAAAAAATATTCAACTGCGGCGCCGCGCGCGTGGCGACACCAAAACTGATGTTGACCAATAACAAACTGGCAATCACCGGCAGCGCCAACAACAGGCCACCGGCAAAAATCCGGCTGCTCCAGGCGACGATAGCCCACAGATCAGAGGACTCAAGTCCGGTATCGGCAATCGGTAAGGTGGCAAAACTGTCCAGCAGCATTTTTATCAACAGCAAATGACCGTCCAGACTTAAAAAAATCAAAGTGCCGGTTATGACATAGAGCTGGGACACAACCGGCACCTGTTGGCCGTTTTGAGGATCGACCATCGAAGCAAAACCCAGTCCCATGCTGTAAGCGATGCCCTGACCACCGAAAACCACGGCGGCAAACACCATCTGAATGATAAACCCCGAACTCAATCCAATCAGCACTTGCCAGGCTGCCACTTTGAAGCCTTGAAAACTGAACATTTCCAATGCCGGTAACGGCGGCAGCAAAGGCATTATTACCAGTGTCAAGGCCACCGAAAGCAGCAGTCTGACCCGCGCGGGCACACCGTTCATACTGAACAGGGGCGCGGCAATAAACATGGCGCCAATACGTATCAACGGCCAGATAAACGATGCCGTCAGCGACAGCAATTGCGCTTCGGTGACATTCAAGCGCTTAACCGATCAAAGCTGGAATATCCCGGATCAATTGCTGAAAATAATCGACATACATTTGCAGCATCCAATGCCCCATCAACATCATCACCACACCCATGACAATCAATTTGGGCACAAAAGTCAGGGTCATTTCGTTGATTTGGGTCGCGGCCTGGAACATGGCGATAATCAAGCCGATAATCAGAGACGGTATCAGGATGGGGGCGGTAACTTTAATCGCGACCAGCATTGCTTGCTCACTTACTCTGTAAACCACTTCCGGAGTCATTTTTAACCTCTGTCATACGGTATAAAAACTGGCCGCCAGCATTTCCATGATGAGCGACCAGCCATCGGCCATGACGAACAGCATCAATTTAAACGGCAAGGAGATAATCATCGGCGACAACATCATCATACCCATCGACATCAATACGCTGGCAACCACCAAATCGATAATCAGGAACGGCAGAAAAATCAAAAAACCGATCTGAAACGCGGTTTTCAGTTCGCTGGTGACATAAGCCGGCAATAGCAGCGAAAAAGGCACATCGTCTACCGATTCCAGCTCGGCGTGTCCGGAAATTCTGATAAACATTGCCAAATCGGCTTCCCGCGTTTGTTTCAGCATGAATTGCCGGAACGGTTCCGAAGCTTTTTCAAGCGCCGCCATCGCCTCTATTTTTTCTTCCAGATAAGGCTGAACGGCGTCCGAGTTGACCTTTTCGAAAACCGGCATCATGATAAAAACCGTCAAAAACAGTGACAAACCCAGCAATATCTGGTTGCTCGGCGCCTGTGCCGTGCCCAGAGCTTGACGCAAAAGGCTCAGTACGATCATGATTCGGGTAAACGAGGTCATCGTCAACAACAAGGCCGGCAACACCGTCAGCAAAGTCATCAGCGCCAGAATCTGGATAGTGACCGTATAAGTCTGGCCGCCCTGGGCGTTGGTCGTTACCGACACCGCATCGATGCCAATGGCCCAGGCTGAAACTTCCGGCAGCAACCAGCCGGCCAGTATCAGGCAAAAACGGTTTTTAGACATCGAAGCGGCCTTTCATGACTTGCATCAACTTTTGTGCAAAAGAGCTGTCTTTACTAACCGGATGCGGGTTGTCACGCGTCAGACATTCCGCTTCATCCAATACCAGCAAGGTTTCAATGCGACCGGGCGTCACGCCCAAAAGCAACTGTTTTTTGCCGACTTCAAGCACCACGACTTTTTCACGCAGCCCTAAAGACAAGCCCGCCACGATGCGCAGCCTGGCGCCGCCTATGGCCGACATGCCGTTGATTTTGCGCACGGCCCAGACACAGATGAAAAACAGCATCAGCACCACCGCCAAACCGGCTCCCCATTGCAACACATCGCCGAACGCCACAGCGGCCTTCCCGGAAGGCCGCGCCGCGTCCGCCGCCATGGCCATCGGGCAAAAACCAGCCGTTACCAAAATACAAAACTTCCCGTTCATCCCAAGCGTCTCACCCGTTCGGAAGGGCTGACCACATCCGTCAAGCGAATACCGAATTTATCATTGACAACCACCACTTCGCCGTGTGCAATCAAGGTGCCATTGACCAGAACATCCATCGGCTCGCCCGCGAACCGGTCCAGCTCCACTACCGAGCCTTCGTTCAATTGCAGTAAATTCCTGATATTGATTTGCGTGCGGCCGATTTCCATTGAAATGGTCACCGGAATGTCCAGAATGACATCCAGTTGGACTTCATCTTTGGTATCAGCACTTACATTACCGGAGGCTTTACGCTCAAGCTCATCGAATGTCGCGGTCTCGACCGTGCCGTTATCGCTGACTGAATCCGCTTTAGCGACCGTTTCTTCAGCGGCTTGTTCATCCAGGGCTGCGGCCCAATCATCGCCTAATTCCGTCTCGTCTTGTTCACTCATTTCAAGGTCTCATTGTCTTAAAAAGAACTTCGGTCACATTGTTTCCGGGTTAACTTTTTTAACGATCTGTACGGCGTAATTGCCATCGGACAAGCCGAATTTACCTTCAAAAACCGGGATGGCTTGCGCTTTGAGGTTGACACTTTCCGGCATATCTATCGGAATGACATCGCCTTTTTTCAAATGCAATACATCCCTGACCGTTATTTTTTTTTCAACCAGTACGCTGTCCAGCGTTACAAAGACATTCATGACATTTTTACGCATCGTGTTCTGCCAGCGCCCGTCCGATTCGCCCCGGTCACTGGACACCTGGTCGAGCAATTCCCGGATCGGCTCGATCATGGAGTAAGGCATGGCGATATGGATATCACCGCCGCCGCCTTCCAGCTCGACATGAATCGTCGATATCACCACGATTTCGGTAGGACTGACAATATTGGCAAACTGAGGATTGACTTCCGAACTCAAATATTCAAACTGCAAATCCATGACCGGTTTCCAGGCTTCATGAAGATCTTTGAAGATCATTTCAATCAGTATTCGGATGATACGCATTTCAGTCGGCGTAAATTCCCGGCCTTCAACTTTATTATAGAAAAGGCCGGAACCGCCAAAGAAATTGTCAACGCCGGTAAACACCAGACGCGGCTCCATGACAATCAAGGCGCGTCCACGCAACGGCGCAAAGCGCACGACATTCAGATTAGTCGGCACCAGCAGGCTTTGAATATATTCGGAAAATTTCTGCACCTGAATGCCGGAAATTGAAATTTCAGCCGCGCGCCTGAGAAAATTGAACAAACTGATACGAAAATAACGCGCAAAACGTTCATTGATCATTTCCAGCGTGGGCATACGCCCCCGGACAATCCGTTCCTGGCTGGTAAAGTCATAGGTCTTGGCTTTTGATTGATCCAGGACTTCTTCCTCTTCCGAAGCTGTTTCGATCTCACCGTCATCGACACCGTGCAACAAGGCATCGATTTCTTCCTGTGAAAGTAAGTCTGCGACAGCCATGATTATTGCATGACAAAGTCAGTAAAAAAGACTTCTTTAACGGTTTTTTTACCCGTCATTTTTTCCAGCACGGCAACCACCTCGTGATAAATGTCGGTTTTTAATTTGTCTTTGCCTTCAGGCGTCAACAACGCTTCAGGGTCGGCTGCGGTAATGAGCATCAAAAGATTGTTCCGGATCATAGGCTCATGCTTTTTCAGATCTTCCAGCGTATTGGCATCTTCAACCAAAAAGGCCACTGAAACCTGAATCAAGCGTAGCGCCGAACTTCTGGAAAAATTGACTATCAAGGGTTTATTGATGGCAAAGTAAAAAGTCTCCGCAGGTGGCGCCTGCTCTTGAGTCTGTTCTTCAGTCGTCTCGTTGTCATCGGAAGACTTTGCCATGAAAAAATAACCCGCGCCGACACCGATTAGAACAACAATCACCGCGATAATAATCCATAGCATTTTGCCCGATTTTTTTGCCACTATCTCTTGCTGTTTTTTTTCCGCCATATCAAAAAACCTTCATTATTTACCTTTAAAATGTAAGCAATTTTTAAACCATAAATAAATATTTATTACAAAACATGTGGTTAAAAATTACTTCTTGTTTTCCGTCAAAAAAAAGACAGCTCTTGTGTACAGATTCCATTCAACCACCTGCACAAAGTCAAATTATAAACTATCCTTTGCTACACAAGAGGTCGTTGCTGATTATTTTTGTTCGGCGGCGGCAAAAGATCTCGCGCGGAATTTAATTTTCAATTCCGCGTTCTATCGCACAACCCACAATGCATAGCGCCCTTGATTTTTTACGCCCAGCGCAGGAGAAAAATAATGATAATGATGAATTGGCATTCCGTAGGTGTCAAAGTGGTTGCCATAACACTTTCAGCCTTGACAGTTATTGCAGGTGCGCTATTGTTGACTTACGGCATGGCGGAAAAACAAAAACTTCTTGACGCGGAAATACAAAACGCCAGAAATCTGATCTTGATGTCGGAATCGGTCAGGGAAAATATCGATAGCAAATGGAAAAAAGGGATTTTTTCGACCGAGCTTGTCAGGCAATGGGCCGAAACCAGTTCCGGCGCCGAAAGAAAAGAAAAAGTATTGGCTGCAGTACCGGTCGCCAATGCCTGGGAAGTACTTCAGGCCAAAGCCCAGGACAACAACTTTCGCTTCAAGGCGCCACGCATCGGCGCGCGCAATCCGCAAAACGAAGCCGACACGCTGGAGCAACAAGTCCTTGGTTTTTTCCGGCAAAATCCCGCAGCATCCGATTATTCCTTTATCGACGAGGATAACCTGGAATTGCGTTATTTCAGGCCGGTAAAACTGTCCAAACAATGCGAAGTCTGTCATGGCGACCCCGCGACCTCGGAAGCCCTTTGGGGTAACAGTCGTGGCACTGACATTTTAGGTTATCCGATGGAAAACAAGCGCGCGGGCGATATGCACGGCGCGTTTGAAATTATCATGCCTTTGACCCGGGCTTATGACAAGTTAAGAAACCATGTTTTATTGGCGCTTGGCTTTACCACGGCTTCGCTGCTGTTTATCGGTGCACTGTTATATTTTATTATGAGCCGTATCATTATCTCACCGATCACCGATTTGGCGCTCAAGCTTCAGGATATTGCCGGGGGCGAAGGCGATCTGAGGGCCCGTCTCAACGCTGAAGGCAAATCGGAATTCGCCTGGGTAGGGCATAGCTTCAATAGTTTCGTCAAAAAAATCGCCAAAACCGTCGATCGCATTGGCGCCACCAGCGAAAAACTGGCGCAAGCTTCGCAAAAACTGACGCAAATCACCGCAGACACCGAGCGCGAAGTTGACAATCAACAATCCGAAACTACGCAAGTAGCCACCGCGATGGAGGAAATGACCGCCACCGTCCAGGAAGTCGCGCGTAACGCGGTGAGCGCATCCAACGCGGCATCCCAAGCCGACAGCGAAGCCCGGTCCGGAAAAACCGTGGTGACTCAAGCCGTCGAGGGCATCAACCGTCTGGCCTCCGAAGTGGAAAACGCCGCCCAGGTCATTCATGAGTTGCAAGCCGACAGCCACAGCATCGGCGAAGTGCTGAGCGTCATTCAAGGCATTGCCGAGCAAACCAATTTGCTGGCACTCAATGCCGCTATTGAAGCGGCCAGAGCCGGCGAACAGGGGCGGGGTTTTGCGGTGGTGGCCGATGAAGTCAGGACACTGGCCAGCCGCACGCAAAACTCTACCCTGGAAATCCAGAAAACCATAGAGCGCTTGCAAAATCGCGCCGAACAAGCTGTCAAGGTAATGGAAAACGGCAAAAAACAGGCCACCAGCAGTGTTGAGCAGGCGGCTTCCGCAGGCGAAGCCATTACTAGCATCAGCAGTAAAATCGACACCATTCACGACATGAATAACCTGATCGCCAGCGCGGCTGAACAACAAAGCGCAGTCGCCGAGGAAATCAACCGCAATATCAGTAATATCAATGCAGTATCGAGCAACACAGCAACCGGCGCCAAAAACTCGACAGCCGCCTGCAAAGAGTTACTGACATTGGCCAGCGAGCTCAAACAAGCCGTGGGACAATTTAAAACCTGAACCGATGCGCTGCTCTACTAAGGCGCCTGATTTATCGGGCGCCTTAGCGAGGCTAAGTTTTGTTGCTCGATGGCGCTGTGCCAGACCTACTCTTCCCACGCCCGGCCGTCACGCGCCAGCAAGGCGACCGAAGCCACAGGCCCCCAGCTTCCGGATGGGTAGGGTTTGGGCTTTTCGTTGGTATGCCGCCAGGCGTCCTGAATCGAGTCCACCCAGGTCCAGGCCTGCTCGATTTCCGCGCGGCTGATAAACAGCGTGGGGTTACCGCGCAAAGCTTCAAGCATCAGTTTTTCGTAACCGCCGAATATCCGGTTTTGGGTAAAAGTTTCGAAAAAACTCAAATCCAGCTTGGTTTGCTGGAGTTTGATATGCTCATCGATCCCCGGCACCTTATTCAAAATCTCAACTTCCATGCCTTCGTTGGGTTGTAAATGAATAATCAGCTTATTGGGCGGCAGATCGGGAAAGCTGTCGCTGAATATGTTATGCGGCAATTGTTTAAAGTTAATAACAATTTCCGTGCGCTTGTAACCCATGCGTTTACCGGTACGCAGATAAAAAGGTACGCCCGCCCAGCGCCAGTTATCGATATCGGCCCTGATCGCGACAAAGCTTTCCGTGGTACTTTGCGTATCGGCGCCGTCTTCTTCCAGGTAACCCGGAACCGCCTGGCCTTTTAGATAACCGGCCGTGTATTGGCCGCGCACTGTTTTTTCGGCAACATTATTGAAGGTTATCGGCCGCAGTGCTTTTAACACCTTGATTTTTTCGTTGTGAATGCTTTCCGCCTCAAGGTTGACCGGTGGCTCCATCGCGATAAAAGTCAGAATTTGCAACAAGTGATTCTGTACCATGTCACGCAACTGTCCGGTTTTATCGAAATATTCCCAGCGGCCTTCGATACCGATGTCTTCGCCCACGGTAATCTGGACATGGTCGATGGTGTTGTGATTCCAGTTGGTGGTGAAGATGGAATTGGCAAAGCGCAGAGCCAATAAATTCAACACCGTTTCCTTGCCCAGATAATGATCGATGCGGAAAACCTGATCTTCCGTGAACGTTTTGGCCACTTCATCATTGATTTCCTGAGATGATTTTAGATCATGGCCAATCGGTTTTTCCATCACCATGCGCGCGTCGCCGTTTAAAATGCCGGATTGATCGAGCCCCTGACAAATATTTTTAAAAAGAAACGGCGTCACCGCAAAATAATTGACCATCACCCGCGTTTTGGCATCGGTGACCGTATAAAGTTGCTGATATTGCTCAGGCTGGGTCAGATCGATTTTAAGATACGCAAGGCGCGCGGCCATACGCTGCCAAACCTCGGTATCGATGTCATCATTTAGAAAAGCCTGCAAACTTTTATGCGCGATTTCAATGAAACCGGCATTATCATGCGCATGTCTGTCAACCCCGATAATCCGCGTATCCGCTTCAAGCAAGCCCGCTTTTTCAAGGCGGTAGAGGGAAATAAGCAATTTACGCTTGGATAAGTCGCCGAGCGCGCCGTAAATGACCAAATCGCAAGGCTTGTAAGTTTTCGTTGTTTTCATGAGTGTGTAAGAGGCTTAATTAGTATTAAGGCAAAAGTGATTCGGATAAATTCTCGATTTCCGGGCTTTGCTGTATGATTCAAGACCCGCTATTGTATAACAAAGATGAACAGGGCAAAAAAACGATATAATGCCCGAATTTAATCAAGAGGATCATAAAATGAATGAAAACTGGATTGCCCCTTCCATTCTTTCCGCCGATTTTGCCCGCTTGGGCGAAGAAGTCGATAATGTCCTGGCCGCTGGCGCCGATGTTGTGCATTTTGATGTCATGGACAATCATTTCGTACCCAATCTCACTATTGGCCCGCTGGTTTGCGAAGCTTTGAGAAAACACGGCGTTACCGCACCGATCGATGTCCATTTGATGGTGGAACCGGTGGATCGCATTATTCCCGATTTCGCCAAAGCCGGCGCCAGCTTTATCACTTTTCATCCCGAAGGTTCCGTGCACATCGACAGAACCTTGCAGTTGATCAAGGATTCCGGCTGCAAAGCGGGCCTGGTTTTCAATCCGGGCACGCCCTTGCATCATCTGGACTATGTCATGGACAAACTGGACATGATTTTACTGATGTCGGTAAACCCCGGCTTCGGCGGCCAATCCTTCATTCCTTCGGCGCTCGACAAACTGCGTGAAGTCAGAAAAAGAATCGATGCCAGCGGTTATACCATTCGCCTGGAAATCGACGGCGGCGTCAAAGTCGATAATATCCGTGAAATCAAAGCGGCCGGCGCCGACACGTTTGTTGCAGGTTCGGCTATTTTCAGCCAGCCCGACTACCGGAAAGTGATTAAACAAATGCGTTCGGAACTGGCCAACGCCGGTTGACAAGACCCGCTACTTCAGGACAGGGGACAGACTTTTGCGCCGCTTTGCGGCGTTCTTTTGAACAAAGACGACGAAGCCGCAAAGCTTTATACTTTGTCCTTTGACTTCCCCTTGGCCGATAAAAATGCACAAAATCCTGTATCGCCCGCTTATCGTCAAATGAACAGCTACTGGTCATCGAAGACCAATCTCTGCTGGACGATGAGCCGGCCCCGTAACCCTTGATCGTCATCTCGGACGGGAAGCACTCAACCGCTCCGGTCAAAATGTCACGGCAGCCGCGCGAATGCTCGGCGCGACCCGTAAGGCGCTGCGTTACCGGGTGCAAAAACATAACCTCAAATATCTGGCGGATTAAGATTGTCCTGCGCCACAAGTCGGGCAATCAGGGTTGCGCCTTAACTTCAAGCTGTTCCATTCCAGCGTCAAGCCGTCCAGCACCAGCAAACGTCCGGTCAAGGTTTCGCCGATAGCCATCAGCAGCTTCATCGCCTCAAGCGCCTGAATACTGCCTATTATGCCGGTAACCGGGGCAATGACGCCGTTGCTGGCGCAATTTTGCACATCTTCCCCGGTATCGGCATACAAGCAGTTGTAACACGGACTTTCATTGCGGCCGGGGGTAAACACGGCAACCTGGCCTTCAAAACGGACGGCGGCGCCCGACACCAACGGCGTTTTGTGCTTGACGCAGGCGTTGTTTAACGCAAAACGCGTCGTGAAATTGTCGCTACAGTCGAGCACCACATCCGCCTTTTCCACTTCACGGTCGAGTTGTTGCCCGGTCAAACGCTGCTTGACCGCGTTGACTTGAGTATCCGGATTGATTTTTTTTAAGGTCTGCCGGGTTGAAATTACTTTGTCCGTCCCAATATCGTCGATGTGATGCGTTATTTGCCGCTGCAGATTGGATAAATCGACGCAGTCATCATCGTAAATCGTGAGCGTGCCGACACCTGCGGCGGCAAGGTAAATCGAAGCGGGCGAGCCGAGACCGCCAGCGCCCACAATCAAAACACGAGCCGCCAGCAGCTTTTCCTGGCCCGCTATATCGACTTGCGGCAGCATGATTTGTCGGCTGTAGCGCAATAATTGGTCGTCATTCATCGGTCATTTTTATACGGTAAATTAAAGAACAATGATGTCAAAGAACTTGACAGACTGCAAAAGCTGATTATTATTAGCACTCATTAGCAGAGAGTGCTAACAGTTATTTTAACTTTTTGTAAAACATCCCTCGACTCAAGTCGAGCCTTTAAAAACAGGAGCTATTAATGAAAATACGTCCATTACACGACCGGGTCATCATCAAACGCGTCGAAGAAGAAACTAAAACCGCAGGCGGCATCGTGCTGCCGGGTTCGGCGGCCGAAAAACCGAGCCAGGGCGAAGTTCTGGCCGTCGGTACCGGCAAAGTGCTGGATAACGGCGAAATACGCGCATTGGAAGTCAAAGTCGGCGACAAAGTGCTGTTCGGCAAATATTCAGGCTCCGAAGTCAAAATCGACGGTGAGGAAGTCATCGTAATGCGTGAAGAAGATATCATGGGCATTTTAGGCTAAGCCTCAAACAACCCTTAACATCCAATCATTTAACATTAAAGAATCAGGAATAAAAATGGCAGCAAAAGACGTAAAATTCGGTAGTGACGCGCGCGTCGCCATGGCGGCGGGCGTAAATATTTTAGCTAACGCGGTAAAAGTAACTCTCGGCCCCAAAGGCCGTAACGCGGTTCTCGATAAAAGCTTCGGCGCGCCGACCATCACCAAAGACGGCGTATCGGTCGCCAAAGAAATTGAATTGAAAGACAAATTCGAAAACATGGGCGCGCAAATGGTCAAGGAAGTGGCTTCGCATACTTCCGATGTCGCCGGCGACGGCACCACCACGGCCACGGTATTGGCGCAATCCATTGTCAACGAAGGCATGAAAGCGGTTGCCGCCGGCATGAATCCCATGGACCTGAAACGCGGCATCGACCAAGCGGTTTTAGCTGCGGTTAAAGCCATCGAAGCGGCGGCAACGCCTTGCACGGACAGCAAAGCCATTGCCCAGGTCGGCACCATTTCCGCCAACTCGGACGAATCGGTCGGTCAAATCATTGCCGAAGCCATGCAAAAAGTCGGTAAGGAAGGCGTTATTACCGTTGAAGAAGGCTCGGGGCTTGATAATCAACTGGACGTCGTCGAAGGCATGCAGTTTGACCGTGGCTATTTATCGCCTTATTTCATCAACAACCAGGACAGCATGAGCGCTGAACTGGAAACCCCTTATATCCTGTTGTACGACAAAAAAATCTCCAACATCCGCGATTTGTTGCCGATTCTGGAAGGCGTCGCCAAATCAGGCCGTCCTTTACTGATTGTCGCTGAAGATGTTGAAGGCGAAGCCTTGGCGACTCTGGTTGTCAACAATCTGCGCGGCATCGTCAAAGTGGCTGCGGTCAAAGCACCCGGTTTCGGTGATCGCCGCAAAGCCATGCTGGAAGATATCGCCGTATTGACCGGTGCTACCGTCATTTCCGAGGAAGTGGGTCTGTCTCTGGAAAAAGCCGAACTCGACTTGCTGGGTACGGCGAAAAAAGTTCAAGTCAACAAAGAAAATACGACTATCATCGACGGCGCCGGCACCGAAGCCAACATCAAGGCGCGGGTTGCGCAAATCCGCAAACAGGCCGATGACGCGACCTCCGATTATGATAAGGAAAAACTGCAGGAACGTCTGGCCAAACTGGCCGGTGGTGTTGCCGTAATCAAAGTCGGCGCGACCACAGAAATTGAAATGAAAGAGAAAAAAGCACGCGTTGAAGACGCCCTGCACTCGACCCGTGCAGCCGTTGAAGAAGGCGTGGTTGCAGGTGGCGGTACGGCTCTGGTACGCGCACTGAAAGCACTGGACGGCTTGAAAGGCAACAACCATGACCAGGATGTCGGCATCAATATTCTGCGCCGCGCCATGGAAGAACCGTTGCGTCAAATCGTTAAAAACGCCGGCGATGAATCTTCCGTAGTATTGAACGAAGTCATCAAAGGCAGCGGCAACTTCGGTTACAACGCGGCAACCGGCGAATACGGCGATATGCTTGAAATGGGTATTTTAGATCCCGCTAAAGTGACACGCTTTGCGTTGCAAAACGCAGCCTCGGTTGCGGGTCTGATGATTACCACTGAAGTGATGATTGCCGATGCGCCAAGCGATGACAAAGGCCACGCAATGCCTGATATGGGCGGCATGGGTGGTATGGGCGGCATGGGCGGCATGATGTAATTGCTGTCCGGCTCCGGCCGTTAATGCTCAAAATAAAAGCCCCGGCTGGAATTCAGCCGGGGCTTTTTTATGGCATGGATATAAGTATCGCAAAATTTGAAGAATGAAAAAGTATGAAACACGATAGAAACTTCGATTCGCTGATCGCAAAATTCGAGCAAAAAATTTACCGCCATGTCAAAGGCGATTGGCGGCTCAAATTAATCAAAGAAGATCTCGCCCATTTCCATCAAAGCCCAAAACATCTGGCGATATGGGATGCAGGCTGCGGTTTTGGCCAAATCAGTTTGTGGCTGGCCGGACAAGGGCATCAACTGGCGCTTTGCGACATTTCGGAAAAAATGCTGGCCAGGGCGCGGGAGCAATTCCGGAACGCAGGCTTGACGGCGCTGTTCCATCAGCAAGCGGCTCAGGTATTGGCCGCGCAATTGCCGCAGTTTGATTTGATTTTATCTCATGCGCTGCTGGAATGGCTGGCACAACCCGTGCCGACATTGCAAATCATTGCTGAACGGGTCAAGCCCGGCGGTTACTTGTCATTACTGTTCTATAACCGCAATGCAATGGTCTACACCAATGCACTCAAAGGCCGCTGGCGCTGGAAAAATTTGTTAAACGACAGTTACTTGGGGCAAGGCAAAAAATTGACCCCGCCCAATCCGCAATATCCGCATGAACTCATCGAGCACCTGCAACAATGGGGTTTCAGCATCGAACAGCATACCGGCATTCGTGTATTTCACGATTATATTGCTCAGGATACCTTGGCGCAAAGCGACCCGTCCGAGTTGTTCGCGCTGGAATACCGCTATTGCCGGATGCCGACTTATCGGGATATGGGGCGTTATGTTCATTTACTGGCAAAACGCCAAGGCACCGCACTGTAGACAATCCGGCTTGAGCTGTTGTTTCTTAAGCTACCAAACAAACATCACCCGTAGGCTGGATAAGCGTTAGCTTTCCTGCAAAAAGGTGGATGCGCAAAGCTTCTGCGCGTTGGGCGCACATGCAAATCCTTCAACCCAAACAGAAAAAAATCAATATACTTGGATGAACCTATTTGTTAGACTTTAGCGCAAAGGTTAAAATTTTAGTAACTATTCAGCTTACCGGTCAGGAATCCCCCGTAGCAGCTTTGGTGGATGCGCTTACGCTTACCCTACAGAAGACTAAACGCATCGCTCAATCAGGATGACAGGCTGGATAGTTACAAATTTTTTGTATCTTCACTTGCAGCAGGAAAAAACATGAGCCATAAAGAGATCGACAGTGAACATCAAAAAGCCGGCATCGATAAAAAAAGACGGGCTTTAGCCAAAGCCGGGATATCAACGCCGGTCATTGCCTCGTTATTGAGCCGCCCTGCTTTTGCCGCCCAGTGTTCCGGAAGCGCACTGGCCTCCGGCAACCTTTCCAACCCCGTCGATCTGACGACATGCGGGGCTTGTCTGTCTTCTCAATGGCTCAAGGCGACACCAACGGAATTGGATTTGATAGGCATCGCGCTCGAAGACACTATCGATACCCTTTTTACCATTCCCACGTTGACGCGCCCTACAAACTCTGTGGGTCAGCCTATTTTATCCGGAAGCCTGGGCGACGCCCTGAAAGGCACCATCCAAATAAACAGCAATCTCGGCTTCAGCAACACCTCGGGCAACATCAACGGCGCCCCCAATATCGCTAACGCAAGAACCCAGTTACAGCAAGCTTTTACAGTTTTTACGGCGGCTTATCTGAATGCCTCGCACAGGGCGACACAAGTCAATTTTGACCCGACACCGCAAGACGTAGAAACTTCTGTCAGTGACGCTTTAACATTGACTGATTCAGGTGGCAGCGACCGGATCAATATAGACAGCGTCAACACTTTGGCAAATACTTTTTCCACCGCTATCGGCGACGGCGGCTCCTGCTCGATCAACAGAACACTCTAAGTCCGCATGAGTCCAGAGTGTTTTCGCTGGTCTTGGCTGCAATATCTGGAAATTGAGCAGACTGAATGGGATGATGGCATCGTGATTTTCAATCGCCTGACCCAGGATACGCATTTCCTGAACCGGCCGGTGGACTGGATTTTGAGTACCTTGAGAAGCGGCGCCATGAGTTTCGGTGATTTACACGCACAGGCCGTTCGGGATACTGTGATAAGCAATGATAATGACAGCCGGGAAGCGCTTCATCAATTCCTGTTATGTCTGAAAACGCTCGATTTTCTTGAAAGTAGCGTAATCGATTACGCGGACACTGCGCTGGCGTGAAAAGTTATAGTGTAAAAACGGGGCCGTTCCGCGTTCGTGTCGGCACGTCCATTGCTCCCGTCATCGAAAACATAGCCCTGTTGTATCCGGGCAAAGTCGCCGAAGTAATGGACGACGAATTTTATGATTTTCACATCGATTTAACACCGCCCCGCTCAGTGCGCCGCTGGTTAAAACCCCAGGTACTTTTTTTTTTCGATGGCCAGGCGCTTTTTAAACCCTTGCCGCTGAATCAGGCCTACGCCCTGTTTGAATGGGGCTTGAACTGGGCTATAAGCCAACACGCGCATCAATTTCTCATCCTTCATGCGGCGGTTATCGCCAAAAACGACAGGGCTTTGCTGTTGCCGGGCCAACCCGGCGCGGGCAAAAGCACATTATGCGCCGCGCTGGTGCATCGCGGCTGGCGCTTGTTATCGGATGAACTGGCTCTGATTTCCTTAGCCTCCGGGTCAATCACGCCGCTGGCCCGGCCTGTTTGCCTTAAAAACCAATCCATTGAAGTCATCCGGCATTTTGCCCCGGATGCCGTTTTCGGCCCCATCGTACACGATACCGTCAAAGGCTCTGTGACGCATGTCAAAGCCCCGGATAGCAGCATCGAACAAGTCGATCAAAAAGCCCTTCCGGCCTGGATAGTCTTCCCTCGTTATCAGGCGGATTCGAAGTGCCTCTTGAGCGACCGAAAAAAAGGCATCACTTTCATGGATTTGGCCGAATTATCGTTCAATTACAACCTGCTCGGTCTCGATGGTTTCACTGCCATTGATCGGCTTATAAAAAATTGCAGGGCTTTCGACCTTCAGTACAGTTGTCTGGATGAAGCCCTCTCAACACTGGATAAACTCAACGCCTGATGTCTGGATTTTTTGCAAACAATCGCGTCGCCGAAGTGCTGATAAATCCCGCCGCAGTTCGAACCTTTTCTCTAAAAGACTGGGACATGCTGATTCCTCAAGCCCGGCAGAGCCTGCTTTTAACCAGAATTTACCGGCTATTGCTCGATCACGACTTGTTTGACGCGCTGCCCGGGAGCGTCAAAGGGCATTTTATTTCCGCTCAAACTTATGCCCAAAAACAGGCCATTGCCCTTCAATGGGAATTGCGTTGTATCGGACAGGCTTTGTCGCCGTTGTCCCGGCCCGTCATCCTGTTAAAAGGCGCAGCTTATGTGTTGGCCGCAAATCACGCAGCAAAGGGACGGCTGTTTTCGGATATTGATATTCTGGTCGCCAAAGATGAGCTGACTGCCGCAGAAAGCGCGTTAAAAAAACACGGCTGGGTCGGGACTCACCAGAATGATTATGACCAGCGTTATTACCGGCAATGGATGCATGAATTACCGCCGATGATTCATCTAAAAAGGCAATCGACGCTGGATGTTCATCACAATATTTTACCGAATACTTGCCGTACCTGCCCGGATGCTGAAAAGCTGTTCGCCAACAGTGTCAAAATCGACGGCACCGGATTTTGGATGCTTGCGCCTGAGGATAAAGTGCTGCATAGCGCCACTCACCTGTTTCATGAAAGTGAATTCAAGCACGGACTTCGGGATATTTCGGATATCGATCTTTTACTCAGAGAATTTTCCGGCCTGGAAAATTTCTGGACGCAACTGCTGAACCGTTCGCTTGAACTCAATCAGCAAATGCCCCTGTTTTATGCACTGCGCTACACGGAAAAAATACTGGCGACGCCGCTTCCTGAAGCGGCAGGAGCCATTATGGCAAGGCTTACACCTGGCCCAATAAAAACAAAAGTCATGGATTTTCTGTTTTTGCGAGCATTGCAGCCACGCCACCCCAGTTGCGAAGATCGCTGGTCGGGGCTGGCTCGCTGGTTTTTATTTTTGCGTTCGCATGGCCTTAAAATGCCCCTGAAGTTACTACTGCCGCATTTAGTCAAAAAAAGCTATCAACGCCTCAAAAGCGGGCAGGCGTTTTAAAGAATGTGCAAAGAAAAAAACTTGAGCAGGTTTTATTTTTAAACCATGAAGAACATGAAGGATTGAAGCCTTCATGCTCTTCATGGTAATTGCGTAAATTAATTTATGCCTGCTCCTAAGGCAAATTGATGCCGAGCATAACCGAAACCTTTTGCCATGCACAGGCAAAAACAAACCTGATTACCCATAAGCCTCAGCTAATTTGAGCAACCGCCCTGGCATGGGTGGCGTGTTCGCCGCAGCGATGAGAAACCTGGGCATGATGGCTTGC
>PGZD01000031.1 GCA_002843155.1 Gammaproteobacteria bacterium HGW-Gammaproteobacteria-3
AAAGAGCCATTGATTTTAAACATCTTTTTTTGCGAAATATCACCAAAAAACTGAATATCAATGACTTAGAGGGGTTTTGGTGACGAAGTTAGGCTAAGCTTTTCACCCTTGCGACTCTTCAATGTCTGAAGGCTTGGTCTTCGTTCATCACCCGGTAAACCTAAGCTCCTATACGGTGACGCCACCCCGAAATTCGCGGCATACGTAATCAGGAAAAGGTATACAGGTAAAACCACTACCGCTCCGCATAGCTCAGCCATTGCTCCGCCGCTTTCCGGTGTTTGGCATATTGCCGGGCTTCGGCAAAAGCCTTACGCGCCTGCGTTTTATCACCGCTTTCGTAATGACTTATACCCAGCATCAAATAAGCGCTGCCCGGGTCTTTCAGACCGCCTTTGGCCAACGCCTGCTTCAAGGCCGCGATGGCCTCACGCCACTGTTCCCGTTCAAAATATAACTGCCCCAATTGCATATGGAGACGGGCTTTGTCGTTGATCCCGGCGGCCGCCTGCAAAGCTTTGATGGCGTTATCGAACGCTTTCGCCAGGATCCAGGCATTGGCCAATAATTCCCGGTGTTGAGTGTCGGCGCCCAGCCGTTTTGCCGCGAGTTCCTGTTCAAGCAAAGCGGCGGCTTTATAAGGTGCGCCGATATAAAGATAGATTTTGGCCAACTCTACAATATCCTGCTCCGAAGTCAGCAAGCCTTTTTTGTAAGCCAGATGCTTGATGGTGGCGGCGCGCGGGTAGTCTTTCATCTGCTGGTAAAGCCCCGTCAGTTGCACCCAGTAGTTTTTTTCGTCGGGATAAAGCCGGATCAGCCGCAGCAAAACCCGGGCAGCCGCAGAGTAGTCATGCACTTCGTAATATAAAGCCAGTTGCAACTGATACCAGGCTTCATCGGGTTTTTTTGTCGCCTGAATGGCCTGATTGATATGCGGCAAGGCTTTTTGATATTGTTTTAATTGGGTATAGGCATTGGCGATCATCGCATGCGTTGGCGCATCCGGATTCGGGTTTTGCGCCAGCCACGGCGTCAATGTCGCCACGGCTTTGGCGCTCTGCCCCGCCGCCAGATACAATTGGCCCAGATTCAACACGGCTTGTTGCTGTTGTGCATCGGGCAGCACTTTCAATGCCAGCGCTTTGTTCAGATATTCCGCCGCCTGTGCGTAGTTCTCTTGCAACGCATAAACAGAAGACAAGCTGCGCAACACGGTCGCTTCCTCATAAGTGCCGGACTTGGCTTCGCCCAGCAGCGCTTCAAGTTGTTGCCGCGCCTTCTGATATGCTTTTTGCCCGAGCAATCGGTCGGTTTTTTGCAGTTTTTCATAAAGCGCGGCAGAAACGGTCGCAGTCGGCTCCGCTTCGGGTTTTGCCCAGGCAGCCGTCATCAGCAAAAACACACCCGCTATAGAACTTAGATACCGCACTGTCATCATTTGCTTAATTTAAACTGGAGCGTTTGCTGGGCGCGTTGCTCGATGGCCTGCCCCGCCACGACTTTGGGCTTGAATTTCCATTTGCCGACCGCCTCCAGCGCCGCACGATTAAAAATACCGGAAGGTTCGGCATCAACGACTATCGCATCGGCAACCGTACCGGTTTTGGTGATGGTAAATTCCACCGTCACCTGGCCTTCAATACGACGATTGGCGGCCGACATGGGATAACGGGGCGGAATCCGGACCAGTGGGATGAGATCGGTACTGAGCGTCCCCCCGCCCTGGCCGGTGGCGACACTTAAACCGGCGACAACCGAACCGGTAAAGCGACCCGCCGCTAACGGAATACCCAGATCAGGCATATTCAAATCAAGTTGAGCCACAGGCTGAACGGCAGTTGGCTGCCTATCAGGGGTTGGCGGCGAAGACCGTTGTTCCGGTGGCTGCGGTTTTTTTTCCACTTTACGCGTCTGGATTTTAAGCTGTTCATCGCGCTTTAAGCGGATAAACTCCAGCATTTGCAGGTTGTCGGTTTTTTCAAAAGCCTGCCGATTATTCATCACCATGGCCTGCATCAGCCAGAACAAAGCCAGCGTAACCATCAGGCCGACCGCCAATGCGCTGAACAAACGTCTCACTTTGATTCGGTTTCCGTGGCAATCGCAGCATCAATGATACCGGCAAGACGGATTTGATCCATGACCTGAACCAGATCATGAGTTTTACTGTCGCGGTCGGCGGCGATGATGACCGAGCCTAAAGGATTTTCGGCATGCAGGCGCGTGACATTGGCGCGCAGCGCACGAATATCGACCGCGTGCTTATCGATCCAGATTTCACCGTCGGCTTTGATCGAAACGATGATATTGCCCTGTTCTTTTTTCTCGGCGGTCTGCGCCGTCGGGCGATTGACATCGATGCCGGATTCTTTGACAAAAGAGGTAGTGACGATAAAGAAAATCAGCATGATAAAAACAATGTCGAGCATCGGCGTCATGTCGATCTCGGCATTGTGATCCTGGCTGGAACGGCTACTGGTACGGCGCATGAAATTCCCGTTATTGAAACTTTAACAAATCGGCCAGATGATGGCTTTCATCATTGACCCGTTGCTCGATGGCTTGACTGAAATACAGCCCGGCGATGGCGATGACCATGCCCGCCATGGTCGGAATGGTGGCTTCGGAGATGCCGGACGCCATGGCTCTGGCATTGCCGGTGCCGGTGACCGCCATGACATCGAACACATGAATCATGCCGGTTACCGTACCCAACAAGCCCAGCAATGGACACAGAGTCACCAGCATCCTGATCAACAACAGTGTTTGTCCCGTGGCCAACCTGGCTTCGGAAATAATCAGGGTTCTGATGTAATGGGCATGGTTGGAGTTTTTATCGGTGCGGACTTGCCACTGCGCCAGCCAGGCCTGGCGTTGCTTTGGGTAATTGAATTTAAAATATAACAAACGCTCGGCAATCAATGCCCACAGGCAAACCGATACCAGCAGAATGACTTTCAACACCGGGCCGCCGCTGTCCAGAAACACCGACAATTGTAAATCAAAGCGCGCGGCGTCCATTATTTTCCGGCGCGGCGGCTGATGATACCGGCGCTTTGCTCATCCAGAATCTGGATCAGTGCGCGGCTCCGAAAGGCCAGCAAGCTGTGTAAAAACAACAAGGGCACGGCGACACATAATCCCAGCATAGTTGTTACCAAAGCCTGGGAAATACCGCTGGCCATCAGTTTGGGATCGCCGGTGCCGAATAAACTGATGGACTGGAAAGTCGCGATCATACCCGTGACCGTACCGAGCAATCCCAGCAGCGGCGCCACCGCCGCCAGCAGCTTGACCATCGACAAGCCTTTTTCCAGCACCGGCACTTCGCGGGTAATGGCTTCATCCAGCACCAGCTCCAGCGTTTCGGCATTTTGGCTGTCACTGTGCTCGACACTGGCGATAATCCGGCCCAGTGGATTGTCGGCAAAGACTTCGGCGCCGGCAATCTGCCCGGTGACTTTGCGGGCGGTGATCGACAGCATGAACAGCCTGATCAGCGCGTAAACAAAACCGAAAGCGCCCAATGCCAGAATGATATAACCGATGACGCCGCCTTGACGGATGCGTTCCAGCGCATTGGGCGTTTGAACCAAAAGACTCAGAATGACGCCCCGGGTCGGATCGATGCCGACACTGGCTTGACCGGTTTTAAGCTCGCTGAAATCTTGCGCCAGGCTTGTGTAATAGCTGTCCGGTTGCCGGGCCAGTTCGGCCAGTTTGCCGGTTTCAGGCAAATAATGTAAATACCGGTCGCCTGCAATCGCGTTGAAAACACCGATGCGCACCACTTCGGCGGCTTGCGGCTGGCCGGAAGCGGTCAGAATTTCGCGTTTGAACCGGGCCACTTTGCCGGACTCGGTCATTTCCTGTTGCAGAAAAAACCACAAGGTTTCCAGTTGCTCCAGCGTCGGCAAGGCTTTGCTGTCGGCTATCGCCGCCAATTGACCGGCGCGCCCCGGAAATTGCGCGGAAACCAGTGAATGGCTCAAAGCGCTCTGCAAATCACCGGCCGCCTGTTTGGCGACGCCCGACAGCTCACGTAAAATACCGCTACGGTTATCGAGTTCCTGCTGCAACTGATCGAGCGCCTGTTCATTGGTTTCGATTTGCGCCTTGAGCCGCTGACTCAGGCGTTCCTGCTCGGCCAGCGCGGCCTGGGCGGTTTGCAATAATTGCTGTTGCCGGTCTTTCTCGGCAAGAAACTCAGCTTCCCGTTCACGATTGATTTTGCCTTCGCTGCTTTGCGCTTGCTTGACCTCGGCCAGCAATTGATCCAAAGTCAAAGGCTCTGCAAGCGCCGGGTTAAACGCGTAAAGAAAGAGCGTGAACAACAGCCGGGATTTTTTCATTGACCCACCTCCGGTGCAGCAATGGGGAGCGTCAGAAGATCGGGCGCGGCCTCTTTGCGGGCAATACGCAGCCCCTGGCGAATGGCATTGCGATAATCAGAGTCTAACGTTTCCCATTGTCCGCTGGCTTTGTTCCAAAAACCGCTTTGGCTGCCGTCGAGTCGTTGGTAATACAAGGCGAGGCGTCCAAGACGCAAAAAGTCCACGGAATGGGGGCTGCCGTTCAAATCGATCTCGGCCCGGTAAGCTTCGATGCTGTTGCCGTAGTCATTTTCAATCTGATAGGCTTCCAGAATGCGGCGAAATTTTTCCGCCTCGGTGACGTCGGCGCGGCTGATCATTTGTTTTAAATGCGCCAAGCGCTGTTGGCGCTCTTCCGGCAAAAACGGTAAATCCAGTTTGATGAACTGCTCAAGGCTGTTCAGCATACTCATTATCAAAGGAATGATTTCCCGTTGCGTGACTTCAATCTGCCCCAACTGCTGCTGCAACGAATTTTTTTCTTCGAGCAGTGAATCATGGAGGTTTTTCAGATAGTCATTGTAAGTCCTGAGTGTTTCCGTATGCCGCGTTGCCGCGCGATAATCTTCCAGCATTTTTTGTGTCCGGGCGCTGGCGCGGTCGATTTTCTTTTGGGTGTCGACGGCGGCCTCGGTGGTGGCAAGGTCGATATCGATGGCCTGAGTCAATGTGTCCGCATAAGCGCCCGGACTGCTGAAACAAAGCACCACGGCCAACAGTCTGTTGTTCAATCGGGGTAAAAAAAGCATGGATAAATTTCGCGACAAGTCAAGGTGGCTGGAATGTGGAACGCGCCTTTTCGGGACGCACGATATAAGCTGTCCGTTCGGTGCAATGCCCGGATGGGTTTTGCAAAAATATCTGTAACTATTTAGCGGCTTTGGTGGATGCGTTTTCGCTTATCCATATATGGACTCCCTACATATAAACGCATCGCTCAATCAGGATGATAGGCTGAATAGTTACAAATATCTATCTCTTTTCAGCCCGAACTGATTGTTTGAATGGTCACATAAAACCTGTACTATTTCAAGACCCGAAGTAATTTGCTTTTACGAATGTGGCGGCTACAATGACCACAAACGGTATCATTCAAGCCCCGCAGGGTGGGCACATGCTGTCCGTACCCACGCGCAGCGGTGGCATAATTCCCACGGTGAGCAAAAAAGCGTTGCCCACCTTACAAATAAACGCATTGCTCAATCAGGATGACGGGCTGAATAGTTACCCAACATCGAAACTCTGACAGGAGCGAATTATGACTCGGAATGCTTGTGTAGATCATCCGATATACCGGCCGATGTTGATGGCTGTCGATGGCTTCGAAGCTTTGGCCGAACTGGCGCTGGACATGCGCAGCGCCTGGAATCATGCCGCCGATGCGCTATGGCGCCAGCTCGACCCCGAGCAATGGGAGCTCGCGCATAATCCCTGGGGCATATTGCAAACCGTTTCCAGAGACCGGATAGAGCGCATGATGGCTGATCCGGCATTGCGTCAAACCATCGAAGAATTGTTGCAAAGCAAACGGCAAACCCTGTCCGCACCCGGCTGGTTTCAGCAAAACCATGCGCAGACATCTTTAACCGGTGTCGCTTATTTCAGCATGGAATTCATGCTGGGCGAGGCGCTGCCGATTTATTCGGGCGGCTTGGGTAATGTCGCGGGCGACCAGCTTAAAGCCGCCAGCGATCTGGGTGTACCCGTGATCGGCGTGGGGCTGCTGTATCAACGCGGTTATTTTCGTCAGGTCATCGATCAGGAAGGCGCGCAACAGGCTTTTTATTCCTATAACGATCCCGGGCAGTTGCCGATTATGCCGGTTCGCTATCCGAACGGTGAATGGCTGCGCCTGAAAATCACGTTGCCGGGCTATTCGGTCTGGCTCCGCGCCTGGCAGGTTCAGGTCGGCAGAAACTTGTTATATCTGCTGGACAGCAATGATTCGGCGAATTTTCCGGCACATCAGGGCATCACCAGCGAATTGTATGGCGGTGGCCGGGAATTGCGCCTGCAACAGGAATTGATTCTGGGAATCGGCGGCTGGCGCTTGTTGAACGCGCTCGGCATCCATCCCGAAGTCTGCCACCTGAACGAAGGCCATGCCGCTTTCGCCGTGCTGGAACGGGCCCGGTCTTTTATGGAAGCCAACGGCGTGTCTTTCGCACAAGCGCTGACGGTGACGCGCGTCGGCACTATTTTTACCACGCATACGGCGGTTCCGGCCGGCTTCGATTTGTATGAACCTGCTCTCATCGAGCGCTATCTGGGCGCCTATGCCCGGAACGCATTGGCTATATCGGTCGATGCGCTGCTGGCCTTAGGCCGCCAGGACCCGCAAAATTCGGCGGAAAGTTTCAACATGGCCTATCTTGCCCTGCGCGGCAGCGGCGCGGTCAATGGCGTCAGCCGCCTGCATGAAAAAGTCAGCCGGGATATTTTTCAACCTTTGTTTCCTCACTGGCCGAAACAGGAAACGCCGATCGGACATATCACCAACGGTGTGCATATGCCCAGTTGGGATTCGGCAATGGCCGACGCCATCTGGACGCAAGCTTGCGGCAAGGCGCGCTGGCTGGGTACTTCGGAGACGCTGAAACAGGATATTCAGCGCATTAGCGATGCCGCACTGTGGAAGTTTCGCACCGCTGCACGAAAAGCCTTGATCGACTATGCCCGGCAACGCCTATCCCGGCATCTGGCCGCCGCCGGGGAGAAACCCGAAGCGATCGAAGAAGCCCGGCACCTGTTCGACCCCAACATTTTGACATTGGGCTTTGCCCGTCGCTTCGCAACGTATAAAAGACCGAATTTGCTGCTGCATGACCCGGAACGCTTGCTGCGCCTTTTGTCCAATCCGGAACGGCCGGTGCAATTGATCCTGGCCGGCAAGGCGCATCCTGCCGATCAGGCAGGATGCGCCTTGATTCAGAAATGGGTGCGTTTTATCCGCCAGCCGCGTGCGCGCAAGCACATCATTTTTTTGAGTGATTACGATATGCTGTTGACCGAGCGGCTGGTGCAAGGCGTCGATGTCTGGATCAATACTCCACGGCGCCCCTGGGAAGCGTGCGGCACCAGCGGCATGAAAGTATTGGTCAACGGCGGTATCAATCTGTCCGAACTGGACGGCTGGTGGGCGCAAGCCTATTCTCCCGAGGTGGGCTGGGCCTTGGGCGACGGCCGCGAACACGATGCCGACCCCGACTGGGATGCGGCAGAAGCCCGTGCGCTGTACGATTTGCTCGAACAGCAAGTGATTCCTGAGTTTTACGCCCGCGACGCGCAAGGCATTCCCGCCGCCTGGGTGGCAAGAATACGCGAAAGCATGGCCTGTCTGACACCGCATTACTCGGCCGAACGCGCGGTACGAGAATACACCGAACAATACTATCTACCGGCCGCAATCCGTTATAGCGCGCGGGCGGCCGATAAAGGTTCCGCTGGACGACAGATAACGGCGTGGCAGTCCCTGTTGCAGCAACAATGGTCTGATTTGCGGTTTGGCGAAATCAAGATAACGAGCCATGACGGGCGGCACAGCTTTGATGTACAGGTTTATGTCGATGATGTCGATCTCGATGCCATCCGTGTCGAACTTTATGCCGAAGGGCTTGACGGTGAAAATTCCGTGCGTCTGCCAATGCAGCGACTGCGCGAGCTGGTCGGCGCCGTCAACGGTTATCTGTACAGCGCGACGGTCAGCGCGGAGCGTCCGGCCCGCGATTATACGGCGCGCATTATTCCTTTTCACCCGGATGTTTCCATACCTTTAGAGGCCGCTCATATCCTGTGGCAGCACTGAAAAACGCAGATGAAATAAAAATGGCAATTATGTCATAATGGCGCACACGAAAGCCCGCCCATCACCCGATAAGTTGAATGCCTATCCTGAAACCGCAGCCTCTTGACCCTGACAACTTTTATGACGCATTCCCTGAATCCCCGCGCTGATTTCCGTGTTTATGCGGGTTCAACACTGTTTTTTATCTGTCTTTTCACTTCCGGGCTGATAGTCGGCCCGCTGGTTTTACTCTGTGCCGTTTTTCCTTTTTCGGTGCGCTACAAGCTCGCAGGTTTATGGGTGCAATTCATTTTATGGTCGGTAAAGACATGCTGCGGCCTGAGTTATGAAGTCGAGGGACTTGAAAATATCAAAAACATCAAAGCGGCTGTGGTTTTATCCAAGCATCAATCGGCCTGGGAAACGATTGCCTTTCGCCATATTCTGCCCAGGCAGACAGCGTTACTGAAGCGCTCTTTATTGTGGCTGCCGGTTTGGGGCTGGGCTCTGGCGGTTATGAAACCGATTGCCATCGACCGCAACCATCCGCGAGAAGCATTAAAAACCTTGACGGTAAAAGGCAAGGCTTATCTGAAACAAGGGTTCTGGGTAATCATTTTTCCGGAAGGCACGCGCGTTGCGCCCGGCAAAAAAATAAGCTTCAATGGCGGCGGCGCCCTGCTGGCCCGCCAATCCGGCTTCCCGGTCATTCCCATCGCCCATAATGCCGGTGAATTCTGGCCGCGTTACAGCTTTTTGAAATACCCCGGCATCATAAAAGTCAGAATCGGCCCGCCTATCGAAAGCAAAAACCGTAAAACTGCAGACATTAACGCCGAAGCGCAAGCCTGGGTGACTCAAACCATGAAGGCAATCAGCCCGCTTGAAGCACGGCTTCAATCCTGACGGCAAATTTCATTGCTTGACGACTTTTTTGTCATATCCGTGTAAATTTCTCGTACAATCATCCAACAATTCTTAAAATAACTGAAACTCATGAAAAAACTATTACTTTTTACGCTGGCCGCGTTTGCCGTTTCCGGTTGTGCCGAAAAATCGCAATACGAACAAGCGGTACTTGAACAAATGCAAGTCGATAGCGACCTCAAAGATTACAAACTGACGCCGGAAGACATGACCCGCTGCGTTGTTGAATTAAGTAGCGGAAAAATGCCCGGTATTTTTCCTTTAGACCCCAAGCGGCTCGAAGCTTACCGCAATTACAGCAAGATGCTGACGCTCAATAAAGCCGAACATCCGGAACAGGTGCTGGAGGAGTTGCGCGTTGCTTTCGGCTCACCTCATGCTTTGGCCGAAGCGCACAGCATTTACACCGAAAGCGTGTTGAACTGCGTGGCCTCGCTTTTGGCGGAAACCGGGCCGGAAAACAAAGAAGCCGAGCCGACTGCAACGCCAGCCTCATAGATAGATATACTTCGCGCAGTCAAGTTTCAGGCTTTTAAAGCCTGGCTTGTACCCGCCGATAAATTTCTTCCGCCGCGACATCGACACTGCTTAAAATGCTTTCAAGCCGCGCCAGTTTTTCATCGGCAACCGCCCTATCCTTAAGACTGCCCACGTTGACATAAACATTGAGCGCGGCGCTTTTCAGACCCGCATAAGCGGCCATCGCGGCCACACCGGCATCACTGACGACATTGAGATTGCCTATATCGGCAGCGCTTTGGCTCAGCCTGATGGCTTCAGCGCAGGCACCGGCACAGGCCAGCGGCACCTCGGCCGCCTGTTTTAGAATGGTCTGGACGGCGTCACTACGCGCGGCTTGTTCGGCAGGGGTTGTTTTGGGCAGCGCGTAACCGGCCGTCAAGCGGTCGAACACATCGACATCGGCCTGGATCAGGGCCGTCAGTTGCGCCCTCAGCGCTTCGGATTGCTGCAGTAAATCCTGCATCGCCGCTTCCACTTCGGCGTACCGAGGTTTGCCGATAGTCAGGTTGCACACCATGCTGATCAGAGCCGCCGCTTGCGCTCCCAAAATGGCGGCGACGCTGCCGCCTCCCGGCGTCGGCGCCTTGCCGGCCAGTTCATCCAGAAACACCTGAAGGGTTTTGTCTTTCAGCCTGGCCCTTGATTTTGTCATTCCCGCCGCCAGTTCGTGCCGCCGCCGGGTACATCTTCAAGCACCACGCCGAGTTGCTTCAAGTCATCGCGGATTTTGTCGGCGCTGGCCCAGTCTTTGTTCTTTTTCGCGGTTATTCGCGCTTGAATCTGCGTTTCGATGGCTTCGGCCGAAAGCCTGTCTTCCCGGCTATCGCCGGCTTTTAAAAAGTTTTCGGGATCGTCCTGCAAAATCCCCAGCAAACCACCCAGCGCGGTTAACGATGCGGCCAGATTTTCAGTATGCGCACTACCGGTTTCTTTTGCCTTGTTCAATTCCCGCGCCAGTTCAAACAGAATCGACAAAGCCACCGGTGTGTTGAAATCATCGTCCATGGCTTGCCGAAACCGTGCTTCATAATCGTGGCCGTTGCCTGAACCTGTTATCGTTACACCGCGCAAGGCGGTATATAGCCGGGTCAATGCGGCCGCCGCTTCATCGAGCTGTTCGTCGGAATAATTCAACGGGCTGCGGTAATGGCTGGTCAGGATAAAAAAGCGGACAATTTCAGGCCGATAGCGTTTAAGCACGGTACGCACGGTGAAAAAATTGCCCAGCGATTTGGACATTTTTTCTTCGTTGACACGGACAAAGCCGTTGTGCATCCAGAGATTAACAAATTTTTCACCGGTAGCGCCTTCCGATTGCGCGATTTCATTTTCATGATGCGGAAACTGCAAATCCATGCCGCCACCGTGTATATCGAAATGATTGCCGAGACAAGCGGTTGACATCGCCGAGCATTCAATATGCCAGCCCGGACGCCCTGCCCCCCACGGCGATTCCCAGGACGGCTCGCCCGGCTTGGCCATTTTCCATAACACAAAATCCATCGGATTTTGTTTGGCCGTATCCACTTCGACCCGCTCTCCCGCCTGCAAGTCGGCCAGGTTTTTGCCGGATAATCGGCCGTAGCCCGCAAATTGAGTCACCGAATAAAACACATCGCCATTGGCGCCGATATAAGCCAGGCCTTTGGCAATCAGCTTTTCAATCATAGCCACAATAGCGGTTATGGATTGCGTCGCCCTGGGCTCGACATCAGGCGGCAATACCGCCAGGGCGCGCTCGTCTTCATGCATGGCATCGATAAAGCGCTGCGTCAGGGCGGCGAACTCTTCGCCATTTTCCCGGGCGCGCTGAATGATCTTGTCATCGATATCGGTTACATTGCGCACATAAGTCAGCTCAAAACCCAAATAGCGAAAATACCGGGCCACCACATCAAAAACCACCATGACCCGGGCATGGCCGATATGACAATAATCATAGACGGTCATGCCGCAGACATACAAACCGACCTTGCCGTCCACACGCGGCTTGAACGGTTCTTTTTGGCGCGTGAGCGTGTTATATATTTTCAGCATGATTTCTATATTGCCCTGGTTTTGAAATTTTAAACTGCCGTTCAAGCGCTCCCCCGCTTCAAAATATCCGGGATATTTTTAACAACCGGCTATAAAACCTGCCAATTTACCAAGGTTAGCGCTTCTCTTTCAAGATAAAAACACATAAAATCGGTTGCTTTCTTCTAATCTCAAGGAAATTATCATGCGCATCCTCATCGTTGCAGCGATGCTGTTTTTAACTGCGACCCTTTCTTTAGCCCAGGATTCCACTATGGCCAACGCCCACCCAAAAGTTAAGCTCACCACAACGCTCGGCACTATCACCGTTCAGTTGAATACGGAAAAAGCACCTATCTCATCGGAAAATTTTCTGACTTATGTCAGGGAAGGTTTTTATAACGGCACGATTTTTCACCGTGTCATTCCTGGCTTCATGGCTCAAGGCGGCGGTTTTGATGTTGATTTCAATCAAAAAACCGTGCACGCCCCGATCAAAAACGAAGCCGGTAACGGCTTAAGCAACAAGCGCGGCACGCTCGCCATGGCGCGCACATCCGATCCTGATTCGGCCACCGCTCAATTTTTCATCAATTACAAAGACAATGGCTTCCTGAACCACACCAGCCCTACAGCCAATGGTTGGGGTTACGCCGTGTTCGCTGAAGTGATCGAGGGCATGGATGTCGTCGATGCCATGGCAAAAGAAGCGACCGGCAACCACGGTATGCATCAAAATGTACCTAAAATCAATATCGTCATTGAAAAAGCGCAAATCGTAGAGTAACCCGTGGCCCGTTGCCTTTCATGAAAGCGGCAACGGGTAATTTTTAAAGTTTTAAGCGGACACTTTTTGTTGAACCCGGAAATCATTTTTATTTCAGACCTGCACCTTACGCTGGAAAAACCCGACATTACCCGCCGTTTTATCGATTTTCTCGGAAACCGCGCGATAAGCGCCACGGCAGTTTATATACTGGGCGACCTCTTCGACACCTGGATAGGTGATGACGACCCGACACTGCCGACTCGGGCCGTCAGAAAACAACTTAAAAAACTGTCCGATACGGGCACACGCGTTTATTTACAGCCGGGCAACCGCGATTTTCTGCTCGGTGAACGTTTCAGCGCGGACACCGGCGTCACCTTGCTCGCCGATTATGCCGTGATCGATCTGGGCGGCGCAGCCACTTTGCTTACCCACGGCGACCTGTTATGTACCGACGATAGCGCCTATCAACAATTCCGACAAAAATCGCGCACACCGCAATGGCAGCGCAATGTCCTGTCCAAACCTTTGCTCTTGCGCTTATTGGCGGCGCGCTGGTTGCGTTTGCGCAGCTATTGGCACAAACGCAAAAAATCACCGGCTATCATGGATGTCAATCAGGAAACGGTGGCACAGGTCATGCGCGAACACGGCGCATTCAGACTCATTCACGGCCATACCCACCGTCCCGCCATTCATGATTTTCTGCTGGACGGCAAACCCGCCCAACGTTTTGTGCTAGCCGACTGGAAGAAAAATCATGCGCAAATTCTCTGCTGGAAAGGTCAAGATTATCGTATAGAAACGCTATAAAGCCATCTCGTCTCAAACCGGACAACCCGTAGGAGCTTAGGTTTACCTAAGCGACGGGCGTGCCCAGCACCTGAATCCCATAGGTCGTTGGCTATGATTCAAACTCATAGCTTTTAGGGTGGCCAGCGTTTTTTGCCCACATGGAAATCATGATACCGTTCCGCGTGGGCGCGAACAGCATGTGCCCACCCTACCCGGCTTGGGTTTTGAGTAATTCGGATTTAAAAAACAGACTCAGTGCAAAAAGCACTATACTAACCGAACGCACTGCCAAGATTGCGTGAGAAGTAACTGTTGATAGAATAATAACTGCGGGCTCGAAACACACTGTCAATTTTTGCCTGGAAAGTGAGTAAACTTAATGCTCGACATTCACCTTAAATTTGACTTTTAGAGCAAAATCATTAAATTTAGGCAACTGGAGTGATGCTTACATACAATTCTTCGAACCCTTTAAGAAAAATAAATCACCCATAACTGCTTCATACTAAATTTAGTCTTAAAATCACACATCGTATTCTGCCCTTTACCGGAATACCAGGAGGAACTATATGAAAAAGCCTGTCAAAAGCTGGCTGATTGCCTCAACTGTAGCGGCCCTGATTGCTTCACCGGCAATTGCTACCGCTAACAGCGAAGTCGAACAACTGACCAAAAATCCCGCTAACTGGGCAACATGGGGCGGTGACTATGCGGGAACACGTTATAGCAAGCTCGACCAAATCAACGCCTCAAACGTTAAAAACCTGCAACCAGCCTGGACTTTTTCAACAGGTGTTTTGCGTGGTCACGAAGGCGGCCCTTTAGTCATTAACGACACATTGTACATTCACACCCCTTTCCCCAACACGGTTTACGCGATTGACCAAAAAACCCAATCGGTCATTTGGGAATACACGCCGCAGCAAGACGCTGACGTCACTATCCCCGTCATGTGTTGTGACACCGTCAACCGGGGTCTGGCCTACGGCGACGGCAAGATTTTCCTGCAACAATCCGATACCGTATTGACCGCATTGGACGCTAAAACCGGCAAACGCGTATGGAGCGTCCAGAACGGCGATCCAAAACTGGGCATGACCAACACGCAAGCACCTATCGTCGTCAAAGACAAGGTCATCACCGGTATTTCCGGCGGTGAATTCGGCGTGCGCGGTTTCCTGGCCGCCTACAATGCCCGTACCGGCGAACTGGAATGGAAAGGCTACAGCATGGGTCCTGATGCCGATACCTTAATCAACCCCAACAAAACCACCACCTGGAAAGACGGTAAAGTACAAAAAGTCGGCGCCAACTCAAGCACCAGCACCTGGGAAGGCGATCAATGGAAAATCGGCGGTGGCACCACCTGGGGCTGGTACAGTTACGATCCTGAATTGAACCTGGTGTATTACGGCTCAGGCAACCCATCGACCTGGAACCCTGTACAACGTCCTGGCGACAACAAATGGTCCATGTCATTATGGGCGCGTGACGCCGATACCGGCGAAGTCAAATGGGTTTACCAAATGACACCGCACGACGAATGGGATTATGACGGCATCAACGAAACGCCTTTGGTTGATCAAAAAATCAACGGCAAAATGCGCAAAACCATCGTGCATTTCGACCGTAACGGCTTCGGTTATACACTCGACCGCGTTACCGGCGAACTGTTGGTCGCGGAAAAATTCGACAAAGCCGTCAACTGGGCCTCACATGTCGATCTGAAATCCGGTCGCCCACAAGTCGTGGACAAATACAGTACCGAATTTAACGGTGAAGACACCAACACAACCGGCATTTGTCCCGCCGCTTTGGGCAGCAAAAACCAGCAACCGGTTTCCTATTCGCCGCAAACAGGCTACTTCTACATTTCCGGCAACCACGTTTGCATGGACTACGAACCGTTTGAAGTCGAGTACACCGCAGGCCAGCCTTATGTAGGCGCAACATTGACCATGTTCCCGGCAGGTGCCGACGCCATAACCGGCAAACCGGATAAATCGACCAATCTGGGTCAGTTCACCGCATGGGACGCGACTACCGGTAAAATTGTCTGGTCCAACAAAGAGCAATTTTCGGTATGGTCAGGCTCCGTTGCAACCGCCGGTGGCGTGGTATTCTACGGCACCCTGGAAGGTTACCTGAAAGCTGTGGATGCCAAAACAGGTAAGGAATTGTATAAATTCAAAACACCTTCAGGCATTATCGGTAACGTTAACACCTGGGAATACAACGGCAGGCAATACGTCGGTGTTCTCTCAGGCATTGGCGGCTGGGCCGGTATCGGTATTGCCGCAGGCCTTGACTCCGGCGAAGAGTCTTCCAATTCGGAAGGTTTGGGTGCAGTGGGTGCCTACAGAAGCTTGAGCGCTTACACCAAATTAGGCGGTACATTGACTGTATTCGCACTGCCTAACTGATTTATTTGGTACCTTAAGCTGAAAAGCCCCTGCCGATTTATTGGCAGGGGCTTTTTTATGTCTTGAAGCGTAAGCTTTCTGAATACAGTAAACTAAGCCTTTTACAAATATTGATGGGAGAAAAAAATGAGGATATTGCCTCTTAAATACCTTTTAACCGGCAGTCTGCTACTCTATGTCAGTACCTTCGCTGCGCACGCGGACGAAAGCTTCAGAGTTTGCGCCGATCCTCTGCATCCACCCTATTCCACCCGGCAACAAGACGGCTTTGAAAATAAAATCGCCGAACTGTTCGCCAAATCATTGGGGCAAAAGCTTGAATACACCTGGTTTCCGGAACGCATAGGCTTTATCCGCAATACCTTGAATGCCAAAATAGACGATACCGAAGAATATAAATGCGATGTCGTCATGGGCGTACCTGCCGGTTATGAACGCACCTTGACCACAAAGCCTTATTATCATTCCACCTATATCTTGCTGATCGCTAAAAATCGTGGCTGGGATGACATCACTCGCGCGGAACAATTAGGCGAGTTGCCCTTACCAAAACAAAAAACGCTTAAAATTGCCATGTTCGACCGGGGACCCGGCACGACGTGGCTGCAAAAGATGGGACTACTCGACCAAGGCATACCGTATCAAACCATGTCGGGAGACGATAAAAACAATACCGCGATGCAAATCGACAAGGACCTGAAGGCGGGCAAAATAGACATGGTGATACTGTGGGGGCCGATGGCAGGCTATGTGCTTTCTCAAAGCCCTGAAGGCAGTTACAGCGTCATTGAGATGACCTCCACACCCGGAATGAAATTTGATTTTTCAATAGCGATGGGTGTCCGCTTCGGCGACAAGGCAAGAAGAGACACGCTGAACAAATTGATAGACGCGCATTTTTCCGAGCTACAGCACATCATTGCCCAATATAACGTACCGCTTATGGCTATTCCGAAGCAAGCACCCCATCAAGACGACGATTGAGGCAATCGCGTACAGGCGGGTGCTGGGGCAGGGTTATCGTTAGCTCGCCCTACAACGCTACGCGGTTACAGGATAGATTTTGTCATTGACTCACACAGCGCCCGAACAAATCGATTGCATGCGCCAGACGATGCACCTGATTTTCCGTCAACTGATCCCAATTAAAGCGCCAGCGCCAATTACCCTCGGTAGTTCCAGGCGTGTTCATGCGATGCTCCGAACCTAATTCGAGCACATCCTGCATGGGGATGACCGCCAGATTGGCAACCGATGCCAGCGCCGCCTGCACCAGAGTAAAGGGCATGGCTGTGGTAGGTTGCCCCAGGTATTCATAAATATAGGCTTTCTCACCGTCGCCAATAGTCTGATACCAGCCCAGGGTCGTATCATTATCGTGCGTACCCGTATAAACCACGGAATTTTTATCGATATTGCCCGGCAAATAAGGGTTGTCATGGTCGCCGCCAAAAGCGAACTGTAAAATCTTCATGCCGGGCAAATCAAATTCATCTCTAAGCGCTTCAACCTCATCGGTAATGATGCCCAAATCTTCCGCCACCAAAGCGATAGGGCCGAACGCATTGCACAGGGCGGTCAGCAACGCTTTTCCGGGTGCTTTGACCCACTCGCCATTCATCGCAGTCGGCTCAGTTGCCGGTATTTCCCAAGCCGCTTCCAATCCTCTGAAATGATCGATCCTGACAATATCGAACATTTCAACCTGGGTTTTCATCCTGTCGAGCCACCATTGAAATCCGGTTTTCTCAAGATAGACCCAGTCATAATGAGGATTGCCCCAGCGCTGTCCGGTTGCGGAAAAATAATCGGGCGGCACACCCGCAACAACCGACATTTCCAGATTTTCATCCAATTTAAACACTTCAGGCGTGACCCAGACATCGGCGCTGTCATAGGAAACAAAAATCGGAATATCGCCAAAAAGCCGTACGCCTTTTTGACTCGCATAATTTCTCAAGGCATGCCATTGCGTAAAAAATACAAATTGTTCGAATTTTATCGCCGCCATTTCCAAACTCAGCCGTCTTTTGGCTTCATCAAGCACCTGGGCTTTTCTTTTTTTATACGCTTCCGGCCATTGATTCCAGCATTGTTTGCCGAATTCATCACGCAAAGCCATAAACAAAGCAAAATCATCGAGCCAATTTTGTTTGTCGGTACAGAATTTGGCGAACCGTTCTTTTTCCCGGGCCTCTGCGTGAAGCAAAAACCCGTAATAAGCCTTGGTCATCAGACAATTTTTACTGAAAGCGGCGGTGCCGCCACATTCCGTACACCGCTCTGAACTCGTCAGCCAGCCTTTTTTAACCAGGTCATCGAGATTTATCAATGCCGGATTCCCCGCGTGGGCCGACAAACACTGATAGGGCGAGCCATCTCCATGAGGCCAATTCAAAGGCAGGGTTTGCCAGACACTGGCTCCGATGCTATGCAGAAAATCGACAAAATTATAAGCTTCAATTCCTAAATCGCCATTGCCGTCGTTTCCGGGCAATGAAGTAATGTGCAGTAATATGCCCGCACGCCGTTTATGTAAAATATCGATCACACTGCATTCCGATTGTATTATGAATTTTCGACACCGTGGCGCATGGTTCCGCCCATTGCGGGTGTGCCGCTTCCTTGAGTAAACGACAACGCCAGATAGCCCGGCGGCTGCTCGTCCATCAGTTTATAGAGATTGACTAAATTCAGGCGAAATTGTTTTTCAAAATTACTGACCGCTTCACCCGGATTATAGTCGCCAAACCACCAAAACCAGTCGGAGCCTTCGCACACCGCCAGTTGTTGCTGGGCTTTTTGAATCCGCTCTTCGCTCAAGCGTCCGGTCGCCATGACCTGGTCAAACCGTTTTTTGACTTCGCCCAACATATCCCAGGCGCGATTTTTATCGGCATCGCCAATCCAGGTCGAAAAACTGCCGTAAACCCAACTGCCCGCCATCATTTTCGGCAATGATTTGACCACAACCTGCTCCTTCAGGCATTGCGAAAATGTGGTCAACTCTATCGCAGGATGCTGGCTGAGTTTTTCATAGAGGGCGCTCAAAAAATAGTAACCGTTATGCGGAAAATATTCCCAGGCGTTTTCACCGTCCATGATAATGGACACGACCTTATCAGGGGAAGCATCGAATTTATGAATATGCTCCAGATGCTTAATCAAATCCGCGACGGCATCATCGGCATGCCATTTTGAGTATTCGAAGCCAATCAAATCCGATAAGCCGTCATCCCGAAAAAAACAGGAAACAGGCGCACCTTCAACCTGGAACGGGTGATACGGGCTTTCGCCTTCAAGCCCGGACAAGTTAAAACTGTTGTTCAACACACTCCCCCCGGTCGCCGCCCAACTGAAACCGAATTCGGCGATAAGCTTCAGTGTTTGGGTACTGACCGCACCTTCCGAAGGCCAACAGCCTTTGGGCGTAAAACCAAAAAACCGTTTAAAAGTTTCGATGCCCTGCGCAAGGTGCCATTTTACCCGCTCCTGACCTTCAGGATACGCGTCCAGTTCAGGCAAAGGGGCGCCCGGCATGGCCTCGTGCGCGCTTTTGATATCCAGCATCAAAGGCATGATAGGATGCGCGTAGGGTGTCACTGAAAGTTCGATACGGCCTTTTCCGGCCAAAGCTTTATACCGGTAGATGACACCGGACAACTGCTCGCCGATGACTTCAACAATTTCAACCCTTTCATGCAAGGTATAGTCCGAGCCTTTTTCGAGCAGACGCTTGATTCTGGCATCTTTGATCTGGATACTTTCAGCCATCCAGGCCAGATGATACCAGACCAGCAAATCGTTGATAAATTGCGCATTCAGATATTTTACGACATCATGATTTTGCCCTATCCACTCGGCCATATTGACCAGCTTGTGAAATACCGGATAGCGGTCAATCTGCCGCTCCCTGTTCGCTTTCATGCAATCATTGACCAGCTTCAGACGGTCATCCGAATCGGCGGGAACGGCGGGCGCCACCAGCGCCGCCAACAAAGGGTCTCGAAGCATCGTGCCGTCATGCAAATAAGCGCTGACCTGCTGGGCGTAATCTTCAATCTGCTCCAGCAATATCGGCGCGAAATTCACGACTGCGCGCGCTTCCGGCACCGCCTCAAGGTGCGCGACCATGTCGATATAGTCTTTAATGACATGCAGATAAGTCCAGGGCTGTTGATATTCGCCGATGTGCAAATCCCGGTATTCCGGCTGATGCATGTGCCAGCACAAGACCAGCTTCAATGGCTTATCGGACATAGTGTCTGCTCTGTCCCAGCATATCCGGCGTAACCAATACGACGCCGCCGGAACTGACATGGAATCTTTTTTCGTCTTCGGCCCGATTCTCACCGATCACCGTGCCTTCAGGAATATCGCAACCTTTTTCGATTATGGCCTTGGTAATCCTGCAATGGCGGCCGATATTGACTTCGGGCAGCACCACGGTATCCTGCAAGACCGTGTAGGAATTGACCCTGACATTGGAAAACAGTAACGAATGCCGAACTTTGGAACCGGAGATGACGCAACCGCCTGAAACCATCGAGTCCACAGCTTGTCCGCGCCGCTTGTCGTTATCGAAAACAAACTTGGCCGGTGGCGTTTGCTCCTGGTAGGTCCAGATCGGCCAGGTTTTATCATATAAATTCAAATCCGGCTTGACTCCGATAAGTTCCATGTTAGCCGCCCAATAAGCATCGATAGTGCCCACATCACGCCAGTAACTCTGCCCACCCTGCAAATTCAGGAAGGGGTAGGCATTAACACGGTATTTATCGATCACAGCCGGAATGATGTCTTTGCCGAAATCATGATTCGAGCTTTTGACATCGGCATCCTTGATCAGTTGTTCGAACAAGAAAGCGGCGTTGAATACATAAATGCCCATCGAGGCCAGCGCCTTGTCGGGTTTGCCCGGCAACGAAGGCGGATGGGCCGGTTTTTCGATAAAGGCTTTGACGCGCCGGTTGTTATCGATATCCATGACGCCGAATTCGGAAGCCTCCTGAAGCGACACTTCAAGGCAGCCTATGGTCAGATCGGCATTATTGGCAACATGATCGGCCAGCATTTCGCCATAATCCATTTTGTAAATATGATCGCCTGCCAGCACCAGTACATATTCAGGCTGACGTGTCCTGAGAATATCGATATTCTGGTAAACAGCGTCCGCAGTACCGGCATACCAGGATGTTTCCACCCGTTGCTGTGCCGGCATCAAATCGACGTACTCCCCAAACTCGCCGCGTAAAAAACCCCAGCCTTGCTGAATATGACGAATCAACGAATCGGCTTTATACTGGGTCAGAATACCGATTTTCCGTATGCCGGAATTCATGCAATTGGACAGGGGAAAATCAACGATACGGAACTTGCCGCCGAAAGGCACTGCGGGTTTGGCCCGCCAATCGGTCATATTTTTCAGGCGGGAACCACGCCCCCCGGCCAGTATCAAGGCAATGGTATTTCGGGTTAAATGACTGACAAACCGGTCATGATGTTGGTTATTGGGCTCTGACATTTTTCATCCCCTGTGGAATTGACTATTACATCTGTTGCTGAATTTGGTAACATCCCTATAACATAATTATAATTTTACTACATCGGGACATTCTAACGTGAAAAAACAAACTAATAAAAAACTTGATGATGATTCGTTAAAAATTATGGCATCTGAACATAGCACAGAAAAACATGCTCCTAAAAAACTCGATGATGACTTGACCAAAATAATAGAAGCGAAACAAAGCGTAAAAGAGAAAGCTCGTAAAAAGCTCGATGATGACTCGATTAAAATCATGGAAGCGAAACATCACGATCCTTTCTCTGTCCTGGGTCGTCACCCACAGGGTAACCTGACAAAAATAAAACTCTACCTACCCTACGCCGAATCCGTGAAACTGGGCGCTTCAGGCCCTGAAATACCGCGCATAAGCGGTACGGACTTTTTTGAATATACCGTCCAGGGCGATGAATTACCAGAACATTATCAATTATTCTGGATTGACAAAGACGGCGGCAAACACACCAACTATGACCCTTACGACTTTGGCGCTCAACTGCCCGAGTTTGACCGCCATTTATTCGGCGAAGGCAAGCACTGGCACATTTACCAGAAAATGGGGGCGCATCTGCACAGCGTCGATGCCATCTCAGGCGTACTGTTCACGGTATGGGCACCCAATGCCGCCCGCGTCAGTGTGATCGGCGACTTCAACCGCTGGGATGGGCGCTGCAACCCGATGCGCTCGCTCGGCAGCAGCGGCATTTGGGAGATTTTCATACCGGGACTGACAGCAGGCTGCCTGTATAAATTCGAAATACTCAATCGCCAGAGTCATCAGGTCATGACTAAAACCGACCCTTATGGCCAACAATTTGAATTCCGTCCCAAAACGGCCTCCGTTGTCGTAAAAGAAAACCTATACTGCTGGCAAGATCAGCAATGGATGAATAACAGAAGCAATCATGACTGGCTGCATGAGCCCATGTCGATTTACGAAGTTCACCTCGGCTCCTGGCAACGGGACAATCTGGGCAATTTTCTGAACTACCGGGAACTGGCGAAAAAACTGGTCAAATATGTCAAAGAACTGGGATTTACCCACATCGAATTACTGCCCATAACCGAACACCCGCTCGATGCGTCCTGGGGTTATCAAAGCACCGGTTATTTCGCCCCCACCAGCCGACATGGCTCACCGGATGATTTTCGTTACTTTGTCGATACCCTGCACCAGAACAATATCGGCATTATACTCGACTGGGTGCCCGCGCATTTTCCAAAAGACATATTTGCACTGGCCCGATTTGACGGCAGCGCCCTTTATGAACACGAAGACCCGCGCAAAGGCGAGCACCGGGACTGGGGCACACTGATTTACAATTACGGCCGCAATGAAGTAAAAAACTTTTTACTGTCGAGCGCCATTTTCTGGCTGGAGGAGTTTCATCTGGATGGTTTGCGGGTCGATGCCGTCGCCTCCATGCTTTACCTGGATTATTCGCGCGAAGCCAATGACTGGATACCGAATATGTACGGCGGCAATGAAAATCTCGAAGCCATCGATTTTCTGCGGGAACTCAACACCGTCACCCACCAGCAGCACCCCGGCACCGTCATGATGGCGGAAGAATCGACCGCCTGGCCACAGGTCACCCGACCAACCTGGACCGGCGGACTGGGTTTTTCAATGAAATGGAATATGGGCTGGATGCACGACATCCTGACTTATATCAGCGAAGATCCGGTACACAGACGCTACCATCACGACCAACTGACTTTCGGTCTGCTCTATGCCTTCACCGAAAACTTCACGCTGCCTTTTTCCCATGACGAAGTAGTGCATGGCAAAGGCTCATTGCTCAGTAAAATGCCGGGCGATGAATGGCAGCGCTTCGCCAATTTACGCCTACTCTACACCCTGATGTTCACCTATCCCGGCAAAAAATTGCTGTTCATGGGCTGTGAATTCGGCCAAGGCAGCGAGTGGAATTTCAATCAGACACTCGACTGGTATGTACTGGAATATCCGCATCACCAAGGTATCCAGACTTTGATCAAAGACTTGAACCATCTTTACAAAGCCCATCCGGCGCTGTTCACGCATGATTTCGATTATCATGGCTTTGAATGGATTGATTGCCACGACGCCGACCAATCGATTATCAGTTACCGCCGGAAAAATGAACACGACGACCTCATCGTCGTGCTTAATTTCACACCGGTGGTCAGGGAACATTACCGCATTGGCGTGCCCCTGCCCGGACACTATCACGAAATTTTCAACTCGGATTCACATTATTACGATGGCAGCAATACCGGAAACGCCCTGGCGATATCCGAACCCACACCCTGGATGGGCTTGCCGCACTCGGTGAGCCTGACATTGCCTCCTTTGGCCGGTATCATTTTGAAATTATAACCACCCAAACCGCCCAGGCTCATGAAAAAAATACTGTTTGTTACCAGTGAGGCCCATCCCTTGATAAAAACCGGCGGACTTGCCGATGTTTCCGGCAGCCTGCCCAAGGCATTGGCGGAACTGGGTCAGGACATACGCCTGATTCTGCCCAATTATCAGGCTATCAAAAGAAGCGAGAACGTCCACTACAAAAGCACGCTGCGGGTCAACAACTATGACGTCAATATTCTTGAAACCCGGCTACCCGGCACCGATGTCCTTGTCTGGCTGATCGATTGCCCCGAGTTTTTTGACCATCCGGGCAATCCTTATCATGACGAGCACGGCCATGCCTGGGCCAACAGCGCCGAGCGCTTTACCCTGTTTTGCCGTATCGCGGTCGAAGTCGCCATGGATCGGGCCTACCTGAACTGGAAGCCCGACATCGTCCACTGCAATGACTGGCAAAGCGGCCTGACCCCGGCTTTGCTGACGCTGGAATATCATCGCCCGGCCACGGTATTTACCATACATAACATGGCTTACCAGGGCGTATTTCCCAGTTCAACCTATCAGTCGCTCAATCTTCCGGGGCAATTGTGGAACCCGAACGGTGTCGAGTATTACGGCAACCTTTCTTTTCTCAAAAGCGGCCTGGTCTATTCCGACCGCATCACCACCGTCAGCCCGACCTACGCCAAAGAGATTCAAACCGCCGAATTCGGCTGCGGATTGGAAGGCTTGTTGAGTTTTCGCAAGGATTTTTTGTGCGGCATTCTCAACGGCATCGACATGGAGCAATGGAACCCTGAAACCGACACCTTCATCAGCCAGATTTTCAACGACAAGACATTGAGCCAAAAGCAGCTCAATAAAACGGACCTGCAAAACCAGCTTGCGTTGCCGGTCGATCCCACTATACCGATGATCGCGCTGATCAGCCGCCTGGTGGAACAAAAAGGCATCGACCTGGTACTGGAATGCCTGCCGGAAATGCTGGACATGCCGATTCAATTTGTACTGCTCGGCAGTGGCCACAAAAATTTTGAACAGCGTCTGTATAATTTCGCCGAAAGCCATCCCGACAAAATATCGGTCAATATCGGCTATGACGAAGTTTTATCCCACAAAATCGAGGCCGGCGCCGATATTTTCCTGATGCCGTCCCGGTTCGAGCCTTGCGGTCTCAACCAAATGTACAGCCAACGCTATGGCACCTTGCCGATTGTACGAAAAACCGGCGGTCTGGCCGATACCGTAGTCGATGCCGTCCCGCAAACACTGGCCGACAATCGCGCCAGCGGGTTCGTTTTCAATGAAGCGACTCCGGGTACGGTCATGGAGGCAATCAAACGTGCCCTTATTTTATACAGCCAGCCAAAAACCTGGAAAAACCTGCAAGCCAACGCCATGAAAAAAGACTATTCCTGGCACAAAAGCGCCCTGCAATATTTGAAGTTATATCACAGGCTTTAATTCAAGCCTTCAGTAATAAACCCTGAACGAGCGCCGGATTTGTTCGAACTCGTACAGATAAGGACTGGCCACTTCGTGGTTGGCGGCCACGACCAGTAAATCGTGGGAAAAAACCGAAGTGTTGTACCAGTTAAAACTGCCTTCAATCACGATATAATCATCGATGACGCAGTATTTGGAATGAATCGGCGAATACGGCACCGGATGGTCATCCATGCCGTACACCAGACCGACCGGAATACCTGCCGACTTCAGCCGCTCGACAGCGGGCAACAGGGGCCGCCTCAATTCCTCGTGCATGGGCCGTTCAACGCCGATGCGCCCTTGCCGGGCCAAATGACCGTTAAACAGAATATGCACATCGACGCCCCGGTGAAAAGCCTGAATCAGGGCATTGACCACGCTGTCATGATGGTCGCCCAGTAAATCGCCGATCAAAAACAGACAAATCCTGATCGAACGCCGGGCCCGGTGAATCTCCGCTATAATCGCATGATGGGGCCGATAAACCTGGCCATTGCTCATGGTGTGCCGACCAAAGGTATAGAGCAGATTGAACGGACTCAAAGGGTCGATACCGTATTTTTGAATGACGCCGCCGCGCTGACTTTGAAAAATGTTGTCCAACAGGCGGCAAACGCCTCTGGAATGGAAAGTCATGCCCGACTCCCAATTCGCCCACCAGCGGTCGAAAGTGATATTGAACGAACCCAGGATGCAATCCTCATCGTTAAAAATGATGAATTTCGTGTGCATATCCGGTTCGACTTCGATCAGATGATGCTGCGCGGTGCAGAAAACGCCGAGCAATTCGATCCCGGAACGCTTCAGCCGGGCATAGGTGTCGTTATTGGTCAACGTCATCTTGCGCCAGTCCACCACGCATTGTACCCACACGCCCTGATGCCGGGCATGAATCAGATGATTGATAAAATCATTATCGTCGATACAATCGACGCTCACTTTGATGGTACAAAACCGGTTCGGATTGGCCCGTTTGCTGTCGATCACCTTATCGATATGATCGTGAATGAAGCGCTTGGGATGGTAGGGATGATATTGCTGCCCCCGGGTGAATTTGGGAATCAGGTGCAAGGCTTCAAAATGATGATTGTACCAATCGACATCGCTCTGTAATTCACCGGGATTGAGTTCGTAAGTCCGGTAACTGCTCGGCGTCGCCCATTCATCGGTAATCGTGCGCTGCTGTGGATAGCTATCCTGTAACTGCTGCCAGTCCATAAAAATATATTCTTTTTGCGAAACAATCGAGTGCTCGCCCAGATGCACGACAAAGGCTGCCTTGATACAATTGATTTTGCCGAAATGCGTGGAAAACGGATACACATAAAAATCACGGGTGCAGCGTTTATGGCGGTCCCATTGAATGTCATAGGCATCGGTATCGACAATGTAGGTTTCGCAGACAGCATCGCGGTAGACTTTTAAAATGACTTTTAAATTGGCTGCGGCGCCATGATACATTTCGAACTCTATTTTGCCCCAGCGAATATCGAATTTATCCTTAAAATCATTGATGCGTTGAAAAAAACCGCCTAATTTTCCCTGTACGGGCCGCGCATATTGTTCTGCGTACTGCTGCATATCGTTACCTCGAAAAAAATCTATTATTAGCCCTGCCCGCCATCACTTCGGCTCAAACGTCATCAAATAACCGCAATGATCCGAAACCCTGCCATAATCCCGGTCGGTGAACAACGCCTCGGCCGATGTCGCTTGCAGTTCGCCGGCTTTATTCATGAAAATATAATCGATCCGGTAGTCGTCAGCCAATAAATGTCCCCAGTGGGCATCGTTGACCTTGAATATTTTCTCGAACAGGCCCCGGGCGTTGACGGCCAGATACTGGTCTTCATACTCGTTGGCTTCAACTACCTGCCCATACCCTATGGAACCTGCGCTGATATTGAAGTCACCACACAATAAAGTCGCCTTGACAGCGGCATTGCGGCGGCTTTTGGCCCATTCACTCAAGCGTTCAAACTGCCCTTTGAAGCCATCTTCCCACCAACTCAAATGCGCGGAAAAAACATTGAGCAAGCCGATATAAGGCACCCGAACTTCTGCCATGATGACTTTTCTGGAATGGATACTGTAAACATCCGCGCTGTCCGATACATAGCGGGATTCAGGATTCAGCAAAGGGTAACGGCTTAAAATGGCGACGCCTTCCCGGTATTTGTCAAAACCCAAATGCGACCAGTCGGTAACCAGATGAAAAGATGTCGCCAGCCGTTCGTTGATAATTCTCGCGGCGTTGCTGTTCCAGTCGCCCTGGCCGTTGTTCCACAATTCCGCCACTTCCTGAAGACATACGATATCGACAGCGCGCTCGGTGATTGCCTTTGCAATCCGGCTGAATTTCTCGTCCTGATGGTCTTCCTGATAGCAGTGTAAATTCAAAATCAGAATTTTTAACGGCTCATGGGATGCGGCATAATTTCTGCCGTTGTTATTATCCCATAATTCCCGCCCCCGGCTTTCATAGCAAATGCTGTATTGCAGGCGAAAAGCCCGGCCAACCTGGAGCCTGCCTTTCCAGATTTCGGCGCCATGGTGAAAGGGCTTGTGCGCTTGGGTCTGTTTATTTGCATCATTGCGCTGCGTTCGGCAAGAGGTTTTACGGATGCGCCGCCAATTATCCGTGGTCCAGTGCACCGTCACTTTTTCGGCCTGAATACTGCTGTCGATGATTACTGTGACCGGCACCGATTGCTGGTGCTCATGCAAGCGCATGTTATGCGTGCTGTTCAACAGTGTCAGCCCAGGCGCCAGCCTGATGCCGGAATCAGCCTCGCTGACATGATTGCGACCGTGATTGTTGTCCCAGAATACCTGCCCCCGGGACTCATAACGCAGACAAAATCGAATATTGCCCGGCAAAGGCCGTTTGCCGGTACGCCTGAACCCCGTCCGCGCCTGCCAATATTCCTGGCCGGGTTCGGGCGTACCGACATAGAGCGCCGCCAATGTGCGCCAGACACCGTCTTCACCGGCCCATAAAATATCGACTTTTTTGTCGTAATCGAGGTTGTCCAGCGCCAAAAAAAACGTCAGCTCTTGCCGTGGTACGCGTTTTTTTCTGTTAATGACATTTTCAACATATAAAAGCCGGATCTTATCCATGTTTTATCTCCGTCATTTTCAACTGCGCAAATTAAACAATGGCCTTGAACCTGGGCAAAAGACAAGAAAAAAGGGCATAGAAAATATTAGCGCGGCGAGATTGACTGACTGGGAACGTAACGCCGAAAATCGATTGCCGGAAAAATGGCATCCATCACTTCCAGCGCCGTCAAATAGCGTTCATCTATTCTGTTCTTCCGAATACAATCGTGCAAATAATTAAAGCGCGCCAGATGATCCGTCAGACGCTTTTTGGCATAATCGACGGTGCTGCCGGATTTTATGATAAACGGCCAATCCGAAGCCTGGGCCAGCAAAACCGACCTGACGGCCTGATTCAAAGCCCTCTCCTGTAGTGCGGTAACTGCCAGCCCGTGCAGATCGGAGACCAGTTTTTCCAGCTCGGCCGAGGCTTTATGGATAAGTGGATAAATCCAGGCATTGCTTTCGTTGACCCAATAAGCCGAATAACCGCCCTCCCCCCAACTCGATGCCGGCAGCGCCGCTGTTTGCAAAGACGCTTGCGACGCCAGATAATCACTGCAACTGACCATTTGCAGGGCGTTTGCTTCATCATCCGCCAGCCTTATCACCGCTTCCAGCCAATGCGGCCCTTCAAACCACCAATGGCCGAACAGTTCGGCATCGTAAGGCGCCACGATGATCGGCGGCGCTTCCATCGTGGCGCCGAGTGCCGCAATTTGTTGTCTGCGCTGTTGAATAAAATCGTGCGCATGTTGCCGCGCCCTGGCCAAAGCCTGTTTCGGCTGATAGATGTCTTTGGGCTGCCTGTCACCGGTGACCCGGTGATATTTGATGCCGGTAGGGGTACGGCTCGTGCCGTCAAACATGAAAGGCGCGAGATAATCCATATCCAGATCGAAACCGATATCACTATGATATTCGCGGTAATCGGCATCGCCCGGATAACCTTCCCGGGCGCTCCACACCTGTCGTGACGACAGAGGATCGCGGCCAAAAGCGGCCACGCCGTTTCCGCAATCGAGCGGCGCGTAAATCCCCCGGTTTGGCGCCGGAGCAGCGTCCGATATGCCGTGGCTATCGACAAAAAAGTATTTGATTCCGGCCTCTTCAAGCGTCTTTTCCAAACCCGGATAATAACCACATTCAGGCAACCAGAAGCCCTCCGGTATGCCTCCGAAATGACTGTTGAAACACTCGATGCCGACAGCAATTTGATTGCGCACCGCCGCCTCACTGATATTGAGTAGCGGCAGAAAACCATGCGTCGCGGCCGTGGTGATCAATTCAAGATTACCCGCCGTCCGGTGCTTGCCGAACGCCGCCAACAAATCACCCTGATAGTGCTCGCGGTAGCGGGCCAATGTTTGCAGGTAAAAGCGTCGGTACAAGCGGGCCAATTTCTGATAGCCGGACTGCCCTCGGGTCCGGCTGATTTCTTTTTCGGCCAGAGCCACCCGATTCTGCAAATAGTCGAGATAACGGCTTTGCAATAAATCATCGCGCAGCAACGTCATCAGAGTTGGTGAAACAGACAGGGTCAAGCGAAACGTTATCTTGTCTGCCAAAAGTCTGTCGAGCATGGCGAGCAACGGCACATAACATTCGGTAATGGCCTCGAACAACCAGTTTTCCTCAAAAAAACGCTCATATTCAGGGTGCCTGACATAGGGTAGATGAGCGTGCAGGACAATAGCCAGATAGCCCGGATTACCGGCGGCGCCTTGCAGCCGGGACCGTGAGTTTTTTATCATTGAATGTTTTTGCCTTGACCGGAAGCGTACTTGCGCGAAAACGGGAGCCCTTGCGCGGTATTGCCGGTTTCTGTAAAGGAATAATCCCTCATGCCCTGCCGAGGTACATGGATTTGATTAGAGCGCATCATTGCGCTGAAACCTTGATCGGAAATATTTTTACCCAGGACTGCAAAATAATGGCTCGCCCCGGTATTGACAGGCAAAGTGATTTTTTGCTGGCCTTCGAAATCGACGACGGCCACATCGAACCAGTTTTCAGCCCCGGTTTTCGCTGATTCAGTCTCAAAACCGTTGTAAACCGGGAAATTTGCATTGTCCAAAGGCATGGCCGCCTCATCTGCAGCTCGGGCGTAAAGTCTTAAGGTCAGCGCCGCTTGCGCGCTCTGTTTCAGAGTCGCCTCGCCATCGTCAAAGCGCCAATAAGCATGAACATGTTCCGGATCGACCGGCAACAGGACAAGTGCGGTCCGGCCGCTGGTAGTCGTTGGCGCGAACTCGCGGCTGATGGTTTCACTGACTGCCAGCAGTTCCTGGCCGCTAAATTTGATAACGGCATCCGGTGTGGGTATCTTGCTGTCAAACCGGGGAGCAAAGCGCCGACCAACATCGCGGCTTATGGCCAGCAACTGTTGCCGCGAAAATGTGTGAGACTCGGGTTCCGGCTGACTGAAGACGGGCTTGTGTGCCGTTTTGGGCGTGTCGGCTGCAACCTGAAGCGGCAAGGCACTGACAGGCTCCGGCATCAGGCTCGATGGGTCGGGCGAAAATCCTCGACTTATTTCCTGACTGATTTCAAACATTTCCTGAGCCGAGAGTTTAACTTGCAAGCGGTGTCCTGTATGCGAATAATCCATCATCAGCCCGACTATTGTTATCCCAAACCTCTTCATCGTCCATGACTCTGAAGGCAGTGAAGTTCCTTATGGCATTATAAAATACGACGCCTGTCCGGTAGCGGACAAAGCCCTCCATCACCCAGGCTATCATGCTTTAAAACTCTAACCCTTGAGGTCTTTTTTTGCAAGCGCTTTAACCCGGCTTTAACAAATGTCAAAGCTAGGTTAACCTAACTTCGTCACCAAAACCCCTCTAAGTCATTGATATTCAGTTTTTTGGTGATATTTCGCAAAAAAAGATGTTTAAAATCAATGGCTCTTTT
>PGZD01000106.1 GCA_002843155.1 Gammaproteobacteria bacterium HGW-Gammaproteobacteria-3
TACTATGTATTTCTTTTTCAATTGTGATACTTAATGTCGATGTAAAAATATAGCATATGGGGGCTATCATCCGACATATCAATGCTGACTGAGTACTAGATAGTGTCGTCACAAGATCATGAGATAATTGCCATACCGTAATAACTGATGTTACGCAGAACCCCAGAAAACAGCTACCATTAAGCCATGGTGAAATTTCAAATGGGAGATCAGTCATGGACAAAAAAATTTTAGACTTGTATAGCGATTACCTGATCAGCTCTTTCAGCTACATCACGGCGACCGGCTTGTCCGCCGCCCTGGATGGACAGGTCAGCCACGATGCCGTCACCCGCCTGTTATCGGGTGATGAATTGGATTCTAAACAGTTGTGGCTGTTGGTCAAGCCCATGGTCAGGCGCTATGAACGCAACGAGGGTGTCATCGTGTTTGATGATACCATTGAAGAAAAGCCGTATACCAAAGAAAGCGAGCTGATTTGTTGGCACCATGATCATACCAAAAACAGGTCTGTTAAAGGCATTAACTTGTTGAACTGCCTTTACAAAACCGATGAAGTCAGTTTTCCTTTGGGCTTTGACTTGGTCAAAAAGCCCATTGAATTCTGTGACATCAAGACCAAGAAACGGAAGCGTAAAAGCACCACGAGCAAAAACGAACTGTTGCGAGCCCGATTGGCGGTCTGCCAGCGCAACCAGATCAAGTATCGCTACGTATTGACGGACAGCTGGTTTGCGTCCAAGGAAAACATGGGGTTTATCCGGCACGACCTGGACAAGCACTTTATCATGTCGCTGAAAACCAACCGTACCGTGGCTTTGACAGAAGAAGACAAAAAACAAGGTGGCTTTACACGGATTGACCAACTGGAATGGCAAGAACATACCCCTGTGCAGGCTTGGATCAAGGGACTGGATTTTCCAGTCTTGCTCCACCGCCAACTCTTTACAAACAAAGACGGCAGCACGGGCACCCTGTATCTGGCCTGCAGTGACTTAACCTGCGATGCTGCCGGGATTGAAGCAATCTACCAAAAACGGTGGAGCGTGGAAGTCTTCCATAAGACACTCAAATCCAATGTCGGCTTGGCAAAATCGCCGACCCAATGTATCAGGACACAAAGCAATCATGTCTTCATGGCGATTTATGCTGCGTTCCAATTGGAATACCTGCACCTGACACACAAGATGAACCACTTTGCGTTGCGAAGTAAGCTTTACATTGGCGCGCTTCAGCAGGCATTGAAGGAATTGGCGAAACTCAGGGGACAGTCAGCCTCTGCGTAACATCAGGTAATAATTGGGGTCAGGTTAACTTTAAATTTACCGTTTCAATCTTCGCCGTCAAATTTAATCTAAATTTCTTTGCATCATTCCTTATGCTTGCTCCAACCAAGTCGACGCCCTCTCTTTTTTTTTCCGTCATTTGCCCTCCCGTTAATAACTCGACTTGCTGCACGCGGTGTGCAGAGCAGATGAACATGATTAGTCATGAGTACCCAGGCATGAATTTCAATCTTAAATTTGGCGGCGTATGTTTTTAGCCAGGTAATGTAGGCTGCAAAATCCTGTTCGGATGCAAAACAAACCTGATGGTTATTGCCACGCTGAATAATCTGTTGGGGAACGCCAATACGAAAAATTAAAGTTAACCTGACCCCTTTTATTCCTGCTGGACGCAACAACCCTGGATGAGGTTTTTCGCCCTTAACACGAAGCTTCGCACAAAAAAAAGCGAAACAAAGGGGCCAGGCCTTGCGTTATCACATCTATCCCCCTGTCTTTTTGTGCGTTTTCCTTTTTCTCTCAACTGAGCCAAGCGCCGTGCGGTCAGAGCCATCGGATGTGCTGGGCTCATTCTCAGTTGTTGTGGACTGTAGGGCGTTTTCGCGATAGCAAAACGCCAACACTCATCAAAGCTTTTGTCAGATTGCCTATCGGCGAATCCGCCTTACGGGTTTGATCGTTTTTTGCATAAAAACACCAAGAATTATAAAATAACCCCACATTAAAAACCTTACAACTATACAGGTGAGCAAAAAGTGGCGGATGGAGTGCCGGAGATTGTAATTGAACACCCTCTCATAGAACAAATAGGAACAGGCTGTCGTATTGCCGAGTCAGTTAGCATTTGGCGCAGAGGCCCTTTCAATATAAAAGACCCGTTAATAAAAATCAGTGATGGCGTTATTTTGTTTGAACATGTGCGGTTAGTCGTTTCAAATAAAACTGAATCTCAATTTTCGGGTATTTTCCTGGGCAACAGAGTCATTGTTAATGTAGGCAGTTTTTTGTCTGGAGAAGGCGGACTCTATATTGAAGATGATACACTAATCGGACCTCATGTCCGTATCCTCACAGCAGGACACAGTGTTGAAATGGGACATGAAAGTATCTTGCATAATGATTTAACTTATGGATCAGTGCGAATTGGACAGGGCGCATGGCTAGGCGCGGGCTGTACCATCCTACAAGGGAGAAATATTGGACGGGGCGCAGTAGTTGGCGCCGGCTCGGTTGTTACTGAAAATGTCCCGCCGTTTGCAGTTGTAGCTGGAAATCCTGCAAAAATAATCCGCTTTCGTGGAGAAAATAAACCTTTAGCAAGGAAAAACCCTATTGTTGTACTAATCCAACAGTTGCGATCTCGAATTCATCAGATGACCCGACAAAATTGAGATGAATCCCAATGCTAGCAGACAAAGCAAACGATTGGCCATAATACCGTGAATGCCATCCGACAAGTAAAATAAGCCACCTGATTATAAATATGTTTCAGCAACAACGTCATTCCGGCAGCGCTGTAGTCATACGCCTTATCACTTTGTCCAAAAGGCATTGAGCCAGGGCCACATCCACCATTGCTCGGGATGTCGAAATATTTGTTTTTCCACTGGCGACAAAATAGCCTGCAAAACGGCCTGTTCGTCCAGCGATGTTATATCCAACATTGGCAAAAACTCACCGACCAAGCCATTTTCGTTCTCAGTGGTAAAGTAAGGCACCAATAAAGCTCCCGTTTTCATCGCCAATTTTACAATCCCTTTCGGAAATCGCGCCACGCCATGCAAAAAAGGCATTTCATAAAACGGCTGGCCAGGCAGCGGCGCCACATCGATCAATACGATTAAAGTCTCTCCGCGCTGAAGAATTCTATATAAGGCACGCATCGAATCGGCTGAGCTGATAAAGTCGCCTTGCATAATAGCCTGCATTCGCGCAATTTTATATTTAAGATAGCCATGCAAAACACACGAATCCACAGCGTCTTCACCCACCGGCGCGGTCAAAGCCGAAGTTTGATGCCCCTTGATTCCCAGAGCAATGGCCGGCATAATCAAACGGCCAAAATGCGCGGTATATAAAATAACGGGGCGGCCCGTGGCTTTCGCCGACAAATAATTATCCAATCCTTTCAGCGTGATAAACCGGTCAATAGTTTCAGGGCGGATTTTTTCCAGCCAAAAAACATCCATTATCTCCCTGGACAACATACAGACATGGTATTTTGCCCATTGCCGCGCGTTATTCCGCCCTTTCTGCTCACCAAAAGCCTGCTGCATGGCCGAGTTTATCCGCTCAATGCGCTCCGCATCCAGCATCGAATCGAGCATTCCTTTTGCGGTAGCCAGCTGGTAGGATACCTTCAACGGCAAATGGCGGCAAACAGGATAAAAGCCATTATAACTAATGCTATCCCATAAATTTTTTCGTAATGTCATGAGTGAAAACAACCTGAATAGACAATCCGTAGGAACCCGATTTATCGGGCGGTCGGGCGATAAGAAGCGTTTTATTTCGTAGCGTCCCCGGAGCGACAAAAGCTTTATCGCCTGGCTTATTCAGATGCTTGCCCTAAGCGAATGGATTGGTCTGCGCCCATAGCCCGCCAACCGGGCGCCTGCAACGAAGCAAGCTCAGCGCCACTGATGAGCCAGGCGCGCAACACCGACTTCCTTGGTTTTATGCCGCACCACAAAAGGGCAAATTTCTTCCCGATAATCGTAAATATGAATACCGTCGGCGCCTAACAAATAAACGCATAAATAATACTTACCCGATAATAACGGCAAAGACTCCAATACCAGATTGATCGAAACCCGTCCATTACCCATTGGCTTTAACGGCACCTGATCGATTTGCGTGCTGACACCATAACAATGGATATGATCGTTGCGCATAATAACTACCCCGATCTGCACATCTTCTGCCGCCACCGAAGCTAAAGCGGCCTCTACCTGCACAACCATCTCGGTGCCGGTGACAAAATAACCCTCGCCTTTCTGTCCGCCTAAAAGTGCAACATTGACAATATGATCTTCACTCGCTGGCGTGTGAGTGCTTTGTTTTCTTTCAATTTCACACGCCACATCCTGCTGTCTCATGGCATCCTGATAATTGTCCACCACATCAAAAGCGGCACCGAATTCAACCATTCGCCCCTGCTCCAACCACAACGCCTTGGCGCACAACTCTTTAATCTGATACAAATTATGCGTACAAAAAATAATGGTTTTACCCGACTCCCGAAATTCGCGCATTCGGCTTAAACTCTTGCGTTGAAAATGTTGATCGCCGACCGATAGCGCCTCATCGACAATTAAAATATCCGGATCGATCGCCGTCACCACCGAAAAAGCAAGGCGTACATACATGCCGCTGGAATAAGTTTTTACCGGCTTATCGATGAAATGGCCCAGTTCCGAAAAAGCGATAATGGCAGGCAACGCCGTCAGCGATTCAGCCGCCGTCAAACCCATCAACGCACAGCCCATTTTGGCGTTTTCACGGCCGCTGAACTCAGGATGAAAGCCCGAACCCAATTCCAGAATCGCCGAAATTCGGCCCTGTGTTTGATAGCTGCCGGTACTCGCGGGAATCGTTCCCGCCAACAATTTCAGTAACGTTGACTTACCCGCGCCATTATTTCCGACAATGCCCAAAGTCTCGCCCGGCAATAACTCAAAATCGATTCCGGACAAAGCGTTAATGGTTTCATGGCAAGGCTTTCGGATTAACCATTCTTTTAAACTATCCCAGGGTTGACTATAAAGCCGGTACTCTTTACCCAGCCCTTCAGCCTTAATCGCAAACATTAACCGGTCCCCTTTTTTTCTTAATTTTTTGCATTCGACAAACCAGGCCTACAAAAAATCCTTGGCGCGCGGCAATAGCTTTTTAAACAGCCAATAACCGGACACATTCAGCCCCACAAAGATCAGTACCCACCACCACAATACACGCATATCCGGCCAAGCTCCCTGCAAAATAACCGACCGGTAAGCCGCCACGATGATATACAAGGGATTGTAATCTTGCAGGCCCCTAAAATTTGCAGGCCCCGTTTCCAGCGGGTACAAAATCGGCGTCAAAAACATCCACGCCGAAGTGACAAGACCCAGTGCCTGGCGCAAATCCGGGATAAATACCGCTAAAATACTGATCCACCAAGCCAACCCCAATGAAAACAACACACGCAACAACACGAGCAACGGAATCAACAACCACAACAATTTAATGTCGCCATGGTGCTCATAAACGGCCACCGCCAGCACCATTGACAAAGTCACCGCCTCACCGACTACACTCAACAACACCGCAACCACGGGCAACACATCGGCCGGGAATATTGACTTGATCAACAAAGTTTTTTTCTCGCTTAAACACGCCGACGATGTTTGCATCACCTCGCTGATCGCCAAATAAGGAATCATACCGGACAACAAAAAAACCGCATAACTATACGTCCCTGCCCCTTGTGGGTTACGGATACTCAAAACCACCGCAAACACAAAAGTATAAAGCAACACGATAAACAGCGGATTTAACACCACCCAAGTCAAACCCAAGCGGTTTTGAATATAATGACTCTCAAAATCCCGCCAAAACAGCACCTTGATTAAATATAACCGGTGCAATAGCGTATCTTTTTTTAACATATCCTGTAACCCTGTAATATCACCGATGCCTTTCCACCGTGTCGTAGGAACCCGGATTTCCGGATTATTGTAGGAGCCCGGTTTACCGGGCGATGTAGGCGCCAGGATTTCCGGATTATTGTAGGAGCCCGGTTTACCGGGCGATGTAGGAGGGGCGATGAACGAAGACACGCCCTTCGTCGCGGCAACCCCCCCCCTTTATCCGGCGCATAACGCTTTTATCCACGCCCCAAGGTCCATTGCGCGGCAAAGGCCGTGCCACGCCCGGTCGCCCGGAAATCCGGGCTCCTACAACCAAACCGCATCCCAATGCGGATAATCACCCACCGAATCGACCAATCCGGCGCGCAACGGATTGGCGATAATATACCGCGCCACCGCAGCGACATCTTCTTCTGCGCGCAAACCCCGGTCATAAAACCCTTTCTGCCATATTTTCTCACCCAAGGCCAAACTGACTTTCGCCCGAAACACACGCACCGCACCGCTCACTGAAGCCTTTTGCCCCAGCGCCAGCAGCCAATGAACATGATCGGGCATCACCACAAAAGCCAGGATTTGACCGGACTTACGCACTGCATCGCTGTGCAAACAACAAACCGCCACGCGCGCCGCCGCAAAATCGGCAAATACCCGACGGCGATTTTTGGTGACCATCGTCAACAAATAAACCCGACCCGCTTCGGAAACACGGCCTTTACGCAGATGACTACCGTGCGCTTGTGATTTCATCGTGGTACCCCCGTTTCCGGTAACCCAGAATTTGCAACACGCCCGGTCGCCCGGAAATCCAGGCTCCTACGGGGCGCATGGCGCCCGGATTTACGGATTATTGTAGGAGCCCGGTTTACCGGGCGACCGGGCAAACGGCCGCTTTATAAAGGAAGCTGTCCACCGTCAAAGCCTTACGGAAACGTTGTCACCAACGCTTTGATGGCCTCGTTATTAATTTCGGTATGCTCGATGTCGGTTAAATGATTTTTGAATTTCGTCCGATAGCGCTCTTCCTGATCGCGTTCGATTATTTTAAGAATATCTACCTTGACTTTATCGAATGCAACCGGTTCAGCAGCTTTACGACCTTGCAATTTAATGATATGGAAACCGAACGGGGTTTCCACTACCGGACTGATGTCATCCGGCGCTTTCAATGCGAAGGCGGCTTCGGCAAAGGGCGCGACCATCTGGTTTCTTTCAAAAAAACCCAAATCGCCGTGATTTTTCACCACGCTCGGGTCGTTTGAATACTCATCCGCCAGCTTGGCGAAATCTTTACCAGACAATGCTTCCTGCCGGATTTTTTCCGCCAGAGCTTTAGCCTCGTCCTGACTGCGCACTTTGGCGTCGATCAAAATATGCGCGGCGCTGATTTTTTCCGGACTGAGATAATCCGTCAGATGGGCTTGATAATAATCCCGCGCCAGCGCTTCAGGGTCGATCGGCGGCTGTTCCGCCATATAGCGGCTATACATTTCCCGCAGCACGGTATCGCCGATCGCTTTTTCAATCAAAGCCTGCATTTTAGGCGAGTCGTAAATGCCTTGTTGCTTGGCTTCAACAATCGCCGCCTGGGTAATGTAATAGCTCTGAACGGCTTTAAAAACCCGCGTTTCCTTGCTCAAAAATTGTTTTCTGTCAAGGTCATCCAAACGCTGCAAGGCTTGTTCGAATTGCGCGCGGGTGACGGTCACCAACGGGCCTTTGGCCAGAACGACGTCCTCCGCGTGAAGCATTGGTGTCGTCGCCATTAATAACGCCAGGCTGGATAAAACTGATTTTTTCGCTATCATGCTTACCTTCTTTTCTGAACATTCTTTAAAATCTCTTTATTATCGTTAATTATGCCTGCGGCGTCCATCATTCGATACCTGCGCTCTTCCCGCAGGAACTCTGTGCACCGCGAAGCAGGAGCCAGGATTTGCGGGCGATGCAGGCGCCCGGATTTGCGGATTATTGTAGGAGCCCGGTTTACCGGGCGATGAACGAAGACACGCCCTTCGTCGCGGCAAAAAACCCCTTTATCCGGCGCATAACGCTTTTATCCACGCCCCAAGGTCCATTGCGCGGCAAAGGCCGTGCCACGCCCGGTCGCCCGGAAATCCGGGCTCCTACGGGGCGCATGGCGCCCGTAAATCCGGACGTTGCAGGCGCCCGGATTTACGGGCGTTGTAGGAGCCCAGATTTCCGGGCGATGTAGGAGCCAGGATTTCCGGGCGATGTAGGAGCCCGGTTTACCGGGCGATGAACGAAGACAAACTCCGGGTATGTGCAGCTAAAATCAACACGCACAAAAAAGGGCGGAGTCGCCTCCGCCCTTTCAGGTTCTAACAGGGGTTAATAAATTAACCCCATTTAATGGTCGTGCAGGTTAACGCAGTGTAGCTAATGTTACGGTACTGATACTTCTACTACCCTTTTGTGCGGGATGCCAGCGGTGAAGTTACCGAAGAAGCCATCCGCGCCGCTAACCAAACCTTCCGATACCGCACCGAGCGCCGGCAAGCCTTTGACGATGCCTGATGGTGTTATAGCAGTCACCAGCGCCTCAGCGGGACCACCAGCAGCAACCGATGTCACCGTATGCGCCGCATCAAACGCAATATCAAACCAGCCGGACAAAATGCCGTTTGGAAGGTCGATATTGAATGCGTTGGTGCCGCCGGCAGAGTCTGCCACGGTCGCAGTTAAGCCGTTGGCGATACGCGAAGATAACAAATCGCCGTCATTCAACGAGATTACGTTGGCTTCATGACAGAAAAAGTTGCCGGGCGCGGTCACGTTGATCGCAGGCGAGGGCACCAGAACACCGGGGGTAGAGCTTGGCTTGCCTTCTTCTCTGTCCCAAACGCTGAAAGTGAATTTTTCACAAGCCTGGTCACGTTTGCTGCCTTTACTGACGAATTGCGCCGTAAAAGGCGGTTGAGCCAAGGCTTCCAGAGCGGACACTTCGATGCCGCCTACCGCATCCAGAACTTTGCCGGCGGCAGGATCGTAAACGCCGTTGTCACTGAAATACCATTTGGTCGGGAAAGCAACGATGATATCGGTTCTAAAGTCAACACCCGATGCCGCATCCTGTTCCAGCACAAACTCGTTTTTCAGATTGGTGACTGCGAGAACCGCAGAAACCGGGCGTGCGTTGGCGCAGATTCCGTCGGTCGCAACTACTGATGGAACACCGTCAGTACCCCCGCAGTCAGCAGCAGCAGCAGCAGCAGCAGCAGATAACACAGCAGAAGCATCATTCGACAAAGCTAAATCTAAATCTTTTACCGACGCAAAATATTCCGGTGCGGAGCCTTGGGTAATGCCGCTGGAGACCGCTTCGTTGTCGGCCCATTCCAGTACGGTCAGCGTACCGCCTAAAGTATCAGGCGTGACATGGGTACTGATTTGCGGGAAGGCCATGGCGATGTTCGGATAGGTTTGTACCGAACGCGAGTTTGCCGTGGTGGGGTCTAAATCCTTGAAGCTGTGCAAGTCATCAAAGGCGCGGTTGGTGGTGCTGGCGTCAATAAGTGGTACACCGTTAGTTTCGCAGAATTCAGTGCCAGTATTACCACCGGGAGTAGCAGTACACGCAGAATCGCTTGCAGGCGCCACATCATAAAAATGCTTCAACGGCGTGGTGTTGAACGACGTTACCGTGCCTAAAGAGGGCTGAACCACCAGCACGGTGCCGGACAAATCGCCCGTTGGCTGGGCAACGGCTACGTGCGCGTTATCCAGGTTGGCGGCAACGCCGTCAACATTGGGCACTTTCCATGTGCCATTGGTATTGACAGCCGCTTCCTGCAGCGCCGCGCAGCCTACCGGTACGCCATCGCTACCCAAAGCGCCGCCGGGAAGGCCGTTGACGTGCTTGATGGCTTCGCCAAAAGTGTCGATGCCTGGGAAAGCGCTCAAGGGGCCGCTTGAACCAGTTGTCAGCAACAGCGCATCCTTGTCAATCACGCCCATTTCGATGACTTCAAAGTAACCTTCGTTGGTGCGCAAGGCATCCTGGTTACCGCCGTCGTTGTTGGCTGCTTGGGTGAAAGCGAGGGTTTTGAATGGCGTCGGCTCGGTCATGATGCTGGTCGGGATAGTACAGCTTTTGTCGGTGGTGCTCAGCGTGGCTACGCCGTCAGCATCCCGGCTTAACGTACCGGTCCAGACATCGCCCGGCGACAGATACAGGTTGAAGTCAAGCGCGTCACGGCTGTTGTGGGCTTCATGGAAACGCACTTTGACCGCTTTGTATTCTGACGTGTTATGGTTGACTACGGAGAATAATGTGGTGCGCGCGGCGTCTTGCGGGCCTTGCACCGTGTAGAACGGGCAGAACAGGACTTCGCCGAGGCCATCATTGGACAGCATCACCGCATCGACAGGTGCGGTGATTGCAGAGCCTGCAACAAGCCCGGCCGCTATCAGCGCCTTGTTTAGTTTTTTCAGTTTCATATTGGTTCCTTAATGCTAATTGACATATTTTGTGCCTAAAACACCCCGTGCGGACACCGGATGTCCAAACCCGCTGCTTGCCGGGCTACCCGCAATACAGCTTGTTTAGCAGATTTAACTACTAAATCGTTGCACTCCAAACCGGCGGGCCGGTTTGGAGCTATTTTTTCAACGGTGGTATAAACCACCACTCCCCGTCTTTCCTTAGCCATTTTTCCACGATCATGCTACTGGCATCAACGCCTTGCGGCAGGCCAAACTGCGGCGGCATGTGGTATTTAGCGGTCACATGCACGTCGCAGGTATCCTGACTGCAGCGCGTCCGTGTAATATCAACCGACTTCCATTGTATTCTGGGGTTGACTGTTTTTAGATAGTCTTGCTCAGACACCATCGCCTTATAACTGCCGACGAAATAAGTATAGACGCTCTGGTGTTTATTTTCAATCAAGTCTTGCCAGCGGTTTTGCACTCGGGTTTCTACCGCCAGCATGTTCTGGTAATCTTCGCAGACGCTGTTGGCCGCGCATCCGCTTAGCGCTGCGGCGGTCGCCGCTGCCATCAGGGTGGTTTTAATCAATGCTTGGTTGCTCCGTTAAATTTTACAGTCAGGGTGATTATAGAAGGGTCTCGCCCTCTGTCAAGCCGACCGGGCCGCAAAAACAAAATAATTTTATAATTTATCTGGCGCTTAGCTGATAAAGTTAAGGTTTTTTAAGTTATTTTCCGGGTTATCGGTGCAGGCTACAGTATAAAGCTTTATCGGCATTATTGAGGTTACCGGTGTGTTACAGACAAATCCGACTGTAAATCTTGCTGTGTTAATAAAAACACAATTTTGACTTTAAAACAACATTTATTTTTTGTTGGGCGTTTTTATAGACCCCGGCGCCGGCTTCATCGGTCGCCTGCACAGGCCTACCCCGTAGGAGCCCGGTTTACCGGGCGACAACAATCCCCCCCCGTAGGAGCCCGGTTTACCGGGCGACGGGCGCGGCGGATGTCAGAGCGCGGAGCAAACCTTGCGCGATAGCGGCCATCGGCGGGCTTAGCCCAACTTCGTCACCTAATAACGAAGTTCCCCGCCATTTCAATCAGTTAAAAATTTTAACTACTATCGGTTGGCACTACAGATTTTTTGCTGTTC
>PGZD01000032.1 GCA_002843155.1 Gammaproteobacteria bacterium HGW-Gammaproteobacteria-3
CAGCAAAAAATCTGTAGTGCCAACCGACAGTAGTTAAAATTTTTAACTGATTGAAATGGCGGGGAACTTCGTTATTAGGTGACGAAGTTGGGTTGGGTTCGGCCTACTACCATTGGGCGCCGGACAATGTGCGCTTGTTGTGGGATCGTTTGCCGATGATGCTTTGCTTCATGGCTTTTTTGGATTTGGCGTTAGGTCGGCGCATCGGTGAACCGGCCGCACGTCTGGGACTGCCGATTTTGATCACGCTGGGTCTGGCCAGTGTGATGTACTGGTATCTGGGCGAACAACAGGGAAGGGAGGATTTACGCCTGTACGGTTTCATGCAATTTTTTCCTATGTTTTTGGTGCCCTGTGTACTGCTGCTGTTTCCCTCGCGCTCTGGGCCCAGGTGGGATCGGGATGTACTGGTCGTGCTGGCACTCTATGCCTTGGCTCTCGTGTTCGACCTGCTGCTCGATGCACCGCTTTTCGCGATCGGCGGGATCATCAGCGGCCATAGCCTGAAACATCTGATCGCCGCGTTTGCCGTGTATTGGCTGCTGCGCGGCCTCTAAAATACAGTTTTACTCTTCGGGGATGGCCAGTTGCCATGAACAAAATAACGCTTGCGGTTTAAGAAGGCATCTACGCCTCTCTCTGGATGTGGAAAGCAGAAAAAACCGATCCCAAGCTCTCTTGCCGGACTGGTGCTGCGGTTTTTCGGGTTGGCGTTGAAACCTTGAAGTAAACGTGTTGCCGGGTGCAGTGGTTGCAAGTAAAGTTGAATTAGGCTAGCATTTTATGCCAATGACTGTCGCCGAATTTGATGCCAAAGCCTTTATAAAAACCCTGACCGGGCGCCCGGGGATTTATAAAATGCTCGATGCCAAAGGCGAAATTATCTATATCGGCAAAGCCAAAAATCTTAAAAATCGCGTTTCCAGTTATTTCAGAACGCAAGCGGCATCGCCGAAACAACAGGCGATGGTCAGCAAAGTGGCGGCCATTGAAGTCACTGTGACCCCTACCGAAGGTGAAGCGTTATTGCTGGAAAGCCAGCAAATCAAACGCTATATGCCGCGTTACAATATCTGTCTGCGCGACGATAAATCCTATCCTTATATCTATATTTCCAGTCAGCAGGACTTTCCCCGCATCAGTGTTCACCGAGGCTCGAAAAAAAAGCAAGGCCACTATTTCGGCCCTTATCCGAGCGCCGGCGCCGTGAAAGAAACGCTTAAACTGTTGCAAAAAATATTTCCTGTGCGCCAATGTGAGGATTCTTATTATTTAAACCGCGCACGCCCTTGCCTGCAATATCAGATTGAACGCTGTACCGCGCCTTGTGTCGGTTTGATCGACCAGGCTGCCTATGCGTTGGATGTTGAAAGCAGTGTGCTGTTTTTGGAAGGCAAGGGGGATTTGCTGATAGACCGCCTGATTGAACAAATGGAAGCGGCGGCGGCTGAGCTGGCTTTTGAAAAAGCCGCCGGATACCGCGATCAAATCGCCCGGTTAAGATTGATACTGGAAAAACATTTTATCCATGGCGAACGTGGTGATGTCGATATTATAGCTTGCGCGGCACGGGCAGGCGTTGCCTGCGTTCAGGTTTTCTTCATCCGCAAAGGCCAGACGCTCGGCAATAAATCCTTTTTCCCCAAGCTGGCCGGAGAAGATGAGCCTGCCAAGGTATTACAAGCTTTTATAGCTCAATATTATCTGGAAAGACAAGCACCTTTTGACATTATCGTCAGCCATGAGCCGGAGGAGGCCGATTTATTGGCACAGATGCTGACGCAACGGGCGCAACATGCCGTGTCGATAAGCTGTAATGTCAGAGGCGAACGTCAGAAATGGTTGCAAATGGCGCTGACCAATGCCGAAAACTCACTGCAATCGAGACTGGCCGATAAGCAGGGCATTTACGCGCGGTTTTTGAGTTTGCAGGAACAACTAGGCTGTCCGCAATTGCCCCAACGACTTGAATGTTTCGACATCAGCCATACCCAGGGTGACCAGACAGTCGCTTCATGTGTTGTCTTTGACAGGGAAGGGCCGGTAAAATCAGCCTACCGCCGTTTCAATATCGAAGGCATTACCGGTGGCGATGATTATGCGGCGATACAGCAAGCTGTGTCGCGGCGTTTTACCCGCCTGAAAAAAGGTGAACATGAAGCGCCCGACATTTTATTGATCGATGGCGGCCGGGGTCAAGTCAACGAAGCGCAAAAGGCTTTAGCGGATTTGGACATAAACAATGTTATGATAGTCGGCGTTGCAAAAGGGCCGGATCGTAAAGCGGGCATGGAAAAATTGATCCTGACCGATCAGGAACACGCTTTGTCTGTCGATCCGGGCGCGTCGGGATTATTGTTGATTCAGCATATCCGCGATGAAGCCCATCGTTTTGCGATAACAGGGCACAGACAACGCCGCAGCAAAGCTAAAAAACACTCGGTGCTCGAAGATATACCCGGTCTTGGCCCCAAACGCCGGCAATTATTATTACGGCAATTTGGCGGTTTACAGAGCTTATTCCGGGCTGGCGTGGACGATTTGAGCGGTATCGGCGGCATCAGCAAACAATTGGCGCAACGGATTTACGAAACACTACACCATCAAGATGGCCATTGACTTCAACTTACCCACCAATCTGACCTTGCTGAGGATTATTTTAATTCCCTTGCTTGCGGTGGTGTTTTATTTGCCTTGGGAACATGCCCGTCTGGCGAGTACCGTAATTTTTACCCTGGCGGGCATTACCGATTGGCTCGATGGCTATCTGGCCCGTAAAATGGGTTTGGAAACCCCGTTTGGCGCTTTTTTGGATCCGGTGGCCGACAAACTGATGGTCGCTTTCGTGCTGGTACTGATTGTGCAGCAGGAAGGGTCGCCTTATTTGGCGGTACCTGCGGCCATTATTATCGGTCGTGAAATCACCATTGCCTCACTGCGCGAATGGATGGCGGAGTTGGGGCAACGGGCAAAAGTAAAGGTTTCGGAGCTCGGCAAATGGAAAACGAGTGCGCAGATGGTCGCGATTGGTTTATTGCTTTACGGCGAGGATGTTGCAGGCTTACCGGTCAGAATATCAGGCTATATATTGCTTTATCTGGCGGTAATATTGACCTTGTGGTCCATGTTCAACTATTTGAAAGCGGCCTTGACCGTTATACAGGAAAACTGATTTCCAGTTTACGTTAACTGCGCCGAATGAACTCATCATCCGATGCCGCAAGCGGCATTGGTTATTTTAACTTATGACAGGCAGCATAATGACATTGCTGTGAAATAAAAATGGATCAGGAAACAGATAACAACAAGAAAAAACTGGACTCACAAGATGAAATATTACTGGCTGCTTTAAAACTTTTTGCGGAAAAAGGCTATTTCAATACTTCGCTGTCCGATATTGCCGAAGCCGTCGGACTTAAAACCACCAGCAGCATTTATCAACATTTCAAAAATAAACAAACCATCGCCAGCGCGCTTTACGCTGACATTCTCGATAGCTTGAGCATTTCAATCGATGACATCCGTCGGCGCAATAAAAAACCTTCGGAACAATTGCGCGAAATCGTCGGTTTATTGTTCAGGTTGACGCAGACAGCGCCCAATGTCATGACCTTTCTTCTGGTGATGAACCGGCATGAATTTTTGCCCGAGGAAAAACCTCTGCTTGAAACAGCGCCTTTTGTAAAAATACTCAAAATCATACAAACAGGCATCCGCTTCGAGGAAATACGCGGCACCGATCCATTGCAAGCCTACATGTATTTTTTCGGCATCATCAACCAAACGTTGCGCATGGCATTAGCGGGAAGTTTAGCTAAAAATGTAGAAGCCTATCAGTCACAGGTTTGGATGACAGCGTGGAACGCCATTTGCAAAAAATAAGCAAAATATCAAGACGCTTGCAACGCCTGTATTCAGCAATTTAACATCAGTTCTGGACATAGAAGCTATTTCTATGTATAAAACGGCTCATGAAAAATCAATCTTGAGCACTTATCTGTTCGTCCTGTCGCCAAAACCGAAGAGCCGCGCTATCGAGCCTTAATGCAGCAACATCACTACCTGGGTGATCTGGCAAAAATTGGCCATAGGCTTTGGTATGTCGCCACCTACGGAGAAGAATGAGTGGCCTTGCTGAGTTTTTCGGCCGCCGCCTGGAAATGTAGCGCAAGAGACCGTTGGATTGGCTGGCGTTACCGGTACAATACAGTCGCCTGAATTTCATTGCCAACAATAGCCGTTTTCTGATTTTGTCGGATCGGCGCTGCCCCAACCTCGGTTCCAAAGTACTCTCTCTCTCTCTCAGCCAACGACGCATCACTGCCGATTGGTAGGCGCATTTTGACAAAACCTTGCTGCTTCTGGCAGCCTTCGTTGACCCCTCACGCCTTCACTGCACGGTTTGCCGCACGGCCAATTGGCATTGCGTGGGGCAAATCCAAGGTTATCGGCGCACGAATGACGGTTACAGTGCTAACGGGCAGTCGCCCAAACTGGTTTTCGTTCGTCCCTTGCAAGCGGTTGCGCAAGAGGCAATCAGCCCTTGTTACAGGCGGATATTACGCTGCTTTTTGAGGGGCGCGGCATCCCTGATTATAGCGAGGTCACGCCGTCCGATCATAGCAGGATTGAGACGCGTCGTATTGGGTGCAGCTCGGCATTGAATGCCTACCTTGACTTTTCCCATGTCGAACAGGTGTTTCTGAGCGAACGCGAAGTCTTTCATAAAAAAAGCCAAAAGCTCACCGTTGAAACGACACCGGGTATCACCAGTAGACCGGCTGAGCAAGCGAATGCTCAACGACTACTTACGATTAATCGTGGCCATTGGGCCATCGAAAATTCGTGCCACTCTATTATCGACTGGAATTATGACGAAGATCACAGTCGAATTTCTAAAGGCAACGGCCCTGAGAGCATGACACGCCTGCGTCGTTTTGCAGTCGGGGTGATCAAAATGTTCGCCAAAGGAAAGACAAGCGTTGCTGAAAAATGCAGCAATTGAACCGTAATATCCGGTTAGTTTTTGACTATTTGCGTATGACTCAGAATTCTATTCGCGGCGTCACGCCTTCCTTAAAGGGCTAGCGCAAATTTACCGTGGATCCAAGCCTTGTTTGAAATGTTTTCACAGTCTTCTTCGCTTGTCCGATTTGCGGGGGCTTTTTTGTCCGGCAGACAGAGTGATTGCGTTTTTGCTAGGGTTGAACCTGTAAATGACAATGATCTGGCCGATACTCTGGATGAGTTCGGCGTGTGTGCGGGTACAGATTTCTTCCTTGAGGGTATTGCGTTGCTCGCGTTCGGCGCGTATTTTTACCTTGATGAGCTCGTGACAGTCGAGGGCAATCTCGATTTCCGCCAAAACGCCTTGGGTCAGGCCGGACTGGCCTATTATAATGACCGGTTTCAGGTTGTGGGCTTGGGCTTTAAACTGTTTTTTCTCGGCGGGCTTCACGCGGTTTCCTTTTAGATAAAAGTTAAGATTTTACATCAATAAAGCTATGGGACGAAGTAAAAGCAGCCACTTGTGGCTACAAGAACATTTTCAGGATGAATATGTCAAAATGGCGCAGGATCAGGGGTGGCGCTCCCGTGCCGTGTTCAAGTTAATCGAGCTGCAGGAAAAGGACCGGATTATCAGGCCGGGTATGAATGTGGTCGATCTCGGTGCGGCGCCGGGCGGCTGGTCACAATACGTCAGAAAAATCATCGGTAAAAAAAACAAAGTCGTGGCTCTGGATATTTTACCGATGGAGCCGATTGAAGGTGTCGAATTTATCCAGGGCGATTTTCGCGAGGCTTTGGTTCTGGATGAATTGTATGCGGCGCTCGATGGTGCGCCTGTCGCTGTCGTTTTATCCGATATGGCGCCCAACATGAGCGGCAACAAAGGCATTGATCAACCCAATGCTCTGTATTTATGCGAGCTGGCTCTCGATACCGCACGCACGGTACTTAGCCGTGACGGTAGCTTCGTGGTCAAAACCTTTCAGGGCGAAGGCTATGAAAAATTCCTGCAGGATATACGTCAATCGTTTGCCACGGTGGTGATCAGAAAACCCAAAGCGTCCAGAGCCCGAAGCAATGAAGTTTATATTTTGGCCAAGGGGTTTAAATAAAGTCTGTGGGTCACCATAGTTTATATGAACCTTGGCTTGTCATACTGATGCTATATTCTAAAGTCAGGGCCACGCTTTGCTGATATACTTTTCAAATCTTTAAACCGAAGGCCGTTAGCGGCCGAGAGCGGGTAACTTGAACGATATGCTTAAAAATATAATTTTATGGGTTGTCATCGCGGTAGTGCTGATGTCGGTTTTCAACAATTTTTCTCCACAGGGAGGCCGCGCCGATACTTCGCTGTCCTATACGCAATTTATACAATCCGTAAAAATGGGGCAAGTGCAATCGGTCATGATTGACGATAAAGTCATCAAAGGCAAAATGCAGGATGGTAATGCTTTCAGAACGTATTCTCCCAATGATCCGCATCTGGTTGACGATTTGCTGGCGAATAATGTCGAGATCAAGGCGCTGCCCCCTGAACAGCCCTCTTTCCTGATGCAAATGCTGGTGTCGTTCGGCCCTATTCTGCTGTTAATTGCCGTTTGGGTTTTCTTTATGCGGCAGATGCAAGGCGGCGGCGCCGGTGGGCGCGGTGCGATGTCTTTCGGCAAAAGCAAGGCGCGCATGTTGGAAGAAGACCAGATCAAGGTCACTTTTGCCGACGTGGCCGGTTGCGATGAAGCGAAAGAAGAAGTCGAGGAAATGGTGGATTTTTTAAAAGATCCGGCCAAATACCAGAAGCTGGGTGGCAAGATTCCACGCGGGGCATTGATGGTGGGTCCGCCCGGCACCGGTAAAACCCTTCTGGCCAGAGCCATTGCCGGTGAAGCCAAAGTACCGTTTTTCAGTATTTCAGGTTCGGATTTTGTCGAAATGTTTGTCGGCGTCGGCGCATCGCGGGTGCGGGATATGTTCGAACAGGCTAAAAAGCACGCGCCTTGCATCATATTCATCGACGAAATCGATGCGGTAGGCCGCCAGCGCGGCGCCGGATTGGGCGGCGGACACGATGAACGCGAACAAACCTTGAACCAGTTGCTGGTTGAAATGGACGGTTTTGAAGGCAACGAAGGCGTTATCGTCATTGCCGCGACCAACCGTCCTGATGTGCTGGATAAAGCCCTGTTGCGCCCGGGCCGTTTTGACCGGCAGGTCACGGTAGGTTTGCCCGATATTCTGGGTCGGGAACAGATTCTGAAAGTCCACATGAAAAAAGTGCCGTCTGCGGATGATGTCGATGTCAAATCGATCGCGCGTGGCTCACCGGGCTTTTCCGGTGCCGATCTGGCGAATCTGGTCAACGAGGCCGCCTTGTTCGCGGCCCGTACCAACAAGAGATTGGTCAGTATGGTCGAGCTGGAGAAAGCCAAGGACAGGATGATTATGGGTGCCGAACGGCGTTCGATGGTCATGAATGATAAAGAGAAAAAAATGACGGCTTATCATGAGGCCGGACACGCCATTGTCGGCAAGCTGGTACCGGACCATGATCCCGTCTACAAAGTCAGCATCATGCCGCGCGGACGGGCTTTGGGCGTCACCATGTTTTTGCCCGAAGCCGATCAATACAGCGCCAGCAAACGCAAGTTGGATAGTATGATCTCCAGTTTATATGGCGGACGAATTGCCGAAGAAATGATATTCGGCTGGGAAGAAGTCAGTACCGGCGCGTCGAACGATATTGAACGGGCGACTGAATTAGCCAGAAACATGGTGACCAAATGGGGCTTGTCGCAAAGGCTCGGCCCTTTGGCTTACAGTGAAGAAGAAGGCGAGGTTTTTCTCGGTCGTTCGGTAACGCAGCATAAATCGGTCGCGGAAGAAACTTCGCACACGATAGATGAAGAAATCCGTTCGATTATCGACAAAAATTATGAACGCGCCGAAAAAATCCTGAAAGAAAATGAAGATATTCTGCATGCGATGGCTCAGGCCTTGATTAAATATGAAACCATCGATAAATACCAGATTGAAGATTTGATGGCGCGCAGGCCCGTGCAGGCGCCGCAAGGTTGGGACGACACGCCGCCGGAAGGAGGCGTTAAAGTCGGTGATAAATCCGGGACGAAAAAACCGGATACGGCCATTGGCGATGCCGCCGAACAAGGCTAATACAATATCCCTTTTATTTGACGAGTTGTTGTCTTAATCAGGCTTATGGCACCTTTGGTGAGTCGCTCGTCAATATAAAAAAGGTTCTGTGCTAGACTTATTCAGGTAGTAAAATATGGGAAAAGGGGAGGCTGTCGATGCCTCTCCTTTTTTTTGAGTATCAAAATGCTCAATCAATAAATACAGGCTTTGCGATGAAAGAAAAAAAATATTTCGGTACCGATGGCGTTCGCGGCAAAGTGGGAGAATATCCGATTACGGCGGATTTTTTTCTGAAATTAGGCTGGGCAACCGGTCGTGTTTTTGCCAATGAAGGCACAGGCTTTGTTCTGATAGGTAAAGATACGCGCATTTCGGGGTATATGTTTGAATCGGCGCTGGAAGCCGGATTGACCGCAGCCGGTGTCGATACCCGCCTGCTCGGGCCCATGCCGACACCGGGAATTGCTTATTTGACACGGACGCTACGTGCGCAAGCGGGTATTGTCATCAGCGCGTCCCACAATCCTTATTACGATAATGGCGTCAAGTTTTTTTCGGTGCAAGGCACAAAATTGCCGGATGATCTGGAGAAAAAAATCGAAAGTTATCTCGATGCGCCAATGACCACCGTAAACTCGGCCCAACTCGGAAAAGCACAACGTCTCGACGACGCCGCAGGGCGTTATATCGAATTTTGTAAAAGCACTATTCCGATGGCTATGGATTTCGACGGTTTCAGGATTGTGGTGGACTGTGCGCATGGCGCCACTTACCACATTGCGCCGCATGTCTTCGAGGAAGTGGGCGCCGAAGTCGTGGCAATCGGGGCTGAACCCGACGGCGTCAACATCAATGATGAATGCGGCGCCACCCAACCTGAATATCTGGTGGAAAAAGTATTGGCATACCGAGCCGATTTTGGTGTTGCACTAGATGGTGACGGTGATCGCCTGATCATGGTTGACCATAAAGGTGAAATCGTCGATGGTGATGAACTAATTTATATTATTGCCAAATCCCGCCAGAGCACGGGAAATCTGGTCGGTCCGGTTGTCGGTACATTAATGACAAATCTGGGCATGGAGCACGCGCTTAAAAATTCGGGTATCGCGTTTCATCGGGCCAAAGTGGGCGACCGCTATGTCATGGAGCTTCTGGAGGCTAAAAAAGGCATTCTGGGCGGTGAGAATTCGGGGCATATTATTTGTCTTGACAGAACCACAACAGGCGATGGGATCGTTTCGGCGTTACAAATTATGGCGGAAATAAAAAATACCGGCAAAAGTCTGCATGAATTGAAATCAGGCATGCAGAAATATCCGCAGGTTCTGATCAATGTAAAAACCTTCAAGAAAATAAATCCAGATAGCGATGAAGGGCTTCAGAAAGCGGTCAAAGAAGTTGAAAAAAGGCTCGGCAACAACGGTCGGGTGTTATTGAGGGCGTCCGGCACCGAGCCTCTGATCCGGGTCATGGTGGAAGGTGTCGATGCCGAACAGGTCAATAAATCCGCGCAAGAACTCGCTGATCAAGTCAGTAAGGCAATGGGCGCTTGAACTACATCCTATAAGCATATATCATACTCGGATTAATTCCGGAGGAGAGAGAAATGCGTCCTACGCTTGTTGTCGGTAACTGGAAAATGAATGGTTCCAAAGCCGTTGCTGAATCACTTTGCAAATCTATCATTGCGGGCCTGAGTGCGGACGATACCGGCATTGCTGTCTGTGTGCCGTATGTGTATTTGGCCGATGCAGCCGCGCTCACGCAAGGCACGCCTTTAGCTGTGGGCGCGCAGAACGTCGCAGACCAGGCTTCAGGCGCCTATACCGGCGAAGTCTCCGCAGCCATGCTGAAAGAATTCAATTGTGAATTTGCTTTGGTAGGGCATTCCGAGCGCAGAAGTTATTATGGCGATAGCAACGCATCGGTCGCGGCGCGTTTTGAGCAAGCTATTGCACAAGGCTTGACGCCTATTTTATGTATTGGTGAAACGCTGGAGCAGCGCGAGCAGGATCAAACTTTCAGCGTCATCGACGAACAGCTCGATGCCGTCATCGACAAAGTCGGTATCGAAGCTTTCAAACAGGCGGTCATCGCTTATGAACCGGTTTGGGCGATCGGCACCGGTAAAACGGCAAGCGATGAGCAAGCGCAAGAAGTTCACAAATATATCCGTGAACGCATAGCTCAAAAAAACCTGGAAATTGCCGGACGATTACAGATTTTATATGGCGGCAGCGTCAAACCCGATAATGCAAAAGGACTTTTTGCCATGCCTGATATTGATGGCGGCCTAATCGGCGGCGCCTCTCTGGATGCCGAAGGTTTTTTGAAAATTTATAGAGCAGCGTAGTAGTTATTCAATATGTATCAAGTCATTATAGTTTTTCATGTGTTGTTTGGGTTGTGTGTCATAGGTCTGGTGCTGATGCAGCAAGGCAAAGGCGCCGATGCCGGAGCCGCCTTTGGTAGCGGCGCTTCCGGTACTGTTTTTGGCGCCCAAGGTGCAGCTTCCTTTTTATCCAGAACCACGGCAATTCTGGCGGCGCTATTCTTCATGACCAGTCTTGGCCTGGCTTTTCTGAGCGGTAGCAATACTGAAATCAAAGATTTCTTCGATCAACCGGATGCAGCCGTTTCAGATATGCCGTTATTGAGCGATGAATCCGCGCCGATTGCCGTGCCATCAATAAACGATGTGCCCACGATCGTTGATTCAGCGCCAGCGCCGGAAGCCACAAAACCGGAAAGTTCATCAGACGCAGACAAGCCGCAAGCTTTCACTACGCCTGCTCAATAGTTATATAAAGCCGATGTGGTGAAATTGGTAGACACGCCATCTTGAGGGGGTGGTGACGCAAGTCGTGCCGGTTCAAGTCCGGCCATCGGCACCAAATGAGAGTAAGGGACAGTCAAAACAGTCCCATAAACCCGCAATCCATAAGGCTTAGCGGGTTTTTTATTGTCTCGGGATGTGTGTTATGTGTTTTGGCCGTCAAAATTTTCAAATAAATCGAGCTGTGGATGATCGATGGGTGTTGCAGAGGTCAAGGACGACAGCGACACGCCCAATAAACGGATTCGGCGCGTACCGGTCTCTGTGTTTTTGAGTAAATCATTCAGAAGCCAAAGTCCGTTGATACGGTTTGTGATGGGCTCTTGCAGGGTACGGCTGCGCGTGATCTGAACAAAATCATGGTATTTGATTTTCACGGTCAGGGTATGGGCCAGCAGCTTTTGGCATGCGGTTTTGTCCAAAGCTTTGTTCAGCAATGCCAGTAACTGGGTCATTGCCGAGTCGTGGCAGTCAATGTCCTTTTGAAAAGTGGTTTCAATACCTATTGATTTTCGGGTTCTGTGATTGTTGACCGGGCGCGGATCCGTGCCTCGGCAGATGTTGTAATAATGCAGGCCGGATTTGCCGAAATAATGCTGCAACAGGGCTAAGGACAGTCGTTTTAAATCCTTGCCGGTAAAAATGCCAAGTGCTTGCATTTTTTTTTCGGTGGCTTTGCCGACGCCATGGAATTTGCCGATGGGCAAAGCTTCGATAAATTGTGTGCCAAGTTCCGGCCTGATTACATACAAACCGTTGGGTTTGTTGATGTCGGATGCTATTTTGGCCAGAAATTTATTATAAGAAACACCGGCCGATGCGGTCAATTCAGTTTGTTGTCTGATTTTTTGCTGAATATCTTGCGCAATCAGGGTGGCCGAACCTTGACAGGCGGCAGAGCCGCTGACATCGAGATAAGCTTCGTCCAGTGAGGGCGGCTCTATGAGGTCGGTGTAGCCGGTAAAAATTTTTCTGATTTGGGCGGAAGCCTCGCGGTAAGCTTCGAAGCGAGGTTTAACAAAGACCGCTGCGGGACATAAACGCGCGGCATGAGCCGAAGGCATCGCCGAGTGAATACCGTATTTTCGCGCTTCGTAGCTACAGGTGGCGACAACGCCCCGGGTATCGGGCAAACCGCCGACGATCAGGGGTTTATTGCGTAAATCAGGAAAGTCCCGTTGTTCGACGGCGGCAAAAAAAGCATCCATGTCGATATGAATGATTTTGCGCGCGTTTTCCATGGGACATCAGGTTTTGGGTTCGTCATGGTCAGGTAGGGTTTGTGTTTCGGTGAGGCTCCAATCGGAAAAAGGGAAGGGCAGTTGGTCGCTGTTGAATGTCAAAAACAGCAGAATATGGTACAGATAGGCAGCAAGCTTTCGGCCAAAGTCGAGTATGTTTTTGTTGGCGGTGCCGGCCAGCAAGCTCGATGCAATCTGTAATAATATCACCGCCCAAAGTAAGATTCTGATCAATCCGACGATGACCGCAAACACCAGAATAAAGAAAATCCGTTTCCAGGTGCCGATTTTTTTCAGGTTGTCGTTGATATGTTCTTGCATGATGTTATCCGCGGTTCATAAGGTCGCGTAAATCCAGCGCAGCGGCATTGGCCCGGGCAATGTAGTTGGCCATGGTCAGGGAATAGTTGGCGAACAAACCAAAACCGCCGCCGTCCAGTATCATCGGGCTTAAAATAGGCCCCAGGGAATTTTCCATGGCGTGGATCATGATATCCACAGTATTCATCGCGCGTTTGTCGATCAGAATATCGCGAAAGTCGTGTTCAATAGCTCGCAGGATATGCAGCAGCGCCCAACTGGCGCCGCGCGCTTCGTAAAATACGTTGTCGATTTCAAGCCAGGGCGTCGCTCTGATGGGGGCTGTTTTCAGATCGACGATTTTTTGCTCGGTCGCGGTCAGGTCGGGGTCGGGCGGCAACTCAAAGGCGATATTCCGCATTTCACTGCCTGAGCCGCTGGCGGACAGCCGGGTGGATAAGCCGCCCAAGCGTTTGATGACAATTTCGATATATTGCCAGAGGTTGTCGGCGCGGGAATAAAAATAGGCGGGTTTCCCACGTTTGGGGTCTTGTAAGCGGGCCATGTAACGATGCAGTGCGGCAATGCCTTTCTCGTACTCCGCTTCGGTTGAAGGCAGCGCCCAGGAATTGCGCTCGTAATAAAAATAAGGTTCCGCCATGGCCAGATCGGGGTCTTCGGCCGATTGCGACTGATCCCGGGCAAAATGGTTTCTCAAGGCCGTGGCGCCATCGCGCAGCATGACCAGGGCGCCATACTCCCAACTGGATATGTTGTCGAGAAAAACGCCCGGAGGAGCCACGTCATTGGTGATGTAGCCGCCGGGTTTATGTAGGATAACGTCGGCGATTTTGGCCAGCGTATTGGCATAGACAAAACCAACCGGCATCGTCGTGGTATTGGTCTCTTGGGTGCGCGCGATGGCTTCGTCATAGACGCTGAAAGAGCCAGGTTCCGCGCCCCACCATGCGCCAAGTATTATTTCCACGATCAATAGGATGGCGACAATCACGCCGATAGACCACTTTAGCCCTTTGTGCTGATCACTTCGCGGTAAATCGCTTTCTGACATTTTGTTACCCTATAAAAAGTATCATTAAGACAATAATAACAGTTTTTTTGTAGCATGGCTCATTAACAAAGTAAGCTTAATCAATTCTTTTTTTGGCGCGCGGATGGCTCCGATCGTAAACTTCGGCCAGATGCTGAAAGTTCAGGTGGGTATAGATTTGAGTGGTGCTGATATTGCTGTGCCCGAGGAGCTCCTGTACCGCCCTTAAGTCCTGGCTGGATTCGAGTAAGTGACTGGCAAATGAATGTCTGAGCATATGCGGGTGAACGTGTTCGGCAATGCCCTTTTTCAGGCACCAGTGTTCAAGTCGCCGTTGAATGCCGCGAGGGCCAAGCCGGGTGCCTCGTTGGGATAAAAACAATGCGTCGGAAATGCTTTTCTGAAATTGGCCGCGCAAAACCGACCACTGCGCTATTGCCGAAATGGCCTTGCCGCCTACCGGCAGGATCCGGGATTTGCCGCCTTTGCCGGATTGCACGACCAGTGTTTTATCGGGCAGATCGATATCGCTGATATTCAATGCCGCCAGCTCACTCAGGCGCAAACCGGAAGAATAGAACAGCTCAAACATGGCCTGATCCCTGATTTCAAGTATCGATTCCGCGCCTGCTTCGAGCAAGCCGGTGACTTGATCGACATCCAGTGTTTTCGGTAGTTTTCTGGGTTGTTTCGGCGCTTTGACAAAGTGTGCAGGATTGACCGTGGCCTGATTTTTTTTTAATAAAAATCTGAAAAAACTACGAATGGCCGACAATTCCCGTTGCAGGCTTTTACTGCCGATACCCTGTCGGTGGCGGGCTGCGATATGCGACCGGATGTCGCTTTGCTGTAGCGCGGGCCACTGCGATATTTCGGCTTGATGACAAAATTCGACCAGTCTTTGCAGGTCGCGGCGATAATTTTGTACCGTATGCCCTGACGCTCTTTTCTCGCTTTGCAGTTGTTCCAGAAATTCTTCCAGCAATGAAAGCGCTTGAGCGTCCATGTTATTGCGATTGCAACAGCGAAATCAGACGGGTGCCGATAATTTCGCTGATTTGCGTTAAAAACAGGCTGCCCATACTGTAATGAAAGCGTTTGTCTTGGCGGCTGCCGATAGCAATAAGCCCTTCCAGTTGAGTAAAAGCCATCGGGATAATGGCGCAAGAGCCGACTTCGGTAGCGGCTTCGCCGAACAGCATTTTGGCCTGGGCCAGGGTAGGGCGTCCGCATTTGGCCTGATTATGGCTCAGGATTTGATCAAAATGTTTCAGTTGCGGGTCGCCCGGGTCGATAAACAGGTGACTTAGGGCTGCGTGTTCGCCTCTGGCTATAATCCTGATTGCGACAAAATCGGTGAGAAAATATTCGGTAAAAACATGGTTGAGGTTGGCTATGGCTTCCTCAAGATTACCGGCATCGAGCAAAGCCAGGGTCAAATGGTGCATGTGATTGAAAGCGATATCGTTTTCGCGGGCGATTTCAACCAGTGCGTTTAACTGATTTTCCAGCTCCCTGTGCTTGCTTCTGAAAATTTCCAGTTGTTTGGAGACCAACGATATGGCTTCACCGCTGGGATGCGGAATTGTCATATATTCCAGAAGCTGGAGATGTTCATTGAAAAATTCAGGGTGTTGTTGCAGATAGTCCGCTACTTGTTTCGATGACAGTGGCGTGTGCTGTTGTTGAGTCATAAGGCTATAGTTCCTTCAAATACTGAAACCGCAGGGCCTTGCATCAGCACTGCGTACCCAGGTCCGGGCCAGTTAATGTCGAGTGTGCCGCCCGGCAATTGCACGCTGACCTGATGTTCCAGCAGCTTTTGTCCGATGCCGACGACCACGGCGGCGCAAGCGCCACTGCCGCAGGCCAGTGTTTCACCGGCGCCGCGCTCATAAACCCGAAGTTTGATATGGCGCCGGTCGATGACCTGCATGAAGCCGATATTGGCGCGTTCGGGAAAATGGCTGTGGCTTTCCAGTATGGGCCCGAGCTCATTGACCGGTGCCGTATCGATGTCATCCACTTGCAGCACGGCGTGAGGATTGCCCATCGACACCGCGCCAAAAGTTATGGCAGACCCGTTCACCAGAAGCGTGTAGCTGTCGGCCTGTGCGGGTGCTTGCAAGGGAATGTCGGCAGGCGCATGCTTAGGAATGCCCATGTTGACGCTGATCATGCCGTCTTCAACGAAACTCAATAATAATTGACCGGCGAGCGTATCGACCCGGATTTCGTCGTGCAAACACAATTTTTTATCGCGCACGAAACGGGCGAAGCAGCGTGCGCCGTTGCCGCATTGAGCCACTTCGCTGCCGTCGGCATTGAAAATCCGGTATTTGAAATCGGCGTTGCGGTTGACCGGTTTTTCAACCAGTAACAACTGATCGCAACCGATACCCCTGTGACGGTCGGCGATAAAACGAATCTGTTCCGGTGCCAGGGCAATGCTTTGCTTGATGGCGTTAATTACCACAAAATCGTTGCCGAGCCCGTGCATTTTGGTAAATTCAATCATGGTTTTTTGTGCTTTCAAGGCAATAATCTTTCTCCAGCCCATAATTGCGCCAGTGTTTCCCGGTCACGAATCAAATGGACATGGCTGCCGTCCACCATCACTTCCGCGACCCTAGGTCTGGAATTATAGTTGGAACTCATAGTAAAGCCATAGGCGCCCGCAGAACGGATGGCCAACAAGTCGCCGGGCGCGAGCCGCAGATCGCGGTTTTTACCCAAAAAATCACCGGTTTCACAGACCGGTCCGACGATATCCCAGATTTTGGACACGCTGTTGCTATCGGCCTGTACCGGAATGATATTTTGCCAGGCGCCATAAAGAGCGGGTCTTACCAGATCATTCATGGCGGCATCGACAATGGCAAAATTTTTGTCGGGTGTGGTTTTCAGGTATTCGACGCGGGTGACCAATAAACCGGCGTTGCCCATGATGGCGCGGCCGGGCTCCAGCAGAATTTCAAACTTTTGCTCGCCCAGGCGGTCGAGCAGGGCTTGAATATACGTCGCAGGTTCCGGCGGTTGTTCGTCCCGGTAACAGATGCCGAGACCCCCGCCCAAATCCAGATGATGCAGGTCGATGCCTTCGGCCCGAAGCCGGGCGACCAGATCCAGCACCCGCTCCAGCGCATCCAGAAACGGCGTCGTTTCAGTGAGTTGTGAACCGATATGGCAGTCTATGCCGATAATCTGGATATGCGGCATTAAGGCCGCGCGTCGGTATTCGGTAAGCGCTTGCGCGATTGAAATACCGAATTTGTTTTCTTTTAAGCCGGTGGAAATATAAGGATGGGTTTTGGCATCGACATCCGGGTTCACTCTGAACGATACCGGTGCGATGACGCCAAGTTGTCCTGCCAGTGCATTGATACGATCCAGCTCGCCGCTGACTTCGATATTAAAGCAGCGAATACCGGTTTTTAATGCGGCCATGATTTCATCTTCACGTTTTCCGACACCGGAAAACACGATTTTACCCGGCTCGCCACCCGCCGTGAGGACGCGTTTCATCTCACCTATCGAAACGATATCAAAGCCCGAACCCAGGCGCGCGAGCAGGTTTAAAATGGCGATGTTGGAGTTTGCCTTGACCGCATAGCAGATTAAATGCGGATGCCCGGCAAAAGCTTCGTCGAAAGCGCGCCAATGCCTTTCCAGTGTGGCTCTGGAATAAATATAGCAGGGGCTGCCGTAGTGTTTGACAATGTCGGGCACAGCCCGGTCTTCGGCGCAGAGGACATGGTTTTTGTAGTTAAAAAAATCCATCGATTATTTTTCCACATGAATAGGCGGGGGTTCATCCGGCAAATAGAGCGGGCCGGTCTGACCGCAGCCACTCAAAAAAACCAGCAAGGATAACAAAAGTAAAGCCTGTGTTTTGTTCATAATGTATCCTGATAAATCAATGACGGCAGCCAGGTGGCTAATTGCGGCCAACAGGCCAGTATGGCCAGAATCAAGAGCTGAATGACGATAAAAGGCATGACGCCCTGATAAATTTGGCTGGTGCTGATTTCAACCGGCGCCACGCCACGCAGATAAAACAGGGCGAAGCCGAAAGGCGGCGTCAGAAAAGACGTTTGCAGGTTCAGGGCCATCATGATGCCGAGCCAGACCGGGTTTATATCCATGGCCAGCAGCACCGGGCCTACGATGGGTACGACGACGAAGATTATTTCAATAAAATCCAGCACAAAACCCAGCAGGAACATCACCAGCATAACGCTCAGCACTGCGCCAAAACGCCCGCCCGGCAAATCGGAGAGCAAGCCGACAATCAGTTCGTCGCCGGCAAAACCGCGAAACACCAGCGAAAACAGCGCCGCGCCAATTAAAATCATAAACACCATGCTGGTGATTTTCGTGGTGCTTTGCATCACTTCACGCAGGTTTGACCCGGAAAATTCGCCTTTGATCCAGGCCAGGACAATGGCGCCGAAAGCGCCGACCGAAGCCGCTTCGGTGGGTGTGGCCAGACCGCCGATAATGGAGCCGAGCACACAGAAAATCAACAATAAAGGCGGCGCCAGACTCATCAGGATACGGCGGTAAAACCTTGGTTGGTGCCGTGTCGTTTGTTGCGGTCTCGGCATCAGGTCGGGACGCAGCCAGGCCAGGATGGCGATATAAACAAGATACAGCATAACCAGAGTCAGCCCCGGCAATAAGGCGCCTGCGAACAGATCGCCGACGGATACCGTTTCCGGGGCGAAGATGCCATTGTTTAGCTGTGCCTGCTGATAGGCGGTCGAGATAATATCACCCAGCAACACCAGCACGATGGACGGAGGAATGATCTGCCCCAATGTACCCGAGGCGCAAATAGTGCCGCAAGCGATGGCCGGATGATACTGCTGGCGCAGCATGGTCGGCAGGGATAATAAACCCATGGTCACCACGGTGGCGCCGACGATGCCGGTGCTCGCGGCCATCAGCATACCGACCAGGGTGACGGCAATGCCTAAGCCGCCGCGAATCGGGCTGAACAGTTCGGTCATCGCTTCCAGTAAACTTTCAGCGATGCGGGAGCGTTCCAGCATAACGCCCATGAATACGAATAAAGGCACGGCAATCAGTGTGTCGTTGTGCATGATGCCGTATAAACGGTTAGGCAGGGCGCCTAAAAAAGCACTATCGAAATGACCCAGCACAATGCCGAGACCGGCAAAGGCCAAGGCGGTGCCACTCAGGGCGAAGGCGACCGGAAAGCCGGTCAGTAATACGGCAAAGACGGCCGCGAACATCCATAACGCCATATAGTTGTCCATTCAATCAGCCGCTTGGGTTGAATCGAGACCTAAAGCGGCCATCAGTTTGCCAAAAAACAGCGACAAGCCTTGCAGTATGAGTAAAACAGGGGTGATGATAAGCATTGATTTAAGCAGATAGACACCCGGCAGGCCGCCTGAATTGCTTGAACTTTCGCGTATCTCCCAGGCACTCGCCACATAATCCCAACTGCTCCAGATGATAAAACCTGCGACCGGCATCAACAACACCAAGACGCCCAGACAGTCGATCCAGGCCTGGCCGACTTTGCCTGCGCATTGATAAAAAATATCGACCCGGACATGGCCGTCGGCTTTTAAGGTATAGGCGGCACCGAGCATGAAAACCAGCCCATGCATATAACTGACCGATTCCTGCATCGGCACCAGGCTTATATCGAAAGCATAACGCAGCACGACAATTAAAAAAGTGACCAGCACCATGGCCAAAGTCAGCCAGGATACCGTCGTGCCTATCCATTGGTTGAGAGTGTCGATGCCACGAATACAGCGCTGGACGAGATGAGACATAAATACAACTCAAAAAGCGAGTATTTTAACTGAAAATAAAGCTTAAACTGAATTTTTAGAGGGAGTTTTTTCGGATTGGCCTGGGAAATATTTTTCCATCACCAACACCGGAATCAGCGACAGCAGCATCACGGCAATCGTCAAAAAACCGGGATTGAGCATATCTTTCAGCCAGTAACAACCAAGGCTACCCCAAACGATACGCATCGGCCCGGGTATTTTGATGAATTGAGTGGTTTTTGCGGGCATGGTTTTAAGTGGGCTTGGGTTTACGATATTATCCATAATGATAATTCATTTTGTCTGATTGTGTTCTTTTATGGAGGCCAGGCAAGCCGCTATCTTTCAGTGCAACGCGTATCCTGCTCATGTTGCATTGTGTAACCTGAGTGGTTACAATTCGAAACATGATTAAAAGCTTCACACACAAAGGCTTGGAAAAGTTCTTTGCCACAGGTAATCAAGGTGGTATTCAGGCAATTCATGCTAAACGCTTACGATTAATTCTAGCGTTACTGAATGATGCCACTCAATTGGATGACTTGGAGTCTCCCGCTTTACGGTTACGCCGTTTAAAAGGCAACCTTGAAGGCTTTTGGTCTCTTACAGTGCAAGCGAATTGGCGGGTTATTTTTCGCTTTGAAGATGACAACGTGTATGTTGTCGATTATCTGGACTATCATTAATGAGGCATGTTAATGCGAATGTACAATCCCCCGCATCCGGGCGAAATGCTTTATGAGCTCTGGCTGCAACCTTTGAATTTGACCATTACCCAAGCAGCCCAAAAACTGAATGTCACCCGTAAAACGGTCTCGGCGCTGGTCAATGGTAAAACGGGCGTTAGCCCCGAAATGGCATTGCGGCTGGAGCTGGCATTTGGTAAAAGCGCCGAATCATGGCTTGCCGCTCAATCGGCTTATGATTTGTGGCAACTGGAAGCTAAACGCGAAAGTCTGGGCGTTCATCGTGTGGCGGCTTAACTCAGCTTTAACATTTTTGTAATCATAAGATATTGAAAAGCATGTAAAAACAAATTTTATGACACTATAAAGTTAACTTTGATATGACTTTAAATTCTTTTATTTCAATAATATAGGCCGTAGGAACTACATTTGTTAAAGCTGGGTTAACGAGGTTAAAGTGTCGCCTTTTTATTGACGGAATGGTGCAGCGCAATACCGAAGCCAAATCGGTTCGGCAGCGTTATAACCTTAAAAATTATGCTAGTATTAAGCCCGGTTAAAACTTGATTTGCAGCAGGAATAAACATGATGGTTGTCGGTATAGGCGCTTCCGCCGGAGGCTTGGAAGCTTTGATTCTTTTTGTGGCGCAATTGTCGCCCGACAACGGCATGAGTTATGTCATCGTCCAGCATATGCCGCAGCACCATCGCAGCCTGCTCGTGGAATTGTTAAGCCACGAAACGGCGCTTCCGGTACGGGCAGTCCGGGACGGCGAAAAACCGGTTGAAAATACCCTCTATGTCGCGCCGGGCCATGCGCTGTTGTCGATTGACCAAGGTTTTTTTAAATTGAACCCACTGGATCCTGCGACCATTGCCAATGCGGGCATCGATTATTTTTTTAGCCGTCTCGCGCTGTTTTATCAAGACCTGGCGCTGGGTATTATATTTTCAGGCTCTGGCCATGATGGCGCCGAAGGGCTCAACGCGATAAAAGCGGCAGGCGGCATTACCATCGTGCAGCGTCCCGACAGCGCAAAATTTGACAGTATGCCGAAAGCGGCCATCGCCCAGGTCGAAGTGGATTTTATCCTTGAGCCGGAAGCGGCGGCGCTGCAACTGACAAGACTTGCCAAAAAACTCAAACAAGCCGAGGCCAAAGGCGCCGATACCGAAAAGACCGTCGAACTCAAACCGCTTTTCGAGGCTATTGTCAAAACCACCGGCATGGATTTTTCCGATTACAAAATCAGCACATTGACGCGGCAGATGCGACGGCGCATGGCTGTGTTGCAGATAGAGACAATTGACGACTATATTTGTCACATCGACGAAAATCCGCAGGAACTGACGCAACTGGCGCATAAATTTTTACTAGGCGTGACTTCTTTTTTTCGGGATGACCAGGCTTTCAATGCGTTGCAGCGCGTTTTGCAGGATATTTTCAACACTAAAAAAACCGGCGATGAAATTCGTATCTGGGTGCCGGGCTGCGCTACCGGCGAGGAAGCCTACAGCATTGCGATCATGCTGGCGGAAATCCTGGGGCAGGAGATAAACCGCTACCGCCTGCAAATTTATGGCACCGATATCAATACCGATGCGATTCACAGCGCACGCCAAGGCATCTATAGTGAAAACTCACTGGCGGGGCTCGATAAGCATTTGCGCGCGAAATATTTCACCGCGCAAGACAGAGCTTACAGCGTCAACAAACAACTGCGTGCTTTGGTGGTTTTCTCGCGTCAGGACTTGATTCGTAATCCGCCTTTTATTCGTCTGGATTTAATCAGTTGCCGTAATTTATTGATTTATCTCAATCAGGATTTGCAGGAACGGGTGCTCAAAATCTTTCATTACGCCTTGCAAAACCAGGGTGTTTTGTTTCTGGGACAATCCGAATCGCTCTGGAGTTTGAGCGATGCTTTTACCGCAGTGGACAGAAACAGTAAATTATTCATAAAAAACAATTCACGTTTCATTCGTCCCGATTTAAATAGCCAGAAAATGACCTATTTCAATGTGGGACGCGTGGAAAATACCGCAGCTTCCATTCATTCGACCCACAAAGCCCTGGGCCAAAATGCGCTAATCACCCTTTTCGCTCCGCCGAGTATTCTGGCGACACCCGAAGGCCAGATTCTGGAATTGTACAAAAACTGTGACGCTTTCCTCGGCATCAAACAAGGTGCCGCCGATTTCAATCTATTTGCCCTGATCGATCCGGCGCTGAGAGTCGAACTCAAAGCTTTTTGTCATCATGCCGCAATCAGTAAAAAAACCGTCATCAGCCCGCCGCTGGCCTTGACTGTCGAAAGTTCAAGCCAGTGTTGCCGGATGCAGGTTACGCCGGTTTATCCTTATCCGCAGAGGGGGGATGTGTTGCTGCTGATTTCTTTTGAAACCGTGACGCAAACCATCGGGTCAGCCGATTTCAAAGACGAGGATTGTCTGCATTTTACGGATCTGGAACACGAGCTGAAAACCGCCCGGGAAGCCCTGCAAACAGTCACGCAAGCGCTGGAGGCGTCAGTGAGCGACTGGCAGACGCTCAACGAAGAAGCACAGACTTACAATGAAGAGTTGGAAACTTCCAACGAAGAGCTGCAATCCATTAACGAAGAGCTGAACCTGGTCAATGATGAATTAAATTTAAAAACCCGGGAACTCGAAGCGCTCAGCGATGACTTGACAAATGTGCTCGACAGCATGGAGACAGCGGTACTGGTGGTTGACCGGCACATGCACATAAGCCGCAGCAATGAAGTCAGTAACACGCTGTTCAAAAGCGGTGGCAAGGCCGCTATTCCCAGCCTGAAAGCGCTGGAAGCCCTGTTTGACGGCGCCGACATAACAGCGTTCAGCCAGCAGGTCATCGCCTCCGGGCAAAGCCTGCATTATAAGCTGTCACGCCAGGACAGGTTTTTTGACCTGACTATCTACCCTTACCGCAATCGCCAGGCCGATACTTGCACCGGCGCGGTATTGACCTTTGAAGACATCACCGGACAATATTTGAAGGAACAGGAAATCCAGCTTGCCGCCAGTGTTTTCGATGCGGCCAATGAAGCCATTGTGATTACCGATGAAAACAATCGCATCCTTAGCGTCAATCCGGCTTTCAGTCAGATTACCGGCTACAGTCCAAAGGAAGTGTTCGGTAAAAATCCCAATATATTGAGTTCGGGGCGTCAGAATCAGAAGTTTTACCAAAAACTCTGGGAATCGTTAAAGACAACGGGGAAATGGCAGGGCGAAATCTGGAACCGGCGCAAGAACGGCGAAGACTATATCGAATGGCTTTCAATTGGCGTGTTTAAAGATGCCAACGGTAAAAGCATCCGCCATGTCGGTATTTTTACCGACATCAGTGAAATATTCAAAGCGCAGCAAACCATCATGCGTCAGGCCAATTATGATGCCTTGACCAAACTGCCCAATCGCAACCTGCTTTACGACCGTCTGCAACAGGCCATGACCAAAGCCCGGCGTGAACATAAATTAATCGGCCTGCTGTTTATCGACCTCGATGGTTTCAAGGAAATCAACGATGCTTTCGGTCATTCACAAGGCGATTTGGTATTACGCCATGTGACCGAGCGCATGTCTGAAGTGATGCGCGAATCGGACACCATTGCCCGCTTCGGCGGCGATGAATTTATTGTCATACTCAGCGATATGGAATCGGCCGATGACCTGATACCCACCACGGAAAAAATTCTGCAAGTCGTCCAGAAACCCATTAGCCTCGATGGGCATGAACTGAGTGTCACCGTCAGTATCGGTATCACTCTTTTTCCCGATGACGGCAACGATATGGAAGTTTTGCTCAAACACGCCGATAACGCGATGTATGCAGCCAAAGCCCAGGGCCGCAATGGTTACCGCTTTTTTACCCAGGCCATGCACGAGCAAGTCAAACGCCAGCATTATATCGGCAACGATATTAAACAGGCGGTCAAGCAACAGCAGTTTTCGGTATTTTACCAGCCGGTTTATGACTTAGGCTGGCAGCGGATTGTCGGCGCCGAAGCTCTGATACGCTGGCAGCATCCGATCGAAGGCTTTATTGCTCCCGATCAATTCATTCCCATCGCTGAACACCTGAATTTGATCTCGGAAATAGGTGAATTTGTGCTGGAGCGGGCTTGCCGGTTCATGGCCGGTATCAATACCAGCCTGAAACTGCCGCTTTCGATCGCTATTAACTTTTCGTCTCTGCAATTCGGAGTGGAACAGAATGCGGATAAATGGCTGGACATCATGAAAGCCAGCGGCATCGATTTAAACCTTGTCGTCGTTGAAATTACCGAAAGTCTGATGATGCGCCATGAAGACCAGTATGTCCGGCAATTGCACTTGCTTCGGCGCGAAGGTGTACAAATCGCGCTGGATGATTTCGGCACCGGCTTTTCGTCATTGAGCTATTTAAAAAACCTGCCTTTCGATATTCTGAAAATAGACCAATCCTTCATCCGCGACATTCTGGTGGATTCAAGCAATGCGTCCCTGGTGGAGTCGATTCTGGCGATTGCCAAAAATTTTTCGCTGGCGGTAATCGCAGAAGGTGTCGAAGAAAAAAGTCAGGCGGATTTTCTGATTGCCCGGCATTGTCAAATGGCTCAAGGCTATTACTACGGCAAACCCGTGCCGGAGGCGCAATTTAAGCAGCTTGTGCAAGCCCATGGATAATCAAAGCCTGTGGCAGGATGTGTCGGCTGAGATTGCTAAAAGCACGGGAAGCGCTTTTAAGTTCAAATCCATCATGCCTGTACACGGCGGCGACATCAATACCGCTTATCGCTTGCAGGGCACAGATACCTGCTATTTCGTCAAATTGAATCGTGCCGACAGGCTGTTTATGTTTGCAGCGGAAGTCCAGGGCTTAAAGGAAATAGCGGACAGTCAAACTTTGCGCGTGCCGGATGTCATCGCCTGTGCGGCATCGGGACATCAGGCGTTTTTAGTGCTGGAATATATCGATTTCGGCCGCTTCAATCCCTCATCCTGGAGATTGCTCGGGCGGCAACTGGCTAAGCTTCACCGCGTGCGCCAACCGTTTTTCGGCTGGCATCGGGACAATACCATTGGCAGCACCTTGCAAGTCAATGAACAAAGCAACGATTGGCCGCAATTCTGGCAGCGGCAGCGTCTTGGTTTTCAGTTGCAATGGGCGGCTGAGCGCGGCTACGGCGGCAAACTGCAACGCCGGGGCGAGCAGTTGAGTGACAGCCTTGCGGGACTTTTTAGCGATTACCGGCCTTATCCGTCGCTGTTGCATGGGGATTTATGGGCGGGTAATGTTGCGGTTGACGGCAATAGCCAGCCGCTTGTTTATGACCCGGCCTGTTATTATGGCGACCGCGAGGCCGATGTGGCGATGACCGAATTATTTGGCGGTTTCGGCGCTGATTTTTATGCCGCATACCGTGAAACCTGGCCGCTTGAGCCAGGCTATGCAGTGCGTAAGCTATTGTATAACCTGTATCATGTAGTGAACCACCTCAATTTGTTCGGCCCGGGCTATTTAGGGCAGGCCGAGGCCCTGATAGAGCGGCTTTTGTCGGAGTTGAATTGATAGCGTAAAGCTTGGGTTGACGGTAAAGCGGTCAACCCAAGCTTTGGGGCCTGGTTAAATCAAATTCCTTTTTGGCTTTTGGTCAGTGCTTGTAACCACTTTTCAACATCCGGGCTCAATTGTTTTTTGCCGGAAAGTTTCAAGGTTTCCTTGAGATAGCCGTGCTCAACCAAAGGCAGCGGCAACACGCCCTGACCACCCATGCCGTTATGCGCCAGAATGCTGGTGTCTTTGGAGTCTGCCAGTAGTACCCGTCCGGCAATTTCCAGTTTGTCCATATCCACAACAATCAGATCATTGGCGAATTTGCTGGCCACATAAGCATAATAGCCGCCGCCCTTCTTCATGCCGAAATGCACACCGTGGCAACCGGCTTCGCAAGGCAGACTTTTTATGACTTTGTTGGTCGCAGTATCGACGATGGTGATGCTGGCGCTCAAGGTATTGGCGGTGACGACATATTTACCGTCAGGACTGACCGGCGTCTGAATCGGTAACAAACCGTAGGCTTCACCGGTGATTTTTCCCGATACCGGATCATAATCCGCCGCCAAATTAATGTCGCTTAATTTTTTCTTGCCGGGAATATCGATGACCGTCAGGCTGCTTAGCATAGGCGGTGTACCCAACAGGTTGGCGGCATAAGCACGTTGTCCGTCAGGCGTACCCCAAACCGCAATCGGTATCACGCCGCCGGTCGGAATGATGGTATTGGTTTCGCTGTCCAGATCGACGACGGAAACGCTGCCGGATAGGGCATTAGGGGTCACCATATATTTACCGCTTTCGGTGATATAGTGTCCGTGCGGCGAGCTATTAGGCCCGGTATTGATGCTTTTAATGGCGGAAGGCGCAGCGCCGCCCGTCATTTTGACTACCTGTTCGCCGCCGTTGATAGCTACATACAGCTTATCATCCTCAGGCCGGGTGAGCACATGCGAAGGTGATTCGCCGACTTCAATATTGCTGGTGACCTTGCCGCTGGCACGTTCGAACGTCAACAATCTTTTATCGAACCATTGGGTTTGATAAATATGCTGATAGGTTTTATCCGGCCACATATTGTGCGGATGATTCATCTCCTCTTTTACGCCTTTGACTTTATTGACCAGCTTCCAGTCAGCGGCATCGATGCGGGTTGCTGTACCGGGTTTTTTCTTACCCTCGATCATTTCAAACTGGGTGTCGACCCAAACCTCGCCAACGCCCGGTGTTTTGGGAGTAAGCAACTTGTTGGGCATACTCATGCTCAGCGCGTTCAGGCTGATGGTTTGACCTTTGATATTGAGCGGAATATCAGGCAGGCTGACATCCCAGGTGGGTTTTCTGTAATCGCGCCATAGACTTGGCGTGGTCACCACGAAAAATGTCCGCAACAGCTTTTTGGCAATATCGCTGTCGGCAGGCACTTTCGCACCGGTGACCAGATTCAGCTCAGTACCTATGTCGAGACCTTCAGTGGCTGGATCATCGACAATCACGGCACCGAACATATAGGGATGTACCTTGCAGGTAAAAACGTACAGCCCGGGTTTGTCCAGACCTTTGGTGATGCTGGCATCGGAGGGTTTGTCTTGATCGACCGGAAAATCCTTGGCGCCGACCGGCCAGAGCAAGCTGGTGATGGTGTGCTGACTGCGGGTTTCCTCGGACATTTTAATTTGTACCGCCTGGCCCGGTTTAATCACCACCAGGGCATCGCCATCGACCGGATCTTTAAACCATAGCCCCGGATGATCGGTCATTTCCAGCGTCGCCGATGGCATCAGGCCGGGTACACTGAGGATAGCGTCATCGGTATTGGCACCGGCAGTGGTGCTGGCTAAAGCCATAATAATGGCGCCGGCAACAGGTTTTATTTTGTATGCGTTCATGATTTTACCTTCCACGATTAGTTTTATTATTGTGTTTCAAGCGTTTATTTTGATCCGACGACCATAAATGCCCCCATCATGCCGCTTTGCATGTGTTGCAGAACATGACAGTGATAATGCCAATGGCCGGGTCCTACGCCTTCTCCCGCTTTGACGACAAAGGATTCACGCTGAATCGGACCGACATTGAAAGTGTCGAGAATATGAGTGGTACCCGGCTGAATCCAGCGATGCGCGTGCAGATGAAAAGTGTGGAAAGCAGTTCCTAAACCGATCACATGAAAACGCACCAGTTCACCTTCGCGCGCGCCTAAGGTCGGATTGGTCCACAGCGGTACCTGACGATTGACAATGTTGTTGACTTCCATGCCCCAGAACGTGGTTTCGTGCATCCACAGGATAAATTCCCGTTTGATGTCTTTCAGATCGACTTGCTGGATTTTGCCGTCAATCAAGGCGGGGATCTGACCGCTTTTCGGGTTAACGATCAGCGTACCGTAAAGACCTTTATCTTCCGCCCCCAATTTCGGATTGCCGAAAGTATGGTCGTGATAAGGCCAGGCACCTGCCGTACCGGGCGCAGCCGTCCATTTATAGGTATAAGGTTTGCCGGGAAATGCGGCTTCATCGGCCACCTTGTTGAGGATTTTCATGGTGCCGTCGCTGTCGATTTTGTAATGCACGCCATGAACATGAATGCTGACCGGGTCATTCGAACCTTCGATGCCATGCACCAGCGTCACTTCGGCTTTGTCGCCTTCGGTCATGACAATGGCAGGGCCCGGGATGGAAGGTTCTTTAGCGTAACGTCCGGTAACATTCTGTTCGGAACCGGATTCATCCCGTATTTTGTGGCTGAGCATTTGGTAAGCCAATTGCCCGGAGTCCAGACGAGCCGCTTTTAACGTGATTAGATGGGTTTTTCCCGAATCCGTCGCCGCAAAAGCCGGTAGCGCCGTAAATACCGCCCAGCCTATGAATAAAATATTTTTTAGCATTTTTATAGCCTCTCTGTAAAAGTCGATAATTACCCAAGCACATGCTTTACTGTCTTAAGTTTTATCGGAGTCATTGAGTTCCCGGCAAGTGTCAGCTCGCCGGGATAACCGATGTTTTTCGTGTTTTGAGGGGGGCAATTGGAAGCGGGATATCCGGCGTTTATCTGTTGAGAACCAGGGGGCGATCAAGAGATTTTTTTAACGCTGTCTGTATCGCGGCCAATCCGAGAAAACATCAGTCAGGCATAGTGTAGTTTATTTTATATATTATGCAATATAAAAGTTATATAAGTTACAAAATAGAATCTCTGCTCGTCGATAGATAACAAATGCCATCTTGTCTTCCGGGGGGAATGAGGATTTTGTTGGTTGCTTTGCGCTGCGTAAACAGTCATCAGCCCTGAATCGCTTGGATAAACCGGGATCGAAGGTGCGTAATGCGCAGGAGCCCGATTCATCGGGCGACGGGCGTCGAACAGATTTTTATCGCGCCCAAACCTTGAGGTGTAATGGCCGGTGGCTTCGCTTAATATCTAACCGGATGTTTTTTCGTTTGCAGGTTTGGTTTTTGTTCATCGCTTAGGTAACCTAAGCTCCTACGGCTAAGCTAAGCGCATTCGGCAAATGCGGTCAAGAGCTTAAGCATTGCGCCTTACAGAACTATGACACAAGGCGATGCCCAGATGGGCAAGATCACGGCAAACGCCGTATCCAAGCTGATGGATTTCGATGGCCGACAAAGGAAAATCCGTTGAGCCGGGGCGGTATTGTATCGATGCTCTGAGCCAATCGACAATTCTGCTTACCTGATCGTAACCCGGCAGTGCATTCGCCACTATCCGGGAGGCGAGTTCGCCAAAACGGTCGGATTCGCAATAACGACTGGGCAGTAGAAACGGCAGCACTTTAGCGGGAAGATTCTGTATTTCAATAAAACCGGCTCCGGGAGCCGTGCCTGCGGGCGGCAAAGTGATGACTTCAGCCGAGCTGTGAATGAAAAAACGGCCTTTGGGCGCTACCAGGCGTTGCAGGCAATTGCCATAGCCATCCTTGCCGGCAATAACCGGTACATCAGGGTTGAGTGTATAGGTCTCGCGCATTATCCGCTGCCCTCCGCCTCTTGCCGGGCGTAACATCAGTATCAATGCGCTGTTCGCGTCGATCTGGAAATCGAGTTCGCAACTGACGCTGAGTTTCATACTGGCTCCTGTCTATACTTCGCGCGTCATGGCAGGCGCAAGACATCTACGGACACCGACAGCGTATGCTGGCCGCCGCCAAAAGCAATGCCTTTAAGGGGGGTGACATCGGCAAAGTCACGTCCCCAGGCCAGCGTAATATGCTGGTTCAAAGGCAATTTATTGTTGGTCGGATCAAACTCCAGCCAACCGCTGCCGGGAATGTACACGGCAAACCAGGCGTGTGAGGCATCGGTTCCGATCAGACGCGGTTTGCCGGGTTCCTGAGCGGTTTCAATATAACCGCTGATATAACGCGCCGCAATGCCGTAAGCGCGTAAGCAGGCAATCGCCAGATGGGCAAAATCCTGACACACGCCACGGCGATGACGCAACACCTCGGACAGCGGCGTGGCTATGGTGGTAAATGACGGGTCGTAGGTGAAATCCTGATAGATGCGTTGCATTAAATCCTGTACTACGGCCACCAGTGGACGCTTTGGCAAAAACGAGGCTTGCGCGTAAGCGCCGAGTTCGGCGTTGGCCGTTATCATCGGTGAATCCAGGACATAATAACGGGCATCCAATAAATCGGCGCCCGGCATCGGAGTTTCCTGCAATAAACTGCGTGCCTGTTCCTAGCCTAACTTCGTCACCAAAACCCCTCTAAGTCATTGATATTCAGTTTTTTGGTGATATTTCGCAAAAAAAGATGTTTAAAATCAATGGCTCTTTTTT
>PGZD01000033.1 GCA_002843155.1 Gammaproteobacteria bacterium HGW-Gammaproteobacteria-3
AAAGAGCCATTGATTTTAAACATCTTTTTTTGCGAAATATCACCAAAAAACTGAATATCAATGACTTAGAGGGGTTTTGGTGACGAAGTTAGGCTAAAAATCCCGCATGATAACGGCGCATGTTGCGCGATACGCCATAGCCTTCAAACAACAGACGCGAACCGATCATGTCAATGGTGCCGATGATGATGGCGGGTTTAGTCGGGTCGGCCAACCATTGGCGGTTATCGACAAACTGGCCGCGCAGCGTGGACACAGCGAGCGGCTCATTTCCTAATTGAAGTAAAACATGGAGGTCAGGCAGTTGTTGCAGTTTATAACGTAAGGATTCGGCTATCTCAGTAGCTTGATCTACAACAACCCTTCTGTCGACCACATAAACAAGACGCTTCGGCAATGTAGGATTGAAAGCACGCGCTAATAGCCAAATCACCATCACAGATGTTTTACCGAGCCCCGTGGGTAAATCCAGCATCGCCGGAACATCTTCGTCCAAAAATCGAGTAAAAAGTCGTCTTTGCCAGCGAAAACTTGGGAATCCGGTAATGACCTTAAACCAATCTTCAAATAGTTCGTCTTGATTATTTTTTATGATCATACTCATTATCTATTCCTAATTTTCGATTAACTAAAAAGTATCGCCGCAAACATATTTTTCAATCTAGCATACCCACTACCTCAAACCATGAGTGCCTAACAAAAAAAATTATCTGCCTGCATAAATTGTTTGCATGGCCGCAATCTGCTCCCTGACCGCCTGAACCAAAAATCCAGGCGCGATCACTTCCACTTCGGCGCCGTGTTTGAGGATGTCCATCAGCAGCTCGCGGTGGTCGTTGAAGGGGATGGTAAGCTGGTAGCGGCCATCCGCTAACCATTGGCTTTGCTGTTGGCTATGCCAGTGTTCGTCGGCCACCCAGCGGGCGCGCTCGGCGCTGAAGTTGAGTATGGCTTGATGCTGCGGGCTGCCGCTGAAGATGCCGTAGGAATGGGCGAAGTGTTGTTGCAGTTGTTCCGGGGCCAGGGTGTCGGCGTTTTCGGCTAACAATACAACTTTGTCGATTCTATCGACGGCAAAACTGCGCAGTTGCCGGCGCCAGTGGCACCAGGCATCCAGATACCAGTTGTCGCGATAGCGCACCAGGGTTTGCGGGGAGATGTCGCGCCGACTGCGCTGGTTATCGCTGCGGGCGTGGTAGCTTATCGTCAAGCGTTTACCGTTGAACAGGGCGGTTGCGATTTGTAGAAAAACCGCGTCATTAGAAGAGCGGTTGGCTTGATTGAGGATTTTTATTTTGTTGAGGTCGGGCTTGGTGATGCCGGGGTTGTGCGCCAGCAGCTTTTCCAGTCGTTGCTGCAGCTGGGCAATGGCATCTTGCAGTATGCCGGGGCTGATGTTGCTGAGAATATGCCGGCAGGCCAGCAGCGCTTGAAGTTCCTGGGCATTGAACCACAGCCCTGGCAGTTCATAGGGGCGTATGGCCTGGGCGTGGTCGTAGTAGTAACCTTTGCGTTCCCGGTCATAGTCAATCGGCGCGCTCAGCATCTCGCGCATATACTGGATAATCCGGTCGCGGGTTGCGCGTGAGCATTCCAGTTTTTCTTCTATGGCTTTGCCGCTAATCGGCGTCCGGCGTTCTCGCAGCAGGCTGTCGAGCCGGTAGATTTTGTCGATGTGTTTCATGAACCCCATGCCGTTTCACTATCGCAGATAAACTATAGCCGATAATTTTGAAAATACGACTGGGTTTGGGAACGTACATTTTGCGGGCATCATTGGCCAGGACGCGCCGATATACGGCGCCGGATTCATCGATGCATCTTTGCATATTGAAAAAATGCTGTAACTATTCAGCCCATTAGTCAGACCGTTTCGCGTGAGCTATTTAAAAGCCAACAGACGGCTTTGGTGGATGCGCTTACGCTTATCCACGCTACAGACAAACGCATCGCTCAATCAGGGTGACAGGCTGAATAGTTACAAAATGCTGTACTAACGCCGACCTCCCAATAACGATCCCATAATGCCACGGATGATTTGCCGGCCCAGTTGGCTGCCTATCGAGCGCACTGCGCTTTTGAGCATCGCTTCGCCTACGCCTTGACGCCGGGAAGCGAGTCCGGACCGGGTTTGAACCGACTCTGCTGCCTGTGCGTCGGCCGCCAGTTCAGCCCGGCGCTGCAATAATTCATAAGCCGATCCCGGTCGATCAATTGTTCATAGCGTCCTGAAAACAGCGAGCGGCTGATTATTAGGCTGCGTTGTTGCTCGGACAAAGGGCCTATTTGAGATTCCGGCGGACGGATCAAAATACGCTCCACCGGCGTTGGACTGCCCTCCTTGTCGAGCACCGACACCAGGGCTTCACCGGTCTTCAGTTCTTGTAACGCGGTTTCGACATCGATTTGCGGATTGATTCTAAACGTTTCCGCGACACTTTTGAGCGCTTTGCGATCTTTTGGGGTAAAGGCCCGCAATGCGTGCTGAATCTTCAAACCCATCTGACCTAGAATGTCGGGCGGAATATCCAGCGCATTCTGACTGATAAAATAGACGCCGATACCTTTAGAGCGGATAAGCCGGACAATTTGCTCGATTTTATCGAGCAAGGCTTTCGGCGCTTGTTCGAATAGCAAATGGGCTTCGTCGAAAAACAGCACCAGACGCGGACGTTCGAGATCACCCACTTCAGGGAAAGTCTCGTAAAGCTCCGACAGCATCCAAAGCAAAAAAGTCGCATACAACCGTGGCGATCGCGTACTCAGTTCGGTGGCATCCAAAATACTGATGATACCCTTGCCCGAAAAATCGGTTTTACAAAAATCGGCCAATTCCAGGGCCGGTTCGGCAAAAAAATGTTCCGCCCCCTGCTCTTCCAGCACCAGTAAACGCCGTTGAATCGCACCGATACTGGCTGCAGAAATGTTGCCGTATTTCATACCCAGTTGTTTAGCGTTTTCACCCATCCAGAGCAACAAGGCGCGCAAGTCTTTCAGATCAAGTAACAACAATCCGTCGTCGTCGGCCAATTTAAAGCAACTGTACATTACGCCGGTTTGAGTGTCGTTCAATTCCAGTAAATTGGACAGCAGCAAAGGCCCCATATCCGAAATCGTGGTATGCACCGGATGCCCCGTTTTGGCGAATATATCCCAAAAAACCGCAGGATTCGCCCTGAACCGAAAGTCCTCGATGCCAATTTTTTGTACGCGTTCGGTAATTTTTTCATGGAGCTGGCCTTGGTGCCCAATACCGGATAAATCGCCTTTTATGTCAGCCAAAAAAACCGGCACACCCGCTTTTGAAAAGCCTTCGGCCAGTATTTGCAAGGTCACGGTTTTGCCGCTGCCGGTCGCACCGGAAATAACGCCATGTCGATTGGCCATGGCCAAAGCCATTTTGACCTGTTTGCCATTTTGTCCGCCGATTACTATTTCAGTCATAATTTTCCTTTTAAGCTGATCAGATCACAGCAGGGCATCAGGCCAACCGCAGCCGTGCGAGCGATGCAACAGCGAGGGGGTCGCCGCTTATATCGGGAATGATGGTTAGTTCAAGGACGGTGACACCATCAAATTTGACCGTATAATCTTCTGTCTCCGTCATCGAGCCTTCGAGGCTGAAATTCCATTGCTGGCGGGCAATTTCGCGGAAACAGCGGCCGCCGTCTTCCGAGCCGCGCAGAACGAATTCCTGGGTGCGCGCCAGATTCGGTTCCTTGAATATAAGTTGAATTCGTGACAGCGCCTGGGGTTTTTCGAACACCAGACGGATGGTCTGTGCACCCGGAGCATCGGCGCGCCAGCCGGGGCCGTCATCGGATAGCAAGGCGGATTCTATGGGGTAACCCTCATCTTCCGAGCTTATTTCAACATCGGCTGAATTTGCCAGATCCAGCCACTGTTCGTTTTTAGATGCACTGTTTTGCTCAGCTTGTGCGATTATGCGTTTGCGCATGGTTACCTCGATTTGAGTAATTATAATTTGGGGGAAAGGTCGCTCTCAAGTGCGCCACGGATGCTCGGGCAGGTCGGACAGGCCGATGACTGCGACACCGGCCCTGGCGACCTGATGATCATTTTCCACCGAACTGCCGCTGACGCCAATAGCGCCCAGCAGCACGCCGTTGTTATCGACGATAGGAACGCCGCCGGGAAAAGTGATCAGGCCGTCGTTTGAGTGTTCGATGCCGTAAAGCGGGCCGCCCGGTTGTGACAGTTGGCCGATTTGGCCGGTATTCATGCCAAAAAAGCAAGCGGTCCTGGCTTTTTTGATGGCGATATCGACGCTGCCCACCCAGGCATCGTTCATTCTGACGAAAGCTTTTAAATCGGCGCCGGAATCGACCACGGCAATACACATCCGGGTACCGGTTTTGTCCGCTTCACGAATGGCCGCCTGGATTGCCAGCTCTGCTTGTTCATAGGTAACGTGCATGGTTTTGATTCTCCTGTTCGATAAATAAAGTCGCCGACGCTTATTTTGGCGCCAGCATCTGTTCCGGGCGCATGAACCGGTCGAATTCTTCGGCGCTGACAAAGCCGCCGCCGACCGCTTCCTGCCGCAGTGTGCTGCGATGCTGCAAAGCGAGTTTGGCAATACCGGCGGCTTTGTCGTAACCAATGTGCGGCGTCAGCGCGGTCACCAGCATCAGGGATTGCTCCATCAATTCGGCGATGCGTTCGGTATTCGGTTCAATCCCGGTCAGGCAATAATCGGTGAAGCTCGTCGTGGCATCGCCCAGCAAACGAATGGATTGAAGTATGTTGTAGGCGATAACCGGTTTGAATGCGTTAAGTTCGAGCTGCCCTTGCGCACCGGCGAAAGTGACTGTGGCATGATTGCCGATGACCTGGGCGCATACCATGGTCAGCGCTTCGCATTGGGTCGGGTTGACTTTGCCCGGCATGATGGACGAGCCGGGTTCGTTCTCCGGCAGTGACAACTCGCCCAGTCCCGAGCGGGGGCCTGAACTTAAAAGACGAATATCATTGGCAATTTTATTGAGGCTGACGGCGAGTGTGTTCAACATTCCGGAAAGCTCAACCAGAGCGTCGTGGGTTGCCAGCGCTTCAAATTTATTGGGTGCGGTAATAAAAGGCAAGCCGGTGAACCGGGCTGCGTGTTCGGCAAACCGTTCGGCAAAGCCGAGTTTCGAATTCAGGCCGGTGCCGACTGCGGTTCCACCCTGAGCCAGAGGATACAGCCGTTCAAGGCTGTCATCGATACGTTCGATATTGCGTTTGATTTGCGCGGCGTAAGCGGAAAATTCCTGGCCCAATGTCAGTGGCGTGGCGTCCTGTAAATGCGTGCGCCCGATTTTGATAATATCCTGCCAGGCCCTGGATTTGTCGTCAAGCGCTTCATATAAATGTTGCAGCGACGGCAGTAGCAGGTGGTGCAATTGTTCGACAGCGGCGATGTGCATGGCCGTTGGCAGGGTGTCATTGGTGGACTGACTGCGATTGCAATGATCGTTCGGATGCACCGGGCTTTTGCCGCCCAGGGCAGCGCCCAGACGTTCATTGGCCAGATTGGCAATGACTTCGTTGGCGTTCATGTTGGATTGGGTGCCGGAGCCGGTTTGCCAGATAACGAGCGGGAAATGCGTATCCATGCTGCCTTCAACCACAGTCAGTGCGGCTTCGGCAATGGCGCGGCCGATGGCTGCATCCAGATTGTCCAGATCGATATTGGCAAGGGCCGCGCAATATTTAACGATGCCTAAGGCACGAATCAAGGGCCGGGGCAGACGTTCGTCGCCAATCTTGAAGTGAATCAGGGAACGCTGGGTCTGCGCGCCCCAATATTTATCGGCGGGCACTGCGATGGCGCCCAGTGAGTCTGTTTCGGTGCGCGTGTCGGCTGTGTACGCTGTCATAAGTTTTGGCCCAGGCAGGCTACGGATGGGATCAGGCGTTTATTCACCCGGTTTTTTCAGCATTTTGCGCACTTCGCCCAAATGCATCTCTTCCTGGGCTATCATGCGCCGCGCGTATTCTTCAAGCAGCACGTTACGCCCATTCACCAAATCCAGTAAATCATTATAGGCGGCCAATGCCAGCTTTTCATGCTCCAGCGATTCGCGCAGAATATCGCCGATATCATGCCGGTGAGTTTCCAGCAAGGAACCTATACCTAAAGACGGATGGCTGCCCAGATGCGTGATCAGCTCACCCGCTTCATTGGCATGGATCAAGGATTCGGTGGCTTGAGCACGCATCCATGAAACAATGGGAATACGTCCGTAGCCGACCACCATCAAGGCGTAGTGAGTATAACGAACCACGCCCGCCAATTCCGTTTCCAGAATTTTATTCAGGACTCCGATGACAGCGCCATTATCGATTTCAGTATTAGCCATGAGCGTCTCCTCAGTCAGAATGAATGGATTGACTATAGCGGGTTTTATGTCGTTTTGGTAGGTATACTTGTGCCCAACCACGGCGAGCGCGGCTAACCCCGGCGGTTTTTGTTATTTACGGAAACACAGGTCTGGTTCCGATCATTTTACAAAACACATTCTTTCGGCATAGGTTTCGGCCTCCTGAATGAGTTTTTTAAGCCTTTTGGCTTCCTTGGGGTCGCGAAAAACGCCGCCCGCCTCGCCCGGCGTGCTGCGCAGAAAGCCGAAAGTCCGGGCCTGATCGTAATCGGCAAAGCTCATTTTTTCGGCTATTTTGTCCACTTTGCAACTACAACCGTATTGGCTGATATAGGTCAGACCGCCTTTTTGGGCGATGCAGCTCAAGACATAATCGACACGTTCCTGGGTTGAAAAGTCGTTGATGGAAGTGGCTTCGCCTTCGGGCTTTTCGGAAGTCGTCGTGCAGCCAACCAGGGTGGACAGTAGCAGTGCGCCAAAAAATAGTTTGTTTTTCATGATAAAAATGCTTTGCTTTGAAGTCTGGGTGTCATAATTTAATTTAATTCCGGCGTTTTTCTTGCAGGCTTTAAAAACTTGCAAAAAACGACCGAACTTTAATATTGTTGTGATCCAATCAATATTTGTTCGAGTTTAGCATTATGAGCCTGCAAACTAAAGTAAGCGCTGTCATTCTGGCCGGAGGGCAAGCCCAGCGCATGAATCATCGGGACAAAGGCCTGGTGCATTTGCACGGGCGGCCGATGATCAGTTATGTTCTAGCGGCTGTGGAACCTCTGGTCGATCAGGTTCTGGTCAATGCCAACCGCAACCACGCCATTTACGAACAATTCGGTTGGCCGGTCATAGCCGATTCCAGCACCCGTTTCGACGGACCCCTGGCCGGTATTCTGGCGGCCCTGCGGCACACCGATGCGGATATTTTACTGGTGGCGCCTTGTGATTCGCCGTTCATCAAAACCGCGCATCTGCGAAGATTATTGGCGGCACAAGCGGCACAAGATGCCGATGTCGCGGTGGCGTTTGACGGCGAACGCCTGCACCCGGTTTTTCTGGCTATCAAAACCGGCCTGAAAGCCAGCCTTCAGGATTATCTGGACAGCGGCCAGCGCAAAATTGGCCGCTGGCTGGAGCAACATTCGCCAATCAAAGTCGATTTCAGCGATGAACCCGCTGTGTTTGCCAATGTCAATACGCTGACCGAATTGGCGGCATGGGAGGCAAAAGCGGTATAGCGCGATTAACGGATTTTCCGGATGCCGATAAATTTGTTTTGAGCGCTCAGTTCCATTTCAAAAACACCTTGAATGCCTTGCCGGGTTAAAAAAGACTGGATATTTCCGGCCGGAAACTGAATACGGCGGCCATCCTCGGCTATGACCGAGACATTCTTGGCAGCGCCCTGATAAACACTCAGATACTGCTCGTAGCCAAGGTTCAAAGTAAAGCGAATGAAGTAATGATCGGGCATAGATTGAAAAATGCCGGAAGTCCATTATCCGGCATTACTTTTAATTAACGCTGGTTTTGCAGAGCGGCAATGCGCTCTTCCAGTGGCGGGTGGCTCATAAACAGCCGTCGCACGCCACCGCCGTGGATGCCAAAGGCAGCCAGTTGGCCGGGCAATTCGGCAGGCTCGTGAGCGCGCTGCAAAGCTCTGAGCGCCCCGATCATTTTCTCGCGTCCGGCCAGCTTGGCGCCGCCCGCATCGGCCCTGAATTCGCGGTAACGCGAGAACCACATCACCAGCATGGATGCCAGGATCGACAACACAATTTGCATGACTATTTGCGTGACGAAATAAGCCGGTCCGTAACCGCGTTCGGTTTTGAACACGACGCGGTCAACGAGATGCCCGATGATGCTCGCGAAAAAATATACAAAAGTGTTCACGACACCTTGCATCAAGGCCATGGTCACCATATCGCCATTGGCGACATGGCTGATTTCATGGCCGACTACCGCTTCCACTTCATCGGCATTCATGTTTTGCAGTAAACCGGTGCTGACTGCGACCAAGGCATTGTTTTTATTCATGCCGGTAGCAAAAGCATTGGCGTCCGGGGTTTGGAAAATACCGACTTCCGGCATACCGATACCGGCTTCACGCGCTTGCCGGGCCACGACATCGGTCAGCCATTTTTCGGTTTTATTTTGCGGCTGCCCAATGACTTGAACCCCCATGGCTCTTTTGGCCGACCATTTCGACATGGCCAGAGAAATGACCGAACCGGACATGCCGATGATGCCGGACATCAACAACAAGGCATTCAGATTAAGATTGATGCCCTGGGCATCCAGAGTGCTGCCTAAACCCAACACGCTGAAAAGTATACTCACGACCACCAGAATCGCGGCATTGGTGGCCAGAAAAAGCAAAATACGCATCATGATTGATACCTTCTAAGTTGTAATAATAACGGTGATATTGGGTTGAAAAATTTTAATTCAAGCACGGGTTAGAGTGCTACTATAGTTTTTAGTTTATCCTCAGGAGGTTTCAAATGAAAATAAAACTGTTCGGTTTGTTTCTGTTGCAGACCGCCTTGACGGTCCAGGCCGAAAATTATCAGGCTATTTTAAAGCAACTGCAATTACCGGTGGGTTTTTCGATAACGGTTTTTGCCGATCAGGTGCCTAATGCCCGCTCACTGGCTTTGGGCGACCGGGGCGTGATTTTTATCGGCACAAGGCAGCAAGGTGACGTCTACGCGGTGCGGGATTCAAATGGCGACGGCGTTGCCGACCAGCGCTATGTCATCGCCAGCAAGCTTTATATGCCCAATGGCGTGGCTTATAAAGATGGCGCTCTGTATGTCGCCGAAGTCAACCGGATTTTGCGCTTCGATAATATCATCGACCATCTGGCCAAGCCGCCGAAACCGGTGGTGATTTATGACCGCTTTCCGGGCGATAAATGGCATGGCTGGAAATATCTTCGTTTTGGCCCTGACGGCAAGCTTTACACGGCGGTGGGTGCGCCCTGCAATATCTGCGAGCCGGAACAGGAAATTTACACATCGCTGGTGCGTATGAATGCCGATGGCAGTGATTTTGAAATCCTGGCGCGCGGCATCAGAAACACGGTCGGGTTTGATTGGCAGCCCGGATCTCAAGCCTTATTTTTTACCGAAAACGGTCGAGATTACCTCGGCGACGACGCCCCGCCCGATGAACTCAACCTTTGGACCGAAAAAGGTCAGCATTTCGGTTATCCTTATTGTCACGGCGGCACTATTCCGGATCCTGAATTATCGAAAGTTAAAAACTGTGATGCGTTTGCCGCGCCCGCGTGGAAATTCAAGGCACATAAGGCGCCTTTAGGTCTGCGTTTTTATCAAGGCGGGCAATTCCCCGCAAATTATAAAAATCAATTATTGGTCGCCCAGCACGGCTCCTGGAACCGTAGCAAACCTCATGGCTATCAAATCGCCCGGGTCAATTTCAAAAACGGCCAAGCGGTTTCCGAGCATACTTTCATTTCCGGCTGGCTGACCGCTGACGACAAGGTTCTGGGCCGACCCGTGGATATTTTGACTTTGCCCGACGGCAGCTTATTGATTTCGGATGATAAGCTTGGCGTTGTTTATAAAGTTGAATACAAGCCATAAAGTTTGGGAAAAGACGACATTCTATGAATAAAGAATTTGAAGTGCTGGACAAAGAAGTGGTTTACCAGGGGTTTTTTCGCCTGGAAAAATACCGTCTCAAACATGCCATGTACGGCGGCGGCTGGAGTGCGGCACTGGATCGGGAACTGTTCCGCCGTGGTAACTGCGTAGCCGTATTGTTATACGATCCGTTAAAAGACGCCGTGGTATTGATCGAACAGTTTCGTGTCGGCGCCATTTTAAGAAATGAACCCGCCTGGTTGCTGGAAATCGTCGCAGGCGCTATCGAAGAGGGCGAAACGGCAGAGCAAGTGGCCTACCGCGAAGCGCTGGAAGAATCGGGTTGCCGAATTCAGGCGCTGAAAGTTATCCGGGAGTTTTACACCACACCCGGCGGCTCATCGGAATGGATCACTTTATTTTGCGGCAAGGTCGATAGCACCAATGTCGGCGGTATTTTTGGCCTGGATCACGAGCACGAAGACATTCTGGTGCGCGCGGTCAGCTTTGACGAAGCCTACCGGTTAATGGAGCAAGGCCATATCAATTCGGGCATTCCGATTATCGCCATTCAGTGGCTGGCGTTAAACCGCGACAAGTTAAGGCAGGAAGGCTGGCACTAAATACTGGCCCCGCGTGAAATCAGTTTTTTCACCCCAGACCTGATTCGACTCGATCGGCTATGAACAAAACAGGTTTTTTTGTAAAATACGGCTAACTATACCTCGACCACCCTACAGAAATTAACCACTCATCAACATAGGAATTTTCAACCATGAAATCATCAGCAGTTACCTTCGCATTCGGCTTGCTGGCATTGGCAGCTCCCCAAATCGATGTCCGGGCGGCCGATGTCGAAGCGGGCAGAGCGGCTTTTGAAACCTGCCGGGGCTGCCATAGTAGCCCCGGATACAGCAATGTCTACCCCACTTATTATGTCCCGAAAGTCGGCGGTCAGCGTAGTGATTACATTGTTTCCGCATTAACCGCCTACAAGAAAAATGAACGTCCGCATGGAACGATGAAGGCCAATGCTTACGATCTTTCTGAAAAGACCATGGAGAATATCGCGCAATATCTCGAAAGTTCGGAAGGCCCGGCTCATCCAAGCCCTGCCAAAGGCGATGCCGGTATCGGCGAAAAACTGGCCGAATCCTGCCTGAGCTGCCATTCGGAAGGGCCGGATGCCGCTTCAAATATTCCCCGATTAGCCGGGCAATACGGCAATTATCTGGTTAAAGCGATGAAAGAATATCAATCGGGCAAAAGAAACAATGCACTCATGCAAGCCATGGTAAAAGATTTGTCCGACAACGACCTGGAAAACATTTCGGCTTATTTTGCCGGTCTCGAAGGCTTGAGCACAGTCGAATAAGCCCCCACATCAATCAGAAAAACTTATCGGCCAGTGCGTTTTTTAACGTGTCTGGCCGGACTCAGCGATTGATTTGCATAAGATACCGACGTCCTTGTCATTAAAATGAATGCGTCGCATTCGAACACGTCAAGACAAAATAAAACCTCTGCATTTTAACCAGCTACCGGGAATAGTCTTTAACGAAGATTCAACCCTAGTGAGGCGCCGCGTGCTGAAAAAACGGCAAATTGCCATACCCAAAACCGTGTGGACGCTTGGCTTTGTTAGCTTGTTCATGGATTTATCATCCGAATTGATACATAGCCTGTTGCCTATATTTCTGGTGACCACGCTCGGCGCCAGCATTTTAACTGTGGGCGTGATCGAGGGGATCAGCGAGGCCACGGCTCTGCTGGTCAAAATATTTTCCGGTGCGCTCAGCGATTTTTTTGCCAAACGGAAACTTTTGATTCTTTTGGGTTATGGCATGGCTGCGTTAACCAAGCCGCTGTTTCCTTTGGCAAACTCCATAGACATGGTGTTTACCGCGCGTTTTTTGGACAGGATCGGCAAAGGCGTGCGCGGCGCTCCGCGCGATGCCCTGATAGCCGATGTGGCGCCGGTCGCTATTCGCGGCGCCTGTTTCGGCCTGCGCCAGTCGATGGATACCGTAGGCGCTTTTCTCGGCCCGCTGCTGGCCATAGCGTTATTGGCGCTGTTTCACGACGATATCAAAGGGGTGTTATGGGTCGCGGTCATTCCCGCATTGCTTGCCGTCGCATTGATTGCGTTAGGCGTCGAGGAACCTGCGGCTCATGCCCGGGCCCGCCCTTTTCGCGCACCGATCAAGTGGCATTTGGCGCGGCAATTTTCCGATCGTTACTGGTGGGTGGTGCTATCCGGCGCCATCTTTACCCTGGCCCGCTTCAGCGAAGCTTTTTTAGTGCTGCGCGCGCAGCAAACAGGACTGCCGCTGACCTGGATACCTTTGGTTATGGTCGTGATGAGTCTGACTTATGCCTTATCCGCTTATCCGGCCGGTATTTTATCGGATCACATGAGCAAAAAACACCTGCTGGCACTCGCCTTGATTTTGCTGATGGCTGCCGATCTGATATTGGCGCAGGCGCTTTCCTGGCCGATGCTGCTGCTCGGAGTGGCTTTATGGGGGCTGCATATGGGCTTCAGTCAGGGCATTCTGGCGACGCTGGTGGCGGAGACGACGCCAGCCGAATTGAAAGGCACGGCCTTCGGCCTGTTCAATTTTGTCAGTGGTCTGTTCATGCTGACGGCCAGTGTCATCGCCGGTGGCTTATGGCAATGGTATGGTGCCGAAATGACTTTTTACGGCGGCGCGGCGTTCGCGTTTATCGCATTGATCATGCTCGGCAAACTGAAAACGGGTTAACAGTTCAATCTGAAACTTTGGCTGTAGGTGCAAGCGTAGCACCCGTTTTGGTTAAAGCCGTCGCGTTGATCCGGCGTTGCAGCCATCGGTCGATTTTCTGTAAAATTTGCGCGCGCAATACCGGTTCGGAAAAAAGCTGTTCATGATGACTTTTGCCGGTTAATTCCATCACTTCATTGTCTTCGTGTTTATCCTGCGTGACTGCGGCAAAATCGATATTGCCGGAGGCCGGGGTAATAGGGTCCAGCTCAGAATAGATCAGTAAATAAGGCGTGTCGAAGCGCGCCATTTCGCGCCTGAACTGAATGATTTCTTTTTCGATGCCCAGCACATAGCGGATGATATTCCGCCGTATCATGTATTGGTCACGGCTCAAGCGAATTAGCTCGGCTTCGGAGTCGCTCAGATGCTCACCCACCCAGGCCGGCCCTGTTTGCGCGAACAGGGTGCGCAGCCCCGGCAGGGACACCAATTCAACCAGGCTATCCTGAAGCGGCACCGTGACCAGCGCCAGCAATTGATTGAACAACATTAACGGCAGAACTTCATCATGCGGGTGCAGGAAATGTTTATGAGTATGAACGGTAAACCGGATCAAGGGATTTTGAAACCAGCCGCGCCAGCCCGGCACTTCGGTCACGGCAAAAGCGGGGCCGCTGAAAATGATGCCTTGCACTCGGGAAGCCTCGGCAGCGGTGCTGGTTTGCAGCAAATAAGAGGCGCTCACCAGCGAACCTAAACTATGCGACAAAATAAACAAGGGAGGCTTGGCGCCGCTGGTTATAGTATCGCAATAATCGGTCAGATAATGCAGCGCGCGATGTAAATCATTACGCATCAACCGCAAATCGCGCAGTTGCGCCTGTTCCAGATAGGCATCGCCGGTATCGTAAACCAGGGCTCCGGCTTTAATTGTGTTATTGGCCTTCAATAATACCTGATTGCTCAAGCCATGCGCGGTCAAATCCACAGCCGCCACGATAAAACGGTCGGCGAAATGCCGGGCAATCTCATCGTAACGGCCGCTATGCTCGTTCATTCCGTGCACGATCAACAAACAGCCGTCCACCTCAGCCGGGCGTTCCGGCACGAGTAGTTGCATATGACGCGGCGCAGCGCCTTTCGCGGCGGGTAAAAAAGCCGATTCGCCCCAAAGCGCGTATTCAGCAGTCACCCGGTGCGGATGCGAGCAGCCGCTAAGCATCGTAATCACCGCCAGGCTGAACGGCAAAAAGGCTTTGAAGGACATATTCATAGCAATGAACTTTCAATATTCTTTCGCTTTGCCAATTATCAAACGGAAGAATTGGCCTTTTCGGCGGCAATCACGGTATTGGCGACCAGCATCGTGATGGTCATGGGACCGACGCCGCCGGGCACCGGCGTGATGTAACCGGCGACTTCCTTTACGCCTTCAAAATCGACATCGCCGACCAGACGGCCATCGTCCAGACGGTTAATGCCTACATCGATGACGGCGGCGCCCGGTTTGACCATATCGGCGGTAATCAGATTGGGCTTGCCGGTGGCGACCACCAGAATGTCGGCCAGGGAAGTGAATTGCTTGAGATCCCGGGTTTTCGATGTGCAGATGCTGACGGTGGCGTTTTTCTGTAACAGCATCAGCGCCATCGGTTTGCCGACAATATTGCTGCGCCCGACAATCACGGCGTTTTGGCCTTCAATCGGAATCGAGGAATGTTCCAGCAGACATTGGACGCCATAAGGCGTACAAGGCGGGAAGATGGTGCTGCCTGCCATCAGCGCGCCGAGATTGTAAAGATGGAAACCGTCTACATCCTTTTCGACGCTGATGGTTTCCAATACTTTATTGACATCGATAGTATCGGGTAACGGCAGTTGTACCAGGATGCCGTTGATCTGCGTATTCCGGTTTAAATTTTCGATGGTCGATAACAGTTGCGGCTCACTGACATCTTCAGGAAGTTCAATCAGTTCGGAATGAATGCCGACTTCATGACAGGCTTTTATTTTATTGCGCACATAAACCTGGGAGGCGGGATTGCTGCCGACAATGATTACCGCCAGGCCGGGCAGAATGCCCCGGTCTTTAAGCTCTATAACACGCTGTTTCCATTGTTTGCGCACTTCAAGTGCGATGGCTTTACCGTCGATTATTTTGCCGCTCATGCTAAGTCCTTTGGGATGAAATGATTTTAAAGCGGAAAGCATAGAGATTTTGCCGCTATAAAACAACCCGAAGACGGCGAAATAAAATGCCCGTTAAGCGCCGATTAAGTTATTACCGGCATAATTTAACCAAAGTTTAAATAATCTGTATCACAAACAGGCTATCGCTATTTCACCTGAACAGGAGCATTACCATGAACACTGTAGTTAAAATGACGCTATTGGCTTTTGTGTTTTCATCAAGCGCTATGGCCTCGGGCGGTCATGAGCGCGGTCACGGCAGGGGGCATGGCTATGGCCATCATAACCAGCGCCCGCAAGCGCATTACCGGGGGCATCATTCTCACTACGCACCCGCGCCCGCGCCGCATGTTTATTATCGGGAAGAAGTCAGATACTACGCTCCACCGCCTGTTGTCTATGCACCTGCTCCCCGTTATCAAGCTGCGCCCCACTATAATTATTATGATGGTAGAAATACCGGCGGCTTGCTGGGCAGCGCGGTAGGCGGTGTCGTCGGCTATCAGATAGGCCGGGGCGACCCGCTGGCAGCCGGTATCGGCGCGGCGGCAGGCTCTTTGATCGGCAATGAAATTCACCGTTAAATCCTACAACACCGGCATAAGCCGGTGCTTTTTGGCCTGGACAGGGCATCGCGCCCTCTGCGGGTTCTTCAGGCAGTATCCTTTGCCGCTTTACCGAAGTTGCTGATAATACTGAGCCAGCTCCTTGATTTCCTCATCACTCAACTGCTGCGCAATGAGCCGCATCCGGCTGTAAATGTCGTTGTGCCGTTGACCGCTCTTATAATCCAGCAAGGTTTGATTGAAATAGTCGGCCTGTTGCCCGGCCAGCGCGGGTATATCCATTTTTTCACCCTGGCCCCGCGCGCCGTGGCAGACAAAACACGGCGGTAAAATACGTTTACCGTCGCCTTCACTTACCATTTTTTCCGCCCGATCAAGATTATGCGTGTCTACAGCAGGATTTTCAGGCTGCGGCAAAGCGCTGAACCAGGCCGCCAGATCTGCGCTGTCTTGTTCACTCAAGCTTTGCGCTATTGGCGTCATCAGAGGATGGTCGCGCTCACCGCCTGCGTAATCGCGCAACTGTTTGTAAAGATAATTGGCGTTTTGCGCGGCCAACGAAGGCCACGCAGGATTGGTACTGACGCCTTGATCGCCATGACAAGCGGCACAAGACGCAGCCAGTGCTTTACCTTTATCGGGATTGCCGTTTTTTACGAAGCTGAGGCGTTCAGGTGTCCAGGCAACTTTAGAGGCGGGAGCGGCATTGGCCGCAACCGGCATCAACAAAGCCATGAGCAGTAACATTGGTTTCATGATTAATACCCCCATGCGCTTGAACCGAAAGTGTCGATAAAAAAGAACTGTAAAATCGGGACACCGAAACTGATGAACATCAACACCGCAATCACTTTGTTCCAGAGTTTAAAGTCATTGAGATATTCGGGCAATGATGTCACGGCATGCAGCGGTTCGGCGTATTCAATCTCCTGAACAAAACCGTCTTGCACGGGGCTTAACTGCGTTTTCGCCAGATTGTAGATAAACAGACAGGCCGAACCGAGCAATACCAGACCGCCGACTATCATAGCCAGCTCGTAAGGATCCCAGGATAAAGTCAGCAAGTTGTTGTAAACCACGCTGGAAATGCGTCGGGGCTGCCCTAGCAGACCCAGTATATGCCAGGGCGTGGTCAGAATGGTCATGCCGATGAACCAGGTCCATAACTGCACCAAGGCCATCTCTCGGGAAAACAGGGGTTTTTTCAGCAGAATCGGCCATAGATAATAAGCAACGGCAAAATACATGATAACCGTGGTGCCGGCAAAAATCAGATGGAAATGGCCGGGTACCCAGGCGGTATTGTGAACCATCGCATTCATTGCATAACTGGCATTGACAAGACCGCCGAAGCCGCCGAATATCAGCATCAGCAGCGATAAAATCACCGCCAGCACCATTGAATTGGTCCACGGCAAGCTGCCTATCCAGCCAAACAGCCCTTTTCCGCCGCGCAGACGGCCGGCGATTTCCAGCGAAGCAATGACGGTGAAGCCGGTGACAAAGGTCGGCAGAGACACCACAAAAGTGCCGAAACCGTGCAACAGTTTCCAACCCGCCGCTTGTTCGGGGTCCATATACAAATGATGAAAACCGATCGGCAAACCGAACACTACCAGTATGATGAAAGCCGCGCGCGCCACTTCATCGCTGAACAGAAAGCCGCCGGCCTGTTTGGGTACAAAAACATAAAAAGCGGTATAGGCGGGAATCAGCCAGAAATAAACAATGGGATGCAAAGTCCAGGCGAACAGCGTTCTGGCCAATCCGGGATCGATGCTGTCGATCCAGCCCAACGCCAGCGGTATCAGTTGAAACAGCACTTCCAGGGCGACACCGGCGCTGGTCCAGAGCCATAGCAAGGCATTGGCGGTTGTCGCGAACATGGCCAGGGGCACGGGTTGCCCGGGATTGGCCTGCTTCCATCGGGAAAACATCACAATCATAATCAAGCACCAGACCCAGGAGCCGACAATCAGCAGGGTCGCGCCGATATAAAAAACCACATGCGCCTGAATGGGGGGATAAAACGTATAAAGCACCGAGGCATTACCGGTCAGCAAGGGTATCGCCGCCAGCACCACGCCGGCCACGGCAACCCAGAAGCCGCCCCAGGCCAATGGCTGATTCCACAACGGCTGCTTTAAGCTGGTGGTGGCGATGTAATAACCGAAGCCCATAATAAAAAACGTGGTCAATACAAACGCCATCAGTACGCCGTGGGTACTCACTGAAGCAAAATAAACGCTGGACGATTCCAGCGCGTCGATAAGGCCGCTGCGCTCCAGCACCTGATACTCGCCCATGAAACAGGCCAGGATAAAAGCGCCGAAAGCCACCCATAAATGGCCCAAGGCCAATTTTCGTACGGCTGCATCATTCATTTTCAGGCCCTCCGGCTATGGCGGATTTGACGGGCGCGGCCCAGTCTTCTTTGGCGATCACGGAAATATTGCTCCACATGTGGTTATGGCCCAAGCCGCAATACTCGTTACACAGCACTGGATAATCGCCCGGTTTCGGGAATGTCGTGGTAACCTGCGCAACGTAGCCCGGCACGATCATAGTGCTCATATTGGTCATCGGAATATGGACGCCGTGCAACACATCCAGGCTGACCCAACGGAATGTGACTGGAGTTTCGGCGGGAACATCGATGTGTTTTGGGAAAAAAGAGTAGCGACCCGCCACCATTCTGACGGTGATCAGGCCTGAGCCATCGGTTTGGACCCCTAAGTTATCCTCGGCAAATTCCTCGCTTAAATGCAGCCGCGCCGAATCGATGGTTTCGACATTACTGGGCGCATTGATGCCATGCACCAGAGCGTCGATCATGATAATGCCAATAAACAAGGCGGCAATCAGCAAGGCGATGGTGGCCCATTTCCGCTCCAGGGGATTGATGGGGATGGCGCGTAGTTGCAACGACAAGTCTTGCCACTGCTGTTCGAGTTTTTGTTTGATGGGACCGGTTTCCATGATGTCTCCTAGTTGACGCCGCCGCGTGGCAAAAACACCCCATAATATAAAAACAGCCAGGCCACCACCATCCCGGCGCCAACAATCAGCATCAGCGCCCAGGTTCCAACCGGCGCGCTTTCAAGAATACGTTGACGCTCTGCTTCACTCATTCGTTCCATAGCTTTCTCCTTAAGATTATTGTTTTTTGATACACCTTTCACATTTCACATTCCGGCACCGTTTTAAAGAGGCATCGGGGTGTCCGGCAAAGGCTTTGCCGACATGGATGCCGGCGCAGAACCTGCTTGGACGTATTCACCCAGCACCTGAATTCCACGGGTCATTAGCTATGATTCAAAATCATAGCGCGTTCAGGTGCTGGGTTCACGTCCCTGCCTGTGCCGCCCCGGCACCGAATTTTGATCTACGGTGAGTATAATTTATTGCGCAACAAGCGCCACGCCGAATTATAAACCGTATACGCAATTGGCGAGGTTTAAATTTATCGACAGGGCAATCCTCCCCGGCTTGAAAGCGAAAAGGAGCGTGGGGCGGGACTGGCGAGGATGCCGGCAACAACGACGTTGCCTGTCAATCAATAACCCGGATCATACATCATCGCTTTAATCATCCGCGCCAGATCATGAGGGCGTGGCGCTCTGGCCAGGTTTTGCCCGTAGGCAATGGCTGCGACCGCAACGGCAATTTCCAACGACACCTGCCGGATTTTTGCCAGCGGCGGATACAACGTGCCCGCAGTCAAATCTTCGGCGCTGACGTTATCGGCCAGCACCCGCGCCGCCTCCAGAAACATTTCATCGCTGATCTGGCGGGCGTTACAGGCCAGCGCGCCAAGACCTATGCCGGGGAAAATATAAGCATTATTGCCCTGCCCCGGACGCAGTGTCCGGCCTTGATATTCGACCGGTGCAAACGGGCTGCCGCTGGCGAAAACGGCCCGGCCGTCACTCCATCGATAAGCTTGCTCGGCCGTGCATTCGGCGCGCGAAGTCGGATTGGACAGCGCAAAAATCACCGGTTTTTCATTGATTTGGGCCATCAAGCGGATAATTTCTTCATCAAACAGCCCCGGCGCACCGGTGGCGCCGATCAACACCTGCGGTTTGACGCTTTTCAGGGCATCGACAAAACTGCTTGGCGGCAGGTCATGCGCGTAGGGTTGATTATGCGGCGCCAGATCCTGGCGGCTTTTGACCACGAGACCTGCAATATCGACAAACCAAAGCCTGTGCCGGGCTTCTTGTTGCGACAGGCCGGTTTTTATCAACGCGCTTTGCAGCAAATCGGCAATGCCGGTCGCAGCGGAACCCGCCCCTAAAAACATGATCCTCAACTCATCCAGTTTTGTGTCAAGCAAACGGCAGGAGGCCAAAACACCCGCCAGCGCCACGGCCGCAGTGCCCTGAATATCATCATTAAAACACAGCACCCGGTCGCGATAACGCTTGAGCAAGGCGTAAGCATTAGGCGTTAAAAAATCCTCGAATTGAATCAATGCGCGGGGATAAGCCTTTTGCACGGTCTCGACGAACTCATCGACCAGCGCCAGATAGGCCGCTCCGGTTATACGGGCTTGCTTGAGCCCCAGATACAAAGGATCGTTGCGCAAACTTTCATTATTGGTTCCGACATCGAGCATCACCGGCAAACATTGATGCGGCGCAATACCGGCGCAAGCCGTATATAAAGCCAGCTTGCCAATAGGGATGCCCATGCCGTTGGCACCCAGATCGCCCAAGCCCAGAATCCTTTCGCCATCGGTGACGACGATCATGCGGACATCGTGTTCCGGCCAGTTTTTCAGGATTTCGCCAATACGGCCCAAATCGCCCGGGGTAATATAAAACCCGCGCGGCTGCCTAAAAATATGGGCAAATTCCTGGCAGGCCTGCCCTACGGTCGGGGTATAAACGATAGGCAGCACTTCATCGATATGATCGATCAGGACGCGGTAGAACAAACGCTCGTTGCGACCTTGCAGCGCCATCAGAAAAATATAGCGTTCGATGTCATAGGCTTTGCGCCGCAGATTAGCCAAAACCCGCTCCACCTGTATGGCTTGGGTGCTGACTGCGGCAGGCAACAGGCCCCGAAGCTTGTAACGGTCGCGTTCTTCTTCGGTAAAAGCGGTGGATTTGTTGTGTTGCGGGTTTTTCAATAAGGCTAAACCTGTGAGTTGCGTCGGCTGTGTTGCATCGGTCATCGAAACTCACCGGATGCTTGCGTCCGCAACTGCTCGGCGGCCATTTGCGTACCCAACACGCGCGCCCGGATTTTGGCAAAAGCGATGTCGCGCCCGGTCGAGGTATCGTCTTCAAACGGCGAAAAGCCGCAATCGTCAGTCGTGCCCAGTTGTTCCAGCGGAATATATTGGGCCGCCAGCAACACCCGGTCACGCACTGTTTCAGGCGTTTCCACGGCATTGTCGTTGACATCGATAACGCCGACAAACACACGCTGACCCGGTTGCATAGCCTCTTTAATCACCGACAAGATCCGGCGGGGGTCTTTTTCGCTGGCCAGTTGCAGATAGAAATTGCCCGCGTTAAGCTGAAACAAATCAGGCAACAACTCGGCGTAATCGACATCGGCGCTATGGGTGGAATCATGATCGCCGCCAGGACAGGTATGCACGCCTATTCTTTTTCTTTGCTCGCTGTTGAACTCGGCCAGGACCCGGTTGTTGAGCGCGATAAATTCCTTGAGCAGCGCCTTGGTGGGGTCGAGTTTGACGGCCAGACGGCCTTCGGTAAAATCGATCTGAACCCGCCAGGCGCCAATATCCAGACATTTGCGAATATCGCTTGCCACTTCGTGCACCAAATCCTGCAAAAACTGCTCGTGACTGTAACCGTCGAGTCCTTGTTCAGGGTACAGCAAACTGAGCGCGGATGCGGAGATCACCGCCTGCTTGACCGGTACATGGGCATGACGTAAAGCCGCCTGCAAATACTGGACGGCAAACGTCGAGTAGCGGAAAGGCCCGCGCGTCAAACGCGGCAATCGCCGGCTGTGGCCGTCCTCAAACGGGATCACCAGGCCGTCATCGGCGATATTGCCCAAGCCTTCCAGCGGATAGGTGGCAAAACTCGATTTACGTTGTTCGCCATCGCTGATCACCGGCGAACCGGTGGCTTCAAAACGCTGTATCGTATCTTTCAATGCGGCATCGTAAGCCTCGTGCAGCGCATCGGCGCCTGCATGGCCTGCACGGTATTGCGTCAGCGCAGCCAATAACGCCTGCGGTCTTGGGATACTGCCTATCGGTTCGGTGGAAATCAGCATGAGTTCTCCTGTCATTACTGCTTAAGGCCTCGAAGCCTGGTAGATCTCGGTATCGGGGTGAAACGCATACCAGGCGAACCAGAAAGTTTTAACGCCGGGCAATGGCTTGCCTTGTTGATCGAAAACCGCCGCACTTCTGTTCTTCGCGTCATAGCGCACGGTCAAGGTTTGACCGTTGACCGTGTCGGTAAAAGTGCCGGGGCTTTTTGCCAGTTCAACGAAAGGGTAAACTTTGAATCGACCGGCAATTTCAAGTCCCAGCACATCTTCCTTGGGATGATAACGGCGACTGCTGGCCGTCACCGGAAACATGAGCTGCGGACTTTGCAGATAATCGGCATAGGGGCTACCGCCATAATCGCGCCTGAAACCGGTTTCGGTCGATAAAACCCGGGTATCGGGATGCCGTGTCCGCCAATCCTGCCAGGTTGTATGCAGCACCGGCAAACTCGCCAGGCGGCGGCCTTTATGGGGGCCTGAAATGGCCTTTGTCATCAACTGCGACCACAGCGACTGGGTTTGCCGGTCGTATAATAAGACATCACTGTTATACAACAGTCCCGATACGCCAAAAGTATAGGCTTTGCCGTCAATCCGTGCAGAAAAAGCCATGCCGCTGCCGCATAAAGGGCAAAAGGTGATAACCACCGGTTCGTTTTTGAAGCTATCGTTGACAATTTCATGCCAATTGAGGATGTTGATGGGATAAGCTTTGGCAAGCCCTTGATAATAAAGCCCCAAAACCTGCGACTCTGGGCGTAAAAAAACGGCTTCTTCGGCGGCCACGAAACGCGGCTTGTCGATGGCCGGAATCCCGTCCTTGGCAGGGCCGCCGCTGAAAATATGCTCCGCCGGAATCAGCGCATCGTGTAGATCGAAACCGTTTTTGCTTTGCGCCGAGCAACCGGCGACCGAAAATATCAGCAGCGCCAGTACCCGGAAAATTGTCTGTCCGTTCATATGAAAACCTCTTATAGATTCGCTCTTATAGATTCGAATGAAAAACCGCCATTTTTTCGATTTGCATATCCCGGTAGGTATAAGGAATACCGCCGGTGCCGTAGCCCGATTCCCGCAAGCCTGCAAACGGCATCCAGTCCACGCGGAACGCGGTGTGGTCGTTGATCAAAACGGCCGAAGCCTGCAAATGCCGGAACGCATACAAGGCCGTGTCGATACTGCGGGTCATCACGGCGGCCTGAAAGGCATAGGGCAAAGCATTGGCCCGTTCCAGCGCTTCATCGAGCGTATCGTATGCGTACACACAAACCACCGGGCCGAATATTTCCCGTTGACTCACCTGACTGGTCTCGGTCGGATTGAACAACACGGTCGGCGGGTACAACGCCGCTGAAATCCTCTGGCCGCCGGTCAAAAGCTCGGCGCCTTCGGCGACTGCTTCATTGACCCAGGACTCGACCCTATCGACTTCCGCGTGTCGAATCAACGGCCCGACTTCGGTGGCCGAAGCCATCGGATCGCCGACTTTTAAAGCGGCGGCCAGCGCCGCCAGACTTTGCGCCAGTTGCCGCGCAATAGAGCGCTGCACATAAATACGCTGCACCGATACGCACACTTGCCCGGCATGGTAAAAGCCGCCTTTGACCAGCAGCGGCAACATGGCGTCAAGATCGGCGTCCGCCGCCACAATCACCGGCGCCGCGCCGCCATGTTCCAAGGCGCAGCGCGTACCAGGCGCAAGCTTGGAGCGCAAGTCCCAGCCGACTTTAGCGCTGCCGATAAAACTGAAAAAAGCCACTCTCGGGTCGGTGACCAAGGCTTCGGCGGTATTGAGATTATCGGTCAACAAAGGTTGGCACCAGGCTTCGGGAAGGCCCGCTTCGCGCAAAATAGCCACCAGCATAAACGCTGACAACGGCGTTTTTTCCGCCGGCTTGATAATCACCGGGCAACCTGCGGCAATAGCCGGCCCTATCTGATGCACAATGAGATTGATGGGATGGTTGAAGGCGCTGATCGCCACCACAGGGCCTATGGGTTCCAAGTGGGTAAACGCCAGACGCTGTTGCGAGGCGGTATTGAATTGCATCGGGATTTCCCGGCCATGCTGCGAACGCATACATTCCCGGCAATTTTTGATGCCATCGATGGCGCGCAGTAATTCCGCACGGGTATCCTGGTAAGGCTTACCGCCTTCGGCCACGGCGGTAGCAATCAGTTGTTCGCTTTGGCTTTGCATCAACACGGCGGCGCGTTCCAGTATTTCGCCGCGCTGCTGCCCGGAAAGCCAGGCGCTGCGGTCCCTATAAAGCGCCGCGCCGGTGCTGAGCGCCTGATTGACGCCTTTTAAGTCAACCGTCGCGACGGTTCCGACCCGATGACCGTCAAACGGCGACAGCACATCGATACGGCCGGCTTGCTTCGCACCTGGAACCTCGATAGAAAAATGCACCGCTCACACTCCTAATTAAGATGAATTGATCAGCTTGCCGAGTTTTTCGGTCAAGCGCATGTTTTCCGAATAATCCACCGGTACATCGATGACCACCACAGTATTGTCGGCAAACGCCTGTTCAAGCGTCGGCAACAAATCCTTGGCCGCCTGCACCCGATAAGCTTTGGCGCCGAACGATTCGGCATATTTGACAAAATCGGGGTTATTGAAATCAATAAAGCCGGTGCGCCCGAACCGGCGCTGCTGATGCCATTTGATCAGGCCATATTCGCTATCGTTCCAGATCATGATGACAAGCGGAATTTTATAGCGCAGGGCGGTCTCTATTTCCTGCGAGTTCATCATAAAACCGGCATCGCCCGTGATGGTCAACACACGGCGCCCGGGATGCACCAGTTTGGCGGCTATCGCTCCCGGCACGCCAATACCCATCGAAGCAAAACCGTTGGAAATAATACAAGTATTGGGTGCTTCACAGCGGTAAAGCCTGGCAATCCACATTTTGTGCGCGCCCACATCGGAAATCAGAATATCTTCCTTGGCCAGCGCCTTGCGCGTGTCGTACAAAATTCGTTGCGGTTTGAGCGGGAAGCTGTTGTCCTCGGCAAAGCTGTCGAGCTCGCAAATGATGGTTTGCCGCAGCGCGTCGGGATTGTGTCGGGTTTGCGGTGCCGCCAGCTTGGCTATTTCGCGCAACGCGGTGGCTATATCGCCCACGACGCCTGCGGCGACACTGTAATGGGCATCTATTTCAGCGGGCGTGTTATGAATGTGAATGATTTTTTTGGTGCGCGAGGGATGCCACAGATGCGGATGATATTCCACCATATCGAAGCCCACGCAAATGATGAGGTCGGCCCGGTCAAACCCCGTGGCGGCATAATCATGTGCCTGCAAACCCACGGTACCTAACGACAAGGCATGGGAAAACGGAATCACACCCTTGGCCATGAAGGTCTGGGCGACCGAAATATTCAAACGTTCGGCAAAATAGCGCAAAGCCTGGCTGGCGTTATCGCGCACCACGCCATTGCCGACCATGATAATCGGCTGCTGTGCCGCAGAAATAAACCTTACGGCACGTTCGATACTTTCAATAGTCGGTCTTGGGGAAATAGGCCGATACGCTTTCAGCGGCTTGTCCTCCTGACTGACCACTTCGCCCGCTATATTTTCAGGAAGACAAATAAAAGCGCCGCCAGGATTGTCGCCCTGGGCTTCGTGAAAAGCTTTGCGGACAACCTCGGGAATGTTTTCCGCTTCCATTACCATCGTGCTATAGCGGGAAATAGGCTTGAACAGACTGACCAAATCCAGCACCTGATGGCTTTCCTTGTGCAAGCGGGTGGTGGCGCCCTGCCCGGCAATACCGACAATCGGCGCCCTGTCCATATTGGCATCAGCAAAACCGGTAATGAGATTGGTGGCACCCGGACCCAAAGTCGCCAGACAAACACCGGCGCGTCCCGTCAAACGCCCATAGACATCGGCCATAAAAGCCGCGCCCTGCTCATGGCGCACGGTGATAAAACGAATGGGGCTGTCCAGCAAGGCGTCCATGATATGCAGATTTTCCTCACCGGGAATCCCGAAAATATATTTGACGCCTTCGTTTTCAAGGCATTTGACGAATAATTCAGCAGCTGTCGGCATCAGTGAAAAGCCTCTTTGATAACTTGAAGGTAATGGTTTTTGCTCGGCGTTATTTGTAGAACAATAACAAAAAGCCGGGGAATGAAGTATTGCAAACCCAAAATATTGGGTCGCACCTCAAGAAAATTACTTACACCCATGGCAGGGCCATCCGATACGCAAAGCACGGCCCACGCGTACTTGCTTCTGCATACTTCGCAATAACATTAAAACCACCTGTTTATTAAGGGATTTATACTGATGAGTCGTGTCAACAAACTTGCAATGTTCGATATTATCCTTTAGTTTAGTCTCATACCGTAAGGCTAGGGGTGCTTCAATCACATGAGGCTGAGAAAAACCCTTTGAACCTGACTCCGGCTAATACCGGCGTAGGGAAGCCATCTTCCCGCGCCATGTACTTCACTTTTAAGGAGACAAGCGTGAGCGCGATCCGCCAAGACATACCATCAACACCTGTCAGTCAGGTCAATATAGAACCGTATCCGGCTTCGGAAAAAATTTATATCCAGGGCACGAGACCCGATATTCAAGTGCCCATGCGTAAAATTACGCTCTCCGATACGCCCGCACACTTTGGTTCGGAAAAAAACCCGCCGCTCTATGTTTATGATACTTCCGGCGTCTATACCGACCCCAAGGTCAGCGTCGATCTTAAAAAAGGTCTGGCTCCCGTGCGTAGCGCCTGGATCGAGGAGCGCGGCGATACCGAAATTTTAGCCGGGCCCACTTCAAAATTCGGCCATGAAAGACTGCACGATCCGGCAACAGCGGCGTTGCGCTTCGAACTGACGCGCAAGCCGAGAAGAGCCAAAGCGGGCGCCAATGTCAGCCAAATGCATTACGCCCGAAAAGGCATCATCACGCCGGAAATGGAATTTATCGCCATCCGGGAAAACCAGAAAATGGAAGCCATGCAGGATTTATGGAAAGATCAGCATCCCGGCCAATCTTTAGGCGCCGCGATTCCAAAAATCATCACGCCGGAATTTGTCCGCGACGAAGTAGCGCGGGGACGTGCGATCATTCCCGCCAATATCAATCATCCTGAACTAGAGCCCATGATTATCGGGCGTAATTTTCTGGTCAAGATCAACGGCAACCTGGGCAACTCCGCAGTGACTTCCTCGATTGAAGAAGAAGTCGAAAAAATGCTCTGGGGTATTCGCTGGGGCGGCGATACCATTATGGACTTGTCCACCGGTAAAAATATTCACGAAACCCGGGAATGGATACTGCGCAATTCACCGGTACCTATCGGTACCGTACCGATTTATCAGGCCCTGGAAAAAGTCGATGGCAAAGCCGAAGAACTGACCTGGGACATTTTCCGCGACACCTTGATCGAACAGGCCGAACAGGGCGTCGATTATTTCACTATTCATGCCGGAGTGCGTTTGCATCATGTGCCGCTCACGGCAAAACGGCTGACCGGCATTGTCTCCCGGGGCGGCTCTATCATGGCCAAATGGTGTCTGGCGCATCACACCGAAAGCTTTTTATACACCAACTTTGAAGAAATCTGCGACATCATGAAAGCTTACGATGTGTCATTTTCTTTAGGCGACGGCCTGCGCCCGGGTTCGATTTACGACGCCAATGACGAAGCTCAGTTCGGTGAATTGGAAACCTTAGGTGAATTGACCAAAATTGCCTGGAAACATGATGTGCAAACCATGATTGAAGGGCCGGGGCATGTGCCTTTGCACATGATCAAAATCAATATGGAAAAACAGTTGGAAGACTGCCATGAAGCCCCTTTTTACACATTAGGGCCGCTGACCACCGATATTGCGCCCGGCTACGACCACATCACCTCGGCCATCGGTGCGGCCAATATCGGCTGGTACGGCTGCGCCATGCTGTGTTATGTGACGCAAAAAGAGCATTTGGGCCTGCCCAACAAACAGGATGTGCGCGAAGGCATTGTCACCTATAAAATTGCCGCCCACGCCGCCGATCTCGCCAAAGGCCACCCGGGAGCGCAGGCACGCGATAACGCGATGTCCAAAGCCCGCTTTGAATTTCGCTGGGAAGACCAGTTCAACATCGGCCTTGACCCGGAACGCGCGCGCGAATTCCATGATGAAACACTGCCCAAGCATTCCGCCAAAGTGGCGCATTTCTGCTCGATGTGCGGCCCGCATTTCTGCTCGATGAAAATCAGCCAGGATGTGCGCGAGTATGCGGCGCAAAAAGGCGTTAAAGAGGCCGAAGCCTTACTGCAAGGCATGGATGAAAAATCCAGACAGTTCCTCGAAGAAGGCGCAGAGATTTATCACGAAGTGTAATTATCTATCGAATAGTTGCAAATTATTTAAGCAAACCAAGTCGGGTAATTTAAAGCGTTACCTGACTTTTTTGGTTTAAACAAACATCCACCGCTTTGCTCCGAAAAACCCCGCCTTATTTCACAGCGTTTAAATACGCCTACCCATCGGCTCATGCCTTGAATAATTTCAGACAAAGCGACGGTAATTTTATATCATAGAAAGCCCTTAACCTAACTTCGTCACCAAAACCCCTCTAAGTCATTGATATTCAGTTTTTTGGTGATATTTCGCAAAAAAAGATGTTTAAAATCAATGGCTCTTT
>PGZD01000034.1 GCA_002843155.1 Gammaproteobacteria bacterium HGW-Gammaproteobacteria-3
GTGTTCAGCTTGAAACCAGAATCAGTGTTCAAGTTAAATCAGAATAGGTGTTCAGATTGGATCAGAATAGGTGTTCAGGTTGAGCCAGAATATGCAATATGCGCTTGCGCCAAGAAGAACAGATCAGCGTTCATTGCCCTGTTTGTCAAACCAAGCCTGACAAAATGAGCCGCCAACCTCGAATTTCGCGGCCATTTTCACAAAATGCCGGCAAAACTTTGGCGATACGTCTTGACCGCTACTAACGGCCAAGGAGAGTCATAATGTATTTATTAGTTCAATCGATTCAATCTCGAACCCTACTGGATGCGGCGGAAGGAAAAAATTTAGCCTGTCTGGCACGAGAATGCTTTTTCAACCATCAACCTTTAATCCTTGAATTTGTCAACGTCGAGCAGGTTACCGCGCATTTCTGCCAGGCGTTATTGTGCCCGTTGACAAACGAATTTGGCGCGGATTATTTAAATCAATGGTTGCAGATAATAAACCTGTCCTCCCACGTCAGGCAAATCATACAGTCTGCCATGGGTGAATTGGATGATTATTTTGATTGTTTGGAGCGCGCAGAGGCTCAGAGTGCTGATCAAGAAATCACGTCGTTGAATTGTTTATGGCTTATCAAAGCCCGTGATCTCTGTCGTGATAATCCTCTATTCGCTGGCTTTATGTTGGGCATTTCGGATAAGGCGTTAATTGAGGCCATTGGTCGTTTGTCAATTGAGGACATTGAGCATATCGCTCAATCGGGCTGGCTGTGTTTTGCGCCAAGGATTTCAAATCATTTTTTTGAGTACATGAATCGCAAGCAGCACACCGCCGTTGATGTGTTACTGACGTTAAGGGAGGGCTTGAATCATGGAGGCTAAAAAGATGATCAAAACACTTAAACAGTATCAGTTGGCCATTACCCTGATTCAACGCCAGGCCAGAATTGCCGTTATTGTCCGAGAAACCACCATCTCCAGAGAGCTGATAAAGGCCACTTACAAGGAGATTCTAGGGCGATCCGGTAGCTCGGGTCCCATCAAAGAGTCAATTCGTGGCTTGACGCACAACGTAAAACGCTACGAGGAAGCCACGCTCTTCGCCAAGATATTTCGTGCAATTGAAGCCGAAAACAGTCACGGCGAAATTGATAACGTTATCCAGGCATTCGATTTTTTTAAAATCTCCTTGCCCAGTGGCAGCCTCGATTTCACCACGGCATGGTTGGTGGCACGAGACTTGAGAAATAAAAAATTGCTGATGACGGAATGTTGTCATTGTTATTCAGCGGTGTTGATCATTTTGGGCAGCGAAAAGTCGCTGGAGCGGTGTTGTGTTTGCAAAGCCGCATTAAAAACTGATCTTTAGATTTTTATTTCTAACCTTCTATGTTCAGAGCCGACCAATCACTTTTTAGAATAAAGGATTGGTCGGCTGTGGAGCAAATAATCAATCGCAAAGTTTTCAGCACCATGAGCAAAACAAGTTCCAAGCAACATTTTCAATCGCTATTGCTTTGACCGAGAGGACTCGGTAGATGAAAACATTAGATTTATCGGAAGCAGCCCACTTGTTGAAGCTCCATCCACAAACAGTCCTGCAAAGGGCGCGCTCGGGCGATATTCCTGCAGCTAAGCCTGGAAAATGTTGGGTATTCATAGAACAGGATTTGATCGAATGGCTTCGATCGCAGTACACTCGCCCATGGCAGGATGTAGGGCAAGGAGGCAAAGAAGTATGCTCTTTAAAAGACCAAATAGCCAATTCTGGTGGTATCGCTTTACCGCACCAGACGGCACAACAATACGCCAATCTGCTAAAACTGAAGACAAAAGAAAAGCCCAAGAATTAGCGGATAAGCATAAGGCGCAATTATGGGATCAGATCAAACTGGGGCATAAGCCACAATATCTCTGGGAAGATGCGGTGGTGAAATGGATTAATGAGTCCCAAAAGCGTTCGCTGGATGACGATGTCGTCATGTTTCGCTACTTAGATAAGTTTTTGTCTGGCAAACCTCTCAATAGTATTAACCGGGACATTGTGGAAAATATTATTGCGGATAAATTGAAACACGCCACTCCCGGTCGAGCCAATCGAGTCACGGCGTTGATTAGAGCGGTACTAAGAAAAGCCGAACGCGAGTGGGGCTGGATTGACAAGGCGCCTGCGATACGTCGTCTTAAGGAAGATAACAAGCGTATCCGCTGGATTACTCGACAGGAGGCCGAAAGACTGTGCCGTGAATTACCTGGTCATCTTGAAGCCATGGTTCGATTTAGCCTGGCTACTGGGTTGAGGGAAGCCAATGTTACTGGGTTGGAGTGGAGTCAAATCGATCTGCAAAGAAAAGTATGCTGGATTCACCCCGATCAGGCTAAGGCGAAAAAAGCAATTGGTATTCCGCTCAATGCGGATGCAATTGCCGTGATCCGTCAATTCATTGGTGAGCATGAAATCTATGTCTTTACCTACAAGGGAAACCCAGTGCTAAAAGCCGGTGGCAACGCTTGGAAGAAAGCCCTCAAACGTGCAAGCATTAGTCAATTCAGATGGCATGATCTGCGTCATACCTGGGCGAGCTGGCATGTGCAGGCTGGGACACCGTTAAATGTGTTGCAGGAATTGGGAGGCTGGAGTGATTACTCGATGGTGTTACGGTATGCGCATCTGGCACCGGAGCATCTAGCCGAGTATGCCGGCAAGATTTCCAATTCAGCACATTTTACGCACATAAAAACGGAAGGCATAAAAAAACCAGCCGCCCTGTTAAGCTAACTGGTTGATTTATATATCGTTTGATGGTGGGTCGTGTGCGATTCGAACGCACGACCATCGCATTAAAAGTGCGGTGCTCTACCGGCTGAGCTAACGACCCTCAACAAAGATTGACCATTATACTGATTTATTTATCGAGTGCAACTTGTTTCGTTATTTTTTGATAGCGCGTCGGATCTTGCACATCAGCCTCGGCGAATCCGGTTTTGCGTAAGCGGCAGGCATCGCATATGCCGCAGGCATGGCCGTTAATATCCGCACTATAGCAGGAAACGGTTTGCCGATAATCGATGCCTAAATGCATACCGGTTTTTATGATTTCGGCCTTGCTCATTGTCATCAGCGGCGTATGAATGGTAAAGCGCTGGCCTTCCACGCCCGCTTTGGTGGCGACATTAGCCAGTTCCTGAAAAGCTTTGATGAATTCGGGGCGGCAATCGGGATAACCGGAATAATCGACTGCGTTCACGCCGATAAAAATATCGCGGAGGTTTAAGACTTCCGCCCAGCTCAAGGCAAAAGCCAGAAAAAGGGTGTTTCTGGCGGGCACATAGGTGACCGGAATGCCTTGTTGCAGTGAGTCGGGGACGGCGATATGGTCGTCGGTCAGGGCTGAGCCGCCAATGGCGCCCAGGCCCAGACTGATGATTTTATGGTCTTGTACGCGAAAGTTTTCGGCAATCCGGGCGGCGGCCTTGAGTTCGGCATTGTGCCGTTGCCCGTAATCGAAGCTGAGCGCATAGCAGGTGTAACCTTGTTGCTGGGCCAGCGCCAGGACGGTAATGGAATCGAGTCCTCCGGAAAGGAGCACAATGGCTTTTTTTGTCATACTGTTATTTACCTTGCGCATCGTTCCAGAGCAACTTATGCAGTTGTATCTGGAATCTGACCGGCAATCTGTCGCGGAGTATTTTTTCGGCTAATTCGGTGGGATTTTGTTGCCCCATGGCGGGGGAAAACAAGATGGCGCAGCGTGAAGGCAGTGCGTATTGATGCATTATCGATTTCGACCATTCGTAGTCTTCAGGGTCGCCGATAACGAATTTAATCTGATCGCTCGGGTTCAAGTGATCTATGTTGGTATACAAATTTCGCTGCATTTCGCCTGAGCTTGGCGTTTTTAAATCCATGACTTTAACGATGCGCGGATCGACATCGGTCACATCCAAAGCACCGCTGGTTTCCAGCGAAACGTTATAGCCTTTATCGGCCAAGCGTATCATTAATTCATGGCAATCCGTTTGCGCCAGGGGCTCGCCGCCGGTGACCGTGACGTAGCGGGCGCCGTATCGGTCCACGCGCGCCAGAATATCGTCGATTTCGACTCTTTCACCGCCACTGAAGGCGTAGGCAGTATCGCAGTAAACACAGCGCAGCGGGCAGCCGGTCAAGCGGATGAAAACCGTCGGTAGCCCGACGGTGGCGGATTCGCCTTGCAGCGAATAAAAAATTTCGGTGATTTTTAACGCAGCCACAAGCTTTAAGAATGACTGTCCAGTTGTTGCAGCTTTTGGGTAGCCAGTTGCGCCGCTGTCGTACCCGGATAGCGCGTGGTTACCTGAGTGAAATAATCGCGCGCCTGGGCGATATTGTTTTGGTCGAGTTCGATATAGCCCAGTTTCAGCAAGGCGTCCGGTACTTTAGGGCTGTCCGGATGGTTGCTGATAACTTTGCTGAAAGCCGCCTGCGCGGCAGCCATATCCCGGTTGACTTTATAGGTTTCACCCAGCCAATACTGCGCATTGTCGGCATAGGTTCCGGCAGGATAATCTTTCAGAAACTGTTCGAATTCACCGATAGCCTGACTGTAGTGACCTTTTTTCAAGGTCTCATAAGCTATCTGATAGCGCTGTTGTTCATTGGCTTTGGCCGTAGCTGGCGTAACTGTCGAAGACTCTGGTGGCAAGGATGCGGCAGATTGCGACGGCTCAACGGCGCCTTCCTGAGGCTGAACCAGGGCCGCGCCGCCGGTTTCCAGTGCTTGCAGACGCTGATCGAGGTCGATATAAAGTGTATTTTGCTGTGCCTTTAGTTGAGCGATAGTGTGCGCCTGTTCTTCTATGGTTCCCCGCAGTTGCTGGACTTCCGTTTGCAATTGCTCCATCCGTCCCAAAATTTCATAGAGCGTATTCGCAGAGGATGTGTCGGCGGCATAATTCATCCCTGGTGGATAGGTTGAATGATCCGGCACCGGCAGCGATTGTGCGTGTGCCAGGCTGCTGGCGCACAACATAAGAAACAGACGTACTTTCATTATTGACCTTGATAGAGCAGTTCTACACGACGGTTGAGCTGCCATGCGGCATCGTCATGGCCTTCGGTGGCCGGTTTTTCCTCGCCATAGCTGACCAGTTCAAGCTGGTTATCAGACACGCCTTGAACTTTCATCATTCTGGCGACGGATTTTGCCCGTTGTTCGCCGAGGGCAATGTTATATTCCGGTGAGCCGCGCTCATCGGCGTGTCCTGCCAAAGTCAGACGGACGTTTGGATGCGCCAGCAAATATTGGACATGTGCGGCAATCACGGGAATGAAGTCCTGTTTAACTCGGCTGCTGTCGTACATGAAATAAATAGTGCTGGTGGACAAGGGATTGGACGGGTCGCTGAATTCAGGCCCCATACCGGCATTGGGGTAGTCCGCGTTAGTGCCCCCGGTTACATAATTGCCGTCAAGACCGCCTTGAGTCGCCGTTCCTGAAATACCGGCATCGCTATAGCCGGAAACAGAGGCATCCTTGGTGCCTGCCTGAGAGCCTTCCAGCAAGTCGGTATTTTTCTCGGCATCCGAACTGCAACCTGACAGCATTGTTGCGGTGATAGCCAAAGCCAGTATCGCGTTACGAAATTTCATCGACATTTTACTCCAAAAGTTAAGGGCTGGTTTTACTGCAAGTCATGCTTGACCGGCAGTAGTATTTGCGTTGTTCTAAAGCCGGGCTATGGCGACCAAGCCGGTTCACGGACCTCACCGTTTTGCGATGCTATGGTTTGGTGCATTCTGCCATCGACGGAAACCGCCGACAACTGCCTGTTACCGTTTTTTTGTGCCGCGTACAAAATCATCGTGCCGTTAGGCGCGAAACTGGGCGACTCGTCCTGGCGGCCTGCCGTCAGCACGTTGACTGTGCGCGTTGCCATATCCATGACCGCAATGCGGTAGTCGCCCTGATTGCCGTGCACCATGGCCAGATTTTTACCGTCGCCGGAAAAAGCGGCTCCGGCGTTATAGGCGCCGTCAAAAGTCAGTCTTTTCGCTTCGCCGCCCTGGGATGGCATGATATAAAGCTGCGGTTTACCGCCTCGGTCTGAAGTAAATACGATATTGGCACCGTCCGGCGACCAGACAGGTTCGGTATCTATGGCGTAACTGCTGGTCAGTTTATTGAGTGCCTGGGTTGCCAGTGTCAAGGTATAAATGTCAGGGCTGCCGTCTTTTGATAAAGTCAAGGCCAGCTTGGTGCCGTCCGGCGACCAGGCCGGGGCACCATTGATGCCCGGAAAATGGGTTACGCGAATACGTTTGCCGGTGGCCAATGCCTGCACATAAATCGCTGCGGCTTTCTGTTCGAAAGAAACATAAGCTATCATTTTGCCGTCCGGCGACCAGGCCGGTGACATCAAGGGTTCATAAGAAGCGGCAATCGTTTTGGGCGCAAAGCCGTCGGCGTCGGAAATTTCCAGCTTGTATTTTTTGCGGCCGCCGACTTCGACGGTTGTTGTCAGATAAGCGATACGGCTGTCAAAATCACCTTTCCGACCGGTCAGTTTCTCGAAAATAATATTACTGAGATAGTGTGCCGACCTGCGTAATTGGCTGGAGGGTACGGTCATTCTATAACCCAAAAGCTGTTCATTGTTGGGCACGTTGAACAATTGCATGGCAATGTCGTAAGTGTCTCCTGCGGCACTGATCTGACCGATAACTAAATAATCCTGGCCCAGAACCTGCCAGTTCCTGAACTTGACCTCTTCCGGCGTCGCAGGCTTGGTCAACATGCTGTTTACGGGCAGGGCTTTAAAATAACCGCTGCGGCTTAAATCGGCATTGATGATGGCGGCAATATCGACCGGCATTGTTAGATTGGTGTCTTGTTTGCCAAAGGGTACGATTGCGATGGGTACGGCTTTTTCCGCGCCTTCGGTAATTTGTATGGTGAGTTCCGCCTGGGACGCCAAGGTATAACAGGCCATCACTGCGGCAGTTATAAAATTCCTAATGAAGTAAGACACGTTCAACCTCTATACCCTAATAATGATTTTTTTGTTAAAAAATTGTCCTGTCGTTTTTAACCGCTTCCCGCAAAACATCAGGATGCTTTTCGGCTACGCGCAATAACGTTTTGGCGGCGCCTGAAGGTGAACGCCGCCCTTGTTCCCAGTCTTGCAAGGTGCGTACGGAGATACCCATGAGTGCGGCAAACTTGGTTTGGGACAAGCGCGCGCCGATCCGTATTTTGGTAACAGGTGATTTTATGGCCCGTTTGGCGCGCGCCAAGGGTTCCGATAGGGTCGCTTTTGGCATGGTCTGCCGTCTCCCGCAATGCGTTCAAGGTCAGGGCGGCAATCTTGACGCCTACTGCTATCCGGTCAATTATACGGCAATGTCGTATAAAAACAAGATAGCCTTAGGTAATGCTTTGGCTGCCATGAAAGCCGCTCATCCTAAGCCCGATTACCTTGGCATGCCAACACCGAATCCTGCGTATAGTGGTATTTTCCGGTATTTAAGCTTATTATTGGCAAGGTTATAAATTTTCAACACTGACTATCCATTCACAATGTATACTTTTCGCACTTCAAATTCCGGCACCGCTTTAAAGGGGGCACCGGCGTGTCCGGTACAGAGCCTACATGGATGTATTCACCCAGCACCTGAATTCTACTGGTCATTAGCTATGATTCAAAATCATAGCTAGTTTAGGCGCTGGGTTCACGGCCCTGCCTGTGCCGGCACGGCAGACAGGGTCTTTTGACGGGCACTCCGGTGCCGAATTTTGATCTACGATGGGTATATCGACAATGATTGAACCGGTCGCATTACAGGATTTTTTTATCATGTTCTTTTCATCGGCGCTAATCATCCTGGCGGGCGCTTGCTATGCCTTGCTGTTTGCCTGGTCCAAAGTCAATTCAAAGCGATTCATTAAATTATTGGCTCACCTGTCTTACTTTGTGCTGGTGATAGCCGTTGTTGAATTGACGCAGGCCGCCAATTTTTCAGGCTATTGGCTGCTGGTTTCCATCATTATGGTCATCGGTTATTTTTTCGCGCCGATCAGCATCTGGCATTTATGCGTCAAAACGCATGACGATCACACAATAACAACACGAGGGGGAGATTAATGAACGAAACACCACGTTGGGCTTCGGAATCATTCTGGAAAAAAACGGCCATCTGGGTTACCGCCGGGTCGTTTTTAATTTTAATCGTATTGACTTTCGATACCTTGAGCAAGACTTCGGCAGGCAGCACGCGGGTGCCGGATTATACCGTCATCAATCAAAAAATCGATTATCGATTCGATGAGAAACTCAATAAATTCATGCCGATTATCGGCGGGGAAGAGTTGTTGTTCGACAAAAAATACACTGCAGAGGAAGCCGAACAATTAGTCACATTAGGCAAAAAAACCACACAAGCCAAAAACTGCATGAATTGCCATACGCTTTTAGGTAATGGCGCCTATTATGCCCCGGACTTGACCAAGGCCTGGCTGGATCAGGGCTGGATTTCCAGGGATATGCGCGAGGATATGATGCTCAAATTTTTGATGGACCCCGAGAACAATGCGCGCACGTTCGGTAGCGGCCGCAAAATGCCCAATCTGAACATTACCGAAGCAGAAGCCCGGGGCGTCATCGCCTTCCTGAAATGGATGTCGAGCATCGATACCAATGGCTTTCCCCATAACTTCACCAGCATCGAATCCGAGGAGGAATGATGAGTAGCAACGAATCAAGTGCCGTGCTGACCAACCCGTCCGCGTTATGGCATAAAGCTTGTACGGCGGTAAACCGGTTTAAAGCCTGGGTCGCGCTCGATGGCGGCAATCTCAGTCCCGGGCAAACCCTCGCGGTTAAATATTTTTGTGTCGCGGTAGTGTTGTTTTTTGCCCAGCTTTTGTTTGGCTTGCTGGCGGCTCTGCAATTTATTTTTCCTGGTTTTCTCTATGAATTTCTGGATTTCAGCGTCAATCGCATGGTGCATATCAATGCCATGGTGGTGTGGATGCTGTACGGCTTTATCGGCTGCATCTACTGGTTACTGGAAGATGAAAGCGGCACCGAAATTGTCGGCCTGAAATGGGGCAATCTGGCATTTTTGATACTGACGGCGGCGGTGGCGCTGGTGGTGCTGGTTTATATCCTGGTGCAAATAGGCTCGGGCACCGATTCGAGTCTTTGGTTCATCAACGAAGGCCGCGAATACATCGAAGCGCCGCGCTGGGCGGATATCGGCATCGTGGCTGTGATGCTGGTCTTTGCCTATAATGTCGTCGCCACTTTCAACAAAGGCAAATGGTCCGGTATCGCCGGTGTCCTGACGCTCGATCTGGTGGCTTTGGCCGGGCTTTATGTGGCCGGTATGTTTTATATGACCAATATCACCCATGAGCAATATTGGTGGTGGTGGGTAATCCATTTATGGGTCGAGGCGACCTGGGAAGTGCTGGTCGGCGTTATCATGGCCTGGTCGCTGATGAAGTTGTTGGGCGTCAGGCGCAAAATCGTGCAAACCTGGCTGTATATCGAAGTGGCGCTGATGTTCGGCTCGGGTATTCTGGGGCTCGGGCATCATTATTTCTGGATCGGAACACCTGAATACTGGTTGACCATAGGCGGTTTTTTCTCGGCCCTGGAGCCGATTCCGCTGGTTGCGATGGTTGTTCATGCGGTCTACGATGCTGGCGCCCATGCTTTTAAGAACAGCAATCATCCCGCCCTGGCCTGGATTATCGCCCACGCTTTCGGTAATTTTTTCGGCGCCGGTGTTTGGGGCTTCATGCACACCTTGCCGCAAATCAATCTTTATACGCATGGCACGCAGTGGTCGGCCTCGCACGGGCATCTGGCATTTTTCGGTGCTTACGCCACCATCAATATCGCTTTCTTTTACCTGGCGATTCAGCACTGGCGCGGTGGTGTCTGGATGGCTGGCGACAGCCAAAATGCCTGGCGCTGGAAATGGGCGCTCGGCTTGTTGAATGCGGGGGTTTTGGGCATGACCATCGCCTTGCTGATCGCAGGCTACGAGCAATCGTTTATCGAGCGGGCGGTGGAAGGTTCGACCTGGGGCGGTTATTTCAGCGCCCAGAACCATCCTTCTTTTCAAAATGCGATGGTTTGGCGGCTGATCTGGGGATTGGTGACTTTTGCCGGGTTGGGCCTACTGATCTGGGACTTGCTGACCATCGGCAAAGGCGAAACCCGTAAAGCCCAAGTCATCGAGCCTCACTAATAGCATGAAGCAAGATTGGCTTGCAAGGTTTTTGCAAGCCAATGTTCTGCGCAAACCTCGGGGCAGTGAAATATCGATAAGCGATACGGAACAGGCGGTTGAATTCAACCGCCATCGGTTTATTTCAACCGCTTATTGCCCCGATCGCCCTCGCAATCGGTTTGCCAACCCGCACTCTGGCGTTCAGCCGGCTTATGGCATGAAATTAGCTTGAGTCTTCATTTGCAGCCGGGTTCCGCGTGAGCCTGCAAAAGCTGCTCCCGTCCGGCTTGTCCCTGTTGAAACCGGAACTGTCCGTTCCCGCAATCAAACTTTAAGGAATATGTGATGATTTTATATCTCGCCTATTTATCGCTGTTGGCGGCCTTGCTCTCGGCTGGCGTGTCATTGCTTACCGACCGCCGCGAATATTTATCATGCGGCATCAAGCGCCTGCGAGCACGCACGGCAGGATGGTTGCCACTTTCCGGCAAAACCGTCGCTTGGCTCGACCGGTGCTTGGAACCGGACTTTTACGCGTTGTTGTTACGCCATTTGCCTTTTGTGTTGCTGGGTATTTCCGGCGTCGCCGCAGTGCTTGTGGGCGCAGTTGAGCTCAGCGGTGATTTTAGCGCTTCGGCAACCTTGCCTCTGGGTCTGCCGTGGTTGCACTGGCATGTCAGAATCGATGCCTTGTCAGGTTTCTTTTTCTGCGTTCTGGGCCTGCCGTTGGTCGCGGTCAGTTTGTTCGGGCCCGGCTATGTCCGCGAATTCGAAGATAGCAAAGCCCACGCGTTGGCGATATTGGGCTTTTTCACCGGTTTGTTCGTCGCCGGAATGGAAATGGTATTGCTGGCGGACGATGCCTTTTTTTTCATGATCGCCTGGGAATGGATGTCGGTGGCCAGTTATTTTCTGGTGGCTTACCACCACGAACAATCCGCCAGCCGGCGCGCTTCGTTCCTGTATCTGCTGATGGCCGAAATCGGTGCGCTGTGCATCATTTTAGGCTTCGGCGTACTGGTCGCCTTTTCAGGCGGCTTTACTTTCGATGCCTTGCGCGAAGTTCAACTGACGCCTTTATGGGCCAGTGCCGCCTTCGTTCTGGCTTTGCTGGGTTTCGGCATGAAGGCGGGACTGGTGCCCATTCATGCCTGGCTGCCTGAAGCGCATCCGGCCGCCCCGTCTCATATTTCGGCATTGATGTCCGGGGTCATGCTGAAAATCGCCGTCTATGGTTTTTTGCGTTTTATTTGGGATCTGTTGCCGGAAATGTTCTGGGAATGGGGCGTATTAGTGTTGGTGACAGGCGCGTCGTCCGCCATTCTGGGGATTCTGTATGCCTTGCAGCAACAGAACCTGAAACGCTTGCTGGCCTATTCTTCGGTCGAGAATATCGGCATCATCTTTACTTCGCTGGGACTGGCGATAATTTTTTTCAGCACCGGATATCCGCAATTCGGCGCGCTCGGCTTGCTGGCCGGCTTGTTGCATTGTTTCAATCATGCACTTTTTAAGACATTGTTGTTTCTTGGCGCGGGCTGCGTGCTGCATCAGACGCATGAAATCAATCTGGAGAAAATGGGCGGCCTGATTCACCGCATGCCGAAGCTGGCGGCCCTGTTTCTGGTGGGTACATTGAGTATTTCAGCGCTGCCGCCTTTGAACGGCTTTGTTTCCGAATGGCTCACCTTGCAGGCGGCGCTGCAGGCGACTCATCTTGAAAGCGGGGTGCTGCGCAGCCTGATTCCGACTGCGGCGGCGGTACTGGCGTTGACCGGCGCGCTGGGTGTAGCCTGTTTTGTCAAAGTGTACGGCGTCGCTTTTTTGGGATTGCCGCGTTCGCTCCATATTGCCCATGCCCATGAAGTCAATGACATGGGTATGTTGGCGGGTCCTGCGTTGCTGGCGCTATGCTGTGTTTTATTCGGTGTTTTCCCGACGCCGCTGATTGATGGCATCCGTGGCGTCATAGAAAAGCTGACCGGGGCCGTGCTGCCGAACGTGACTGCGCTGGGCTGGTTATGGGTTACACCGGTCGACGCCAAAATGGCGTCTTATTCACCGATTCTGGTGTTGATTTCGCTTCTGGTTGCAGGCGCGCTCTGCTATTACCTGCTGCACCGGGGCAATTATTTCAAGCCGCGCCGGGCCGAACCCTGGGACTGCGGTTTCGGGGGACTCAATGCCCGTATGCAATATACGTCCGGCGCTTTCAGTATGCCGGTCCGGCGTATTTTCAACCCGGTTTATAAAATCAGCGAAACATTGGACGCGCAAACGGAAGATCCCGAGCACTGGCGCGTGACGGCGCTCAAATACCAATTCCAGGTCGAGGATAAATCCTGGTATGCCCTGTATCAGCCGACAGGCCAGGCGGTCACGCATCTGGCTCGCAGGCTCGGGCGCATTCAAACCGGCAGTATCCGGACTTATCTTGGCTACTCGTTCGTGACTTTGATCTTTTTATTGTGGGTGATCAGCTGATGGCCTGGATATTGGCGATTCTGCAAACCTTGCTTTTTATCGGTGGCGCGCCTTTGCTGGCGGGCTGGATCAAAATGCTCAAATGCTGGCTGCAAAACCGCAATGCGCCGTCGCTGCTGCAACCGTACCGGGATCTGCGCAAGCTGTGGCGAAAAGAATCGATTCTGCCCGAGTCCGCTTCCTGGATTTTTACCGCCGCGCCTTATCTCGTTTTTACCGTGGCGGTCTTGACTGCCGCTGTCGTGCCGCTGGTCGCGGTCGATCTGCCCAGCGCGAGGATCATCGATGTGTTCGGACTGGTCGGTTTTTTCGCCTTGGCCCGGACTTTTCTGGTATTGGCCGGCATGGATATCGGCACCGCCTTCGGCGGCATGGGTTCGTCCCGGGAAATGACGATTTCTTCGCTGGCGGAACCGGCCATGTTGATGGTCGTGTTTACCCTGGCGATGAGCGCCGGAACCACCAATTTGTCGATGGGCATGGACTATGTGCTGGACAGCGGACTGGTGCTCAGGCCGTCGTTCGTGTTTGCGCTGGGCAGCCTGATGCTGGTCGCGGTCGCCGAGACCGGTCGGGTGCCGGTCGACAATCCGGCGACGCATCTGGAATTGACGATGATTCACGAAGCCATGATTCTGGAATACAGCGGGCGCTATCTGGCGCTGATGGAGTGGGCAAGCCAGATCAAGCTGATGCTTTACGGCGTATTGATCGCCAATATCTTTTTCCCTTGGTACATCGGCCGTGATTTTTCCCCGGCGGCCTTAGGCCAGGGTCTGCTGGCGATCATGCTCAAACTGGCACTGTTGTCGGTGTTGCTGGCATTGTCGGAAACGCTACTGGCCAAGATGCGGATATTCAGGGTTCAGGAATATTTGAGTTTCGCCTATCTGCTCGGTGTGCTGGGCATGTTGAGTCATATCATTCTCGAGGTTTATTATGCTTGACGAATTGAGTTATTACCATCAGGCCATACTGCATCTGGCCGCGCTGATTACGTTGAGCTCCTTTTTGATGCTCGGGCAATCGCGTTTGTTACGGTTGATCGGCGTATTCGCGGCGCAAGGCTTTTTGTTGTCCGCCAGCACGGCGCTGGTGGCGCAGACGCATGATTTTCCGCATCTTTATATTTCGGCGCTGCTGAGCCTATTGCTGAAAGGGCTATTGATTCCGATGATGCTGTACCGCTTGGTGATGCGCATGAACCTGCACCGTGAAATGGACACCGTCGAGCATCCGGCCGGGGTGATGATGGGCGGCGCCACGCTGGTCGTATTCAGCTATTATGTGTGTCTGCCCATCGTCAAATTGTCTCCGTTGATGACGCTGAATACCATTTCGGTCAGTCTGGCCGTCGTGTTGCTCGGTATGTTGCTGATGATAACGCGGCGCCATGCGGTCGCGCAGGTGGTGGGTTTCATGTCGATCGAGAACGGCTTGTTCTTCGCAGCGGTGGTATCGACGATGGGGATGCCGATGGTGGTCGAATTGGGAATCGCATTCGATGTTCTGGTGGCGGCGGTCATTTTCGGCATATTTTTCTTTCATATCCGCTCCAGCATCGATTCCCTGGATGTCGACAGGCTCAGCAAATTGAGCGAGGTGGAAGAATGATCGCGGTTTATCTGATCCTTCTGGCACCTTTAATCGGCATAGCCGTTCTGGCGGTTCAGGGAGACCCGGACAAAAGTCGCCGCTACAATATAATTTTTAATGCCATCACTTTGATCTGTTCGTTGTGGTTGGCGGTTCTGGTGCTGCTTAAAGGGCCGCTGTTATCTTCCGGAAAGCAACTTTACATTGATTCGTTCAACGTCTATCTGGTGGTTTTGACTGCTTTTGTCGGCTTCACCACCGCGCTGTTTTCCAGCGCCTATATGGAACATGAACGGGAGATAGGCAAAATAAACCTGAAGATGCTGCGATTTTATTACGCCGCTTACCAATCATTCATGTTCACGATGTTTCTGGTGCTGACCACCAACAACATGGGTATCCTGTGGGTGGCAATGGAAGGCGCGACACTGGCCACCGTCCTGTTGGTCAGTCTGTACCGGACCCCGGAAGCGGTAGAGGCGGCCTGGAAATATTTCATCCTGTGCGGCGTCGGTATCGCCCAAGCTTTGTTCGGGACGATTTTGCTGTATTTTGCCGCAGAACAGGCCGTCGAGATCGGTTCCGGCGATGCTTTGTTATGGACGACCCTTTTCGAGAACGCCACGGTTTTGAATCCGGGCGTCATGAATATCGCTTTCGTGTTCCTGCTGGTCGGCTACGGCACCAAAATGGGTTTGGTGCCGTTGCATAACTGGCTGCCCGATGCGCATTCGGAGGGCCCGACGCCGATGTCGGCGATTCTGTCGGGGCTTTTGCTGAATGACGCCTTGTATGCCGTGGTCAGAAGCAAGATGCTGGCAGACCGGGCACTGGGAACGGCGTTGCCCGGCTATCTGATGATGGGCTTCGGCCTGTTGTCGTTTCTGGTCGCCGCGTTATTGCTGCATCACCAGAAGGACATCAAGCGCCTGTTCAGTTACTCCTCTATCGAACACATGGGCTTGATGACGTTCGCGTTCGGTATCGGTTCGCCCTGGGCCACGTTCGCCGCGCTGTTCCACATGACCACGCATTCCTTGACCAAATCGGCGATTTTCGTGACCGTGGGGCACGCTGCGCAGTTGGCCGGGACGCAGCGCATGGACAAAATTCGTGGCCTGATCAATACCCAGCCGATGATCGGCTGGGGCCTGTTGGTCGGGACGCTGGCCATTGCGGGCTTTCCGCCGTTTGGCGTGTTCGCCAGCGAATTTTTGATCCTGGTGGCAACGATGCAGGATTATCCCGGGCTGACGCCCTTGCTGTTGATCGGGATCGGTGTCGCTTTTGCCGGTTTGTTCAGGCACTTGCAACCGATGGTCTTCGGTGTGGTGCCCGAAGGCCAGCAGGCAATTGTTGCCAATCTGACGCCGGTCATGGTCCATCTGGCGCTGGTGCTCTGGTTGGGGCTCTCTATCCCCGTTTTTCTGGGGAATTGGTTCAACCAGGCGACACAACTCATTGCCGGGAGCATGCCGTTATGACCATGGGCACGGATTCAACGGTTAAAAATCTAGTTGAGGCTTTGCGCCCTTTGCAGTCTATAGGGCAAAGCGAGGTGACGCGGGTGCAATCCGTTGTCGATTTGCTGCAGTTGACTATCGCGTCCGCCGCTTGGGGCGACGCCGCCAGGATCGCCAAGTCGCATGGCGCCCGCTGGGCCGGAGTCTGGGCCGATGAGCATGTCGATAGTTTTACTGTGAGTGCCTGTTTGGAATACCGGGAGCGTTATTTGTTGTTGCGCGCTTCAGTTTCAGGACAGGAACCGGAACTGCCGTCGCACGCGCCTTTTTATCAGGCGGCAGACCGTGCCGAACGTCATGTCCAAGATCTGTTCGGCATCCGTTTTACCGGCCATCCCATGGGCACCCAGCGTTGGACCCGGCATCAGGCCTGGGATGAAGGGACTTTTCCGTTGCGTAAAAGTTTTCCGCTACAGGGCTTTATGCGGGATACCACGCCGTCCGACCGGGATTACCCGTTTCTCAAGGCGAGCGGCGCCAGCGTCTATGAAATACCGGTCGGGCCGGTTCATGCCGGTATCATCGAACCCGGTCATTTCCGATTTCAGGCGGTCGGCGAGACGGTGCTGAATTTGGAAGAACGGTTCGGCTATGTGCACAAAGGCATCGAAAAGATAGCGCAAGGGCGTGGCCCCGAAGGCCTTGCGAAACTGGCCGGACGGGTTTCCGGCGACACCACGGTAGGGCACACCTGGGCGGCCTGCCTGGCGATGGAAGCTGCGGCAGGCGTGGAATGTCCTGCCCGGGCGACTTATATTCGCGGCATCCTGGCCGAACGCGAGCGCGTCATCAATCATCTCGGGGACATGGGCGCGATGTGCAATGACGTGGGATTTGCGTTCGGCCATTATCAATTCGGCCGCTTGCGTGAACTCTGGCTCAGGGAAAATCAAGCCTTGTTCGGCCACCGCTTGCTGATGGACTGTGTCGTTCCCGGCGGTGTCAAGTCCGGCTTGACACCCGAAGGCGCAAACGGGATTCGGCGGACGGTGCGGGATTTGCGCGGCGAGGTAAGCGAACTCATCACGGTCATAGACGCCAATTCCTCGTTGGAAGACCGATTCCTGGCGACGGGTGTGCTGACCGTCGGGCAAGCCCAGGCGCTGGGTGCGCTCGGTTTCGTGGGCCGGGCCAGCGGCCAGGGCTTCGATGTGCGCAAGGCCCCTGCCTATCGTCCTTACAATGAGCTGGCCGTGATCGTTCCGGTGGAAACCCAGGGTGATGTGGCTTCACGGTTCTGGCTGCGTTACAAGGAATTACGCATCGCCCTGCGCCTGCTCGAACAAATGCTGGCGCAATTGCCCGAAGGAGAATTACAGGCCGATTGGCAAACGCCGCGAACCGATACCGAAGGCTTCGCGGCGGTGGAAGGCTGGCGCGGCGAGATTCTCTGCTTTGTCCGTTTCGCCGCAGACAACCGCATCGGCCGTTATTTTCCGCGCGATCCCAGCCAGATCAACTGGCCCGCCGTAGAGAAAATCCAAACCAACAATATCGTGCCGGACTTCCCGATTTGCAATAAATCGGTCAACGCTTCCTACTCCGGACAGGATTTATAGAGGTTCTTATGTTAAGTCTTTACAGCAAAGTGTTCCGAACCGGTGTACTGAGCGAACGGTTGTCGGCGATGGCGACAACCGATCAGACGACAAGCGTCGGCGCGCAACTGCGCGGCGTCATCGACAAACGGTTCTCGGGCAGTATCGCGATCCGGCAGGTAGACGCCGGTTCCTGCAACGGCTGCGAGCTGGAAATTCATGCGCTGAACAATGTGTATTACAACATCGAGCGTTTCGGCGTGCATTTTGTCGCCTCCCCCCGTCATGCCGACGTATTGCTGGTCACGGGCCCTGTGTCACGGCATATGGAAACGGCGCTGAAACGGGTCTATGAGGCCACACCCGCGCCGAAATGGGTGGTCGCCGTCGGCGATTGCGCCGCTTGCGGCGGCGAGTTCGGCGTTTCCTACGCCAGTTGCGGCGCGGTGGCCAATGTCATACCGGTCGATGTAACCATCGCCGGATGCCCGCCGAGCCCGCTGCAACTGATGCAGGGCTTGCTCGGACTATTCAAAGGCTGATCATCAGCTACCGTCGGCAATGGGCCTATGAGCGCATCACCGTGGGAAACGCGATTTTTCAGCGCGCAACGGTTGTGTGATAACAACCGCATCTTCCGGCTGCGATGTTCAGCCTATTTCCATAGTTAAATTCGATTGGCGGCGGACACAATGTTAAAATCCCTCATTTTCAGACGTTTTAGAGGGGCGCAATGGCCGGACATAGTAAATGGGCAAATATCAAACACAGGAAAGCCGGGCAGGATGCCAAGCGCGGCAAAATTTTCACCAAAATGATTCGTGAGATTTCGGTAGCGGCCAAAGCCGGGGGCGGCGACACGGCCAGCAATCCGACGTTAAGGACGGCCATCGATAAGGCTCTGGGCGCCAACATGAAGCGCGACACTATCGATAACACCATCAAAAAAGCCATCGGCGCACAGGATGGCGAAAATTACGAAGAAGTTCGCTATGAAGGTTACGGCCCGGGCGGTACGGCGGTCATGGTTGAATGCCTGACCGATAACCGTAACCGTACCGTAGGCGAGGTTCGGCACGCTTTTTCCAAAGCCGGGGGCAATCTTGGTACAGACGGTTCGGTCGCGTATTTGTTCAACAAAGTTGGCATCATCGGTTTTTCGGCTTCGGTCGATGAAGATGCGCTGATGGAAGCGGCTTTGGAAGCGGGCGCTGAAGACATCATCACGCATGACGACAACACGCTGGACGTCATCACGACACCGGAAAATTATCTGGATATTAAAACGGCCTTGATCGAAGCCGGTTTCGTGCCGGAAAACGCCGAAGTGACCATGCAGGCGACCACCAGCACGGTACTCGACGCCGACGGCGCCGTCAAGATGATGCGTTTGCTCGACCGTTTGGAAGATCTCGATGACGTGCAAAATGTTTACTCCAATGCTGACATCAGCGACGAAATCATGAATCAAATGGCCGATGCCTGAATGTTTCCCGGGCAAACGCTTATGTCGTTTGCCCGCATTCCCTCCCATAAAAACAGCGCTAATCCTGTCGGAGCATAGTTTTTTTTGTAATAAAACCCCTCATAAGCTGACCAACCAGGCGTAGGTTGAGTTGCGTTGCGTTGTTTGCAACCCAACAATCCTGCCTGCTGCGCGCCAGGCAGGTCAGATGATCCCTGTGCATAGTGTGCTGCGAAAAACCTGCAACCCAACATGCCGGGCTTAAAAATGAGGTGTTTATCATGAACCCCACAATCACTAAAACGCTCATCGGCGGCTTGGTCGGCACGTTGCTGATGAGCTTGATGATGCAATTTGCGGCGCCGATGATGATCGGGCGGCCCATGGATATTGCCGCTCTTTTAGGCAACATGATGGGCGGTATCTATGCGCTCGGCATGGGCGCCCATATTCTGCTCGGCGTTGTCGTGTTCCCGTTGCTTTATTCGGCTTTGCTGTTTCACCTGCTGCCGGGCGCGCCGTGGCTGAAAGGCCTGCTATTCGGTACGTTACTGTGGCTGATAGCCGCAACGCTGGTGATGCCGATGGCGGGCGCCGGATTTTTCATGTCGGCAATCGGCGGAATCAAGGCGGCGATGGCAGCTTTACTGGGGCACTGGGTCTATGGCCTGATGCTCGGTGCGATAGCCGGGGGCAGTTCCTGTCAACATTGCCATAGCCATGCCTCTCTGTAATGTATACCGAATCCTTTAAAATACCGCTTATGACTCCATCGCTCGCAGCGCCCGACATTAAAGGCGATTTCTCTGTCGTCGCCCAACACGAATGGCTGTTGACCAACGGCATCGGCGGTTTTGCCAGTGGCACTGTTGCCGAGGCTCATACCCGCCGCTACCACGGTTTGCTCATCGCCGCGTTGACACCGCCCACAGGACGCACTTTGCTGGTATCCAAGCTGGACATCAGCGCGCACTATCAAGGCCGGGACTATGCCTTGTTCAGCAATGAATTCGCCGATGGCACGATAGCGCCCCAGGGTTTTGAATATCTGGAATCTTTTCGGCTGGAGCGGGGCTTGCCGGTCTGGCGTTATGCTTTTGCCGATGTCTTGATCGAAAAGCGCATTATCATGCAGCCGGGCAGCAACACCACACTGGTCAATATCAAGGTGTTACAGGCCGGTGATAGCCTGGCGTTTACCTTGACGCCGCTGTGCACATACCGGGATTATCACAGCCACAGCCATGGCGGCTGGACACTGGCGATTGATGAAATTTGTGATGGTTTCGCCGTCAGCGCTTTTGCCGACGCCTGCCGTTATCGGGTCAGTTGCGCACAAGCGGAATTTATCGGCGCGCCCGACTGGTATTGGCAATTCAAACATCGTATGGAAACGGCGCGTGGTCTCGATGACACGGAAGATTTATTTCGCCCCGGCTATTTCAATCTGACCTTAAGTCAAGGCGAGACGGCCACCGTGGTGCTGAGTGATGAAGCCGTTGTCGAAACCGATTTTGCCACGGTCATGGGGCAGATCGAACCCGAACAGCAAAGCCTGCTGCAAAACTTACCGCCCGATGCGCCGGACTGGATACAACAACTGGCGCTGGCCGCAGGGCAGTTTACCGTCACCCGTTTTCAGGATGGACAGGCGGCGGGCGCGACCATCATCGCAGGTTACCCGTGGTTTACCGATTGGGGCCGGGACACCATGATTGCCCTGCCCGGACTGACACTGACCCTGGCGCGTTTTGACCAGGCCGCAGATATACTGCGCACTTTTGCCGAGCATGTCAGCGAAGGCATGTTGCCCAACCGCTTTCCCGACGATGACGCGCCGCCTGAATACAACACGGTCGATGCCACGCTGTGGTTTATCCACGCCATCGATCAATACACGCGCTACAGCGGCGATAGGACGCTGGCCCAATCCTTGTATCCGCTGTTGAACGATATTATCGAATGGCACCGTAAAGGTACACGCTACGGCATCGCAGTCGATGCCCGGGACGGCCTTCTGGCGGCAGGCGAAGCCGGTGTACAACTGACCTGGATGGATGCTAAAGTCGGTGATTGGGTGGTGACGCCGCGTATCGGCAAATGCGTGGAAATCAACGCGCTCTGGTATCACGCACTGAACATCATGGCCGATTTGGCCGAACAGCTCAACGAACGCCCGCAAGCCGTTGATTACCGGCAACGTGCGGCACAGGTTCAGGCAAGCTTTCAGCGCTTCTGGAATCCGGCCCGGCAGTATTTGTACGATGTTATCGACGGCCCCGAAGGCGATGTCCATGATGATGGCAGACGTTATGACAGCCGCTTGCGTCCCAATCAGTTGTTTGCCGTGTCGTTGCCACACAGCCCGCTCGTCCCGGCGCGGCAAAAGGCCGTGGTCGAAGTCTGTCGGCAACAGCTTTTGACACCTTTCGGCCTGCGCAGTTTAGGCCCAAATGAGCCCGGCTACAGTGCAACTTATCAAGGTAACGGCCGGCAGCGCGATGCCGCCTACCATCAAGGCACGGTCTGGGCCTGGCTGATCGGTGCTTTTGTCGATGCCCATGTTCGTGTCTATCAGGATAAAAACGAAGCACTGGCGTTGCTGGAGCCGTTTCGGCAACATCTGAACGCGGCCTGCATCGGTCAGGTCAGTGAAATTTTTGACGCCGAACCGCCTTTTACCCCACGCGGCTGTTTTGCCCAAGCCTGGAGCGTGGCAGAGATTTTGCGGGTTTGGCGGCTTTTGGCAACAAACGGGTAAGTCATTTTTATAAACTGGGTCTTTGTTGAATCGCGGCGAAGGCATCGCTCCCACCCATCACAGGATTAAAGCATGACAGTGAAAGAAAACACCCATGAACAGCAGCGTATCAACGCCCAAGACAACAATACCGCCGCCTGGCGCCGGTGGGGACCTTATCTCAGCGAACGGCAATGGGGCACGGTGCGCGAAGACTACAGCGAGCACGGCGAAGCCTGGAATTATTTTCCGCACGATCACGCCCGCAGCCGTGCCTACCGCTGGGGAGAAGACGGCATCGCCGGTTTCTGCGACAGCAAACAGCGGCTTTGTCTGAGTCTGGCGTTATGGAACGGCCAGGACCCTATCTTGAAAGAACGTTTGTTCGGGCTGACCAATGGCGAGGGCAACCACGGCGAGGATGTCAAGGAGCTGTATTATTATCTCGATGCTACGCCCAGCCACTCGTATCTGAAAATGCTGTACAAATATCCGCAACGTGAGTTTCCGTACAGCCGGTTGACCGAGGAAAATCGCCGCCGCGATAAAACGCAGGCGGAGTTTGAATTACTCGATAGCGGCGTGTTTGAGGACAACCGTTATTTCGATGTTTTCGTCGAATACGCCAAGGCCGGTGTCGATGATATTCTGATGCGCATCACCGCCTATAACCGAGGCCCGGAAACCGCGCCTTTGCACATCCTGCCGCATGTGTGGTTTCGCAATACCTGGAGCTGGGGCTACGATGCCGCCCAACCTTCATTATCGGCTACCGAAACCGACTGCATTGTCATCGATCACCCGACGCTGGGCAATTATCATTGCTATCTCGACGGCGTGCCCGAACTGTTGTTCACCAACAACGAGACCAACCAGCGCAAGCTGTACGGTGGCGAAAACAAAGGTTATGTCAAGGACGCCTTCCATAACACCGTCATCGAGGGCGACACCAAAGCCGTCAATCCGGCCGGGCAGGGCAGCAAAGCCTGCGGCCATTACCGCTTTGACATAGCGGCACACGATAAAGTGGAAGTCTGTTTACGCTTGAGCCGGACTGCCAATCGACAGCCTTTTAGCGATTTCAGCCAGGTTTTCAATACCCGTATCAGGGAAGCCGATACCTTTTATGCCGCCCTGCAGAACAGCATCGATGATGACGATGCCCGGCTGATCCAGCGCCAGGCGCTGGCCGGTATGATCTGGAGCAAGCAATTTTATTATTATGATGTGCCGCAATGGCTGAACGGTGATCCGGCGCAACCTGCGCCACCGCCCGAGCGCCGCCACAGCCGCAACAAAAACTGGCAGCATTTGAATAACGCCGACATCATTTCCATGCCCGATAAATGGGAATACCCCTGGTACGCGTCCTGGGATCTGGCGTTTCATTGCGTGACTTTCGCGATGATCGATCCGGCTTTTGCCAAACAGCAGATTCTGTTGATGACGCGGGTCTGGTACATGCACCCCAATGGCCAGATTCCGGCCTATGAATGGTCGTTCGACGATGTCAATCCGCCGGTACATGCCTGGGCCGCCTGGGAAATTTATAAAGCCGAATGCGAAGCCAACAATGGCGTCGGCGATCTGGACTTTCTGGAACGGGTGCTGCATAAACTGATCGTCAATTTTACCTGGTGGGTCAACCGCAAGGATGCGGACGACAACAACGTCTTCCAGGGCGGCTTTCTCGGCCTGGACAACATCGGTGTGTTCGACCGCAGCGCACCGCTGCCGACCGGCGGCTATATCAATCAATCCGACGCCACCAGTTGGATGGCCATGTATTGCCTGAACCTGATGCGCATCGCGCTGGAACTGGCGCTGCATAACCGGGTTTACGAAGACATCGCCACCAAGTTTTTCGAACATTTCCTTTATATCGCCAAAGCCATGACCCATATCGGCGACGATGGCCAAGGGCTGTGGAACGAGGAAGATCAGTTTTTTTACGATGTGCTCAGATTTCCCGATGGCCGCCTGATGCCGATGAAACTGCGTTCCATGGTCGGCCTGATACCGCTGTATGCGGTTGAAGTGCTGGAGCCGGACATGCTGGAACGGCTGCCGGATTTTAAACGCCGACTGGAATGGTTTCTCAATTACCGGCCGGATTTGGCGGGTCTGGTGTCGCATTGGACTGAAGGCGGGCACGATGATCGGCGTTTGTTATCGCTGCTGCGCGGCCACCGCATGAAAAAATTGCTATACAGGATGCTCGATGAGTCGGAGTTTCTCTCCGATTACGGTATCCGCTCCTTGTCGCGCGCGCATTTGGATACGCCTTATGTATTCGATTGTTGCGGCTTTTCGATGACGGTGCAATACCAGCCGGGTGAATCCGAAACCGGCGCTTTCGGCGGCAATTCCAACTGGCGCGGGCCGATCTGGTTTCCGGTCAATTATCTGCTGATCGTTTCACTTAAACGCTTCGCCACTTATTACGGCGATGATTTCAAAATCGAATACCCGACCGGTTCCGGGCAATTTTTGAGTATCGACGCTATCGCCGATGAACTGGCCCTACGCTTGACCCGGCTGTTCCGGCGCGATGAAAAAGGACACAGGCCGGTATTCGGCGATCACGAAAAGCTGCAAAACGATCCGCATTTCAAAGATTATGTGCCGTTTTATGAGTATTTCCACGGCGACAACGGCCGTGGTGTCGGCGCCTCGCATCAGACCGGCTGGACCGGGCTGGTGGCGAAATTATTGCAGCCCAATGGATGAGGGCGGCCGGCCCGGACAGTGCTATTTTTTAATTTTAAACAGGAGCATAAGTAATGAACTCGACTCAACCCGGGACTGATAGCGAATTACCCCATGTGGTGATGCCCGAATGTCCGCCGCGCAATCTATTGCACGGCCAAAAAGCTCTGGTCACCGGCGCCAATTCCGGTATCGGCCTGAGCGTGGCGCTGCATCTGGCGCGTGAAGGCGCGGATGTGGTGGTTAACTATGTCTATGACGAACCTAAAGCCCAGGAAGTCGTCGCGCAAATCAAACAACATGGCGGGCATGCCATAGCGATCAAGGCCGATGTCTCGAACGAAGATGAAGTCAAAGCCATGTTCGCGCAAATGATCGATACATTCGGCACTATCGATATTCTGGTTAACAACGCAGGGCTGCAAAGCGATGCCGCGTTTGAAGATATGACGCTGCAACAATGGAACAAAGTCATCGGCGTCAACCTCACCGGCCAGTTTCTCTGCGCGCGCGAGGCCATCCGTGAATTCAGGCGCCGGGGCGTGGTTAAGGATATATCCTGCGCGGCGGGCAAGATTATCAGTATCAGTTCGGTGCATGAAGTGATTCCCTGGGCCGGTCATGTCAATTATGCCGCTTCCAAAGGCGGCGTTATGCTGATGAACAAAAGTCTGGCGCAGGAAGTCGCGCCATTCCGGATTCGGGTCAACAGCGTCTGCCCCGGCGCCATCCGCACACCTATCAACCGCAGCGCCTGGGAAACGCCGGAAGCTTACAACGATTTAATGCGCTTGATACCTTACAACCGTATCGGCGAACCCATCGACATCAGCCGCACCGTGGTTTGGCTGGCCTCGGACGATGCCGATTACATCAATGGCATCAGTTTGTTCGTTGACGGCGGCATGACGCTTTATCCCGGTTTCACCGAAGGCGGTTAAACATGAAAGGCTGGCAATCCTGGCGTGAACATTGGCCCGAATACCTGATGGAAGCCTGGGGTTTGGGTGTGTTCATGATCGCGGCGGGGGTGGCCGTAGTGATTATGGAAGCGCCGGTTTCGCCGCTGCCGCGCTACCTGCCCGATGCCGATCTGCGCCGCGCCATCATCGGCGTGGCAATGGGGCTGACGGCCATGGGCATTATTTATTCACCCTGGGGCAAACAGTCCGGTGCGCACATCAATCCGGCGGTGACCTTGAGCTTTTTGCGGCTGGGCAAAATCAGCGCCTGGGATGCCTTGTTTTACATCCTGTTCCAGTTTATCGGCGGCACCTTGGGCGTGGTCCTGGTGGCGCTGGTTCTGGGCCGTGAATTCACCTTGCCGCCGGTGTCCTGGGTGGTCACTGTGCCCGGTAGCGACGGCATAGTCACCGCCTTTGCCGCCGAAACCGGCATTTCCTTCGGCTTGATGCTGATTTTGCTGTTTTTTATCAACCGAAAAGCATTGGCAGCCTACACCGGGCTGGTCGCAGGGATTCTGGTCGCGTTGTATGTCACCTTCGAAGCGCCGTACTCAGGTTTCAGCATGAACCCCGCGCGTACTGTCGCCTCATCCTTGCCGTCCGGTATCTGGACCGGCTGGTGGCTTTATCTCATCGCGCCGGTGCTGGGGATGCTGACGGCCGTCGAAACTTATCGCCTGCTCAAATTCAGCCGCGAACGTATGTGCGCCAAATTGATTCATGGTCGCAAACAGCGCTGTATCCATTGCGGTTATCAACCGCATGACCATTCAAACCTTACGGAAAATTTTCATGACTGAACCTCATTATGACGCCATCATCATCGGCTCCGGCGCAGGCGGCTCGGCTTGTGCTTTCAATCTGATACAAGGCGGCAAGCGGGTATTGATGCTGGAAAAAGGCGATTTTCTGCCCAAAGACGGCAGCACCCTGGCGGTCGATCAGGTCTTCGGCAGTTCGCGGTTTAAAAACAAGCAGCCCTGGCTGGACTCTCAGAATAAAGAACTGACGCCCGGCGAGTTTTACAATGTCGGCGGCAAAACCAAATGGTACGGCGCGGCGCTGCTGCGATTCAGCCCGCACGAATTCAACGCCGACCCGGACTATGACTGCCTGGGCTGGCCGATAAACTATGCCGAACTTGAGCCTTTTTACCAACAAGCCGAACAGCTATTGGCGGTAAAACCGTTTGCGCACGAAAAGCAGTTGACCGGCCTGATCGCCCGCATCGTTAAGCCCTCTAGCGGCTGGCGCGCGGAACACTTGCCACTGGGCTTGAAAACTGAAATTCTCGACCATCCCGACGAAGCCAAACACTTCGATGGCTTCGCCTCGCCCGGCGGTTTCAAGGCCGATGCCGAATTCAATTTATTGACGCCGCTGCTGGAAAATCCGGCGTTTCAACTGCTGACCGGCAAGGAAGTGACGAGCCTTATCGCCAAGGCCGAACGGCCGACCTATATCCAGGGCGTGTTATGCGCCGATGGCAGCCGTTATCAGGCCGACCATATCATTTTGGCCGCAGGCGCCATGACATCGCCGCGCATCCTGCAAAATTATCTGCAACAAAGCGGTCTGGCGAAAATCCTGCCTTCAGCTCCTTGCGTCGGCGCCAATTTCAAACTGCATCTCAATAGCGCATTACTGGCGTTTTCACCTTTCAAGCAACACGATATGCTGCGAAAAACCGCGCTGTTTTTCAATGAAAAATTTCCGCACAGCACCGTGCAATGCCTGGGCTGGATGGATGGCGAACTGTTGGCGACGCAATTGCCGGGCTTTGTGCCGCGCTTTATCGCCAATATCTTAGGCCAACGCGCTTACGGATTTTTTGTCACCACCGAGGACAGCTCCAGTCCCGACAACCGGATTATCGTCGGCAGCGAGGCCAGCCTGCCGCCGAAACTCGATTATCTGCCCCGGCGCACACCGGCTTCCGCCGCAGAGCATAAAGCCGTGCTTTCGGCTTTTAAAGCGCGGCTCATGAGTGCCGGTTTTCTGAGTTTCTCCAAAGCCATGGATTTGACGGCTACAGCCCATGCCCTGGGCAGTCTGGCCACCGGCAGCGACTCGGCAAAATCGGTGGTCGATGCCCGGGGTAAAGTGCATGGCATGGACAATATCCATGTCAGCGACGGCAGCATATTGCCCCGCTCCAGCCGGGTCAATCCGGGCTTAACCATTTACGCCTGGGGTCTGCGGCTGGGTCGGCATTTGTAAATACGTGCAGAGACTTTTTTGTGAAACGGCTACACTTGATTAGTGCCCAAGTGGCGCGGATGACGTTTGCCAACATTAACAATAATGCGTTTGTTCCAGTCTGTATATGGCTGCTCAGTATGGATACTGTCATGTTTCAAGCGAATTTTCGCCTGACCTGATCGAGTAACTTAACCCATCGTCGTGACTCTGGTCTCTCTAAGTTATTGATTTTTTGTTGCCGGGGGATTTCATTCCAAAAAACTCCTTTAAAATCAGTGGCATTTTTTGACTTTGCACTGTAGTGCCATCTATTTAGTGCTTGAGCTGAAACCAGTTAAGCCTATATTATTCAATGTGTTATAATTGTTTCGCAGTGCAAAGATGTATTATTCTAACGCTGATTTTGCCCTATTTCCGGCTAAAATCAGCCTGTAAACGCTTAAAACCTGAAATCTTCGTTACTCGAAATCCCATGCGCACCGTCATTCAGCCTCAACTTAAATTCGGTGAAACCGATATCGCCGCCATTGTCCTCGACTCCAAATCGCGTGATGACATTCCACATTTACTGCGTGGACTGCAACATCTCTATACCGAGGTTAGCTTGCGTCAGCGGGTATTTG
>PGZD01000107.1 GCA_002843155.1 Gammaproteobacteria bacterium HGW-Gammaproteobacteria-3
GCCCAAAGAGGGCGAACCTTTCTGGGATTGCGTGTTGCGGCTGGCGCAAAACAGTTTGCTGCCGCTTTATCCTTTAAATGAACCGGGCGTGCGCCAATTACTCCACGAAACCCCAGGCCGGGTTATCCACATTTGTCTGGACAAAATAGTCGGCGACGAGACGCTTTACGAGCAATATCTGCTGGAAATGTTACTGGCCCACCCGGGCTGGTCGGGCATGGTGCGCGTCATCGAACAAAACCCCAAAGCCCTGCTGGCCCGCCGTGAAATTTCTCTGAAACAAATGCTTGCGGTGGAACTCGCCATCGAATTAGCTTTTTTGTATAAGAAAAAAGGTGTCAATTTCCCGAGCATAGCTAAAACACCTCGCCCCGAAAGCACGCCTTTACTTAAAGAAGGCGCTTTAAAACCGGGCATCCCGTTAACCTTGAAAGTCTGGCATGAAGCCATGGAATGGGCGCTGCACAGCGAATTACTGGCGAGTTTGCAGCCGTCATCGGGCACTTCTGCGGATGTTGGCAAGGCGATACCTGAAGCTCAGGCGCTGTTCTGTATCGATGACCGCGAAGCTTCATTGCGGCGTTACCTGGAAGCTATCAACCCGGCCATCGAAACTTTCGTCGCACCCGGATTTTTCGGTATCGATTTCCTCTATCAAGGATTGGACGATGCTTATCCGGTTGCCCAATGCCCTAATGCTATCGTGCCTAAACATTTAATCAAAGAATCGGGTGGGCAACCCCAAAAAACCAAAAATGGCGATCTGCGCCATCTGCATTTCACGGCTCACTCGATGTTTCGCGGTTGGCTCTATACCCAAACTTTAGGGCTGACTTACGCCGTGCGCATGGCCTGGAATGTATTTCGCCCCAGCTCAAAATTGCCGGGCATTAAGAGTCTGGGCGAAGTCGCGGCGCACTCTCATCTACATTTGTTGAGAGCATCCGATGAATTGACCGAGGACGGTTACTTGCTGGGTTTTTCCTTGCCTGAAATGGCTGATCGCGTCGGGGGTTTATTGACCAGTATCGGTTTGACGCACAACTTTGCACCTTTGGTTGCCGTTGTGGCCCACGGCTCCAGCAGCGTCAACAATCCGCATTTCGCGGCTTATGACTGCGGTGCTTGCGCCGGTAAACCCGGGGCGCCCAATGCCCGGGCTTTCGCCTGGATGGCCAATCACGAACCGGTACGCGCGCTGTTGCGTGAACGCGGCATCGACATTCCCGACAGCACCCGTTTTATTGCCGCATTGCACAACACCAGCCGCGATGAAATCACTTATTTCGACCCGCATTTGCAAAAACAACATCCCGCCCCCGGCTTACAGGCTTTTGCATAAACCATGAAAAAAGCACTGCAACGCAATGCACGGGAACGCTGCCGCTGGTTTGAACTGGGACCTACAGCGCCTTCCAATGAACAGGCGCATGAGCATGTCATACAACGCGCGGCGTCCATATTCGAACCGCGCCCGGAATACAATCATTCCAACAATTTATACTGCATCGTCGGGCGCAGGGCATTGACCCGGAATTTATTTATGGATAGACGCGCTTTTCTGCAATCTTACGATCCCAAAACCGATGCACAAGGCGACATCATGGCGCGTATTCTGTCGGCCATCATTCCGGTCTGCGGCGGTATCAATCTGGAATATCTGTTTTCGCGTATCGATAATTCAGTCTATGGCGCCGGCACCAAACTGCCTCATAATGTCATCGGTTTACTGGGCGTTGCCAATGGCGTCGAAGGCGATCTGCGCACCGGCCTGCCGCACCAGATGATCGAAGTGCATGAACCGGCACGCTTATTGATGGTAATCGAGCAGACCTGCGCCATTCTGGATCAGGCCTTTACCAAAATCGGCGCGCTCAAAGAATGGCTCGATAATGACTGGGTGCGCCTGGTTTCCTGTCACCCTGTCGACCGTCAACTGTTCCTGTATTCCATCAAAGGCTGGGAGAAAGTCGAACTACCAGACACTTATGAAACACCCACGGCAAGCCATTCAGAAAAAATCCTCGTCGGTCAAACCGAAACGATTCCGGTGCATCATCTTATTAGGAGAGCCGCATGAGCGGACTACTGTTAACCAGTTTATTACTTCCGTTGCTGGGTTTTTTACTGATTTTCCTGTCACCTAAAAACGAGAAGAAAATTGCCCGACTGAGCTTTTGGTGCAGTCATGCTATGGGCGCCAGCATAATGGCATTGCTCATTGTATGGATCATGGCCGGTTGCCCAAATACTGAGTACGAGTGGTTCACGCTTTACGCCACCGGCGCTTACCGCTTTCCGATTTTGTTTTATCTGGATAGGGTCGGCGCTGTGTATCTATTCTGCACTTGGGCGATATTTTCGATTATTGTCAAATACTGCCGCGTCTATTTACACCGTGAAACCGGTTATAAACGTTTTTTCATGACCATTTTCGCTTTCGTGTTCGGGCTTAACCTGGTGATTTTGTCCGGCTCCATCGACATGCTCTTTGCCGGTTGGGAAGTGGTCGGCATGTCGTCGTTTTTGCTGATTGCCTTCTACCGGCACCGCGTGCAACCGGTGCGTAACGCCTTGAGGGCCTATGCCATTTACCGGTTTTGCGACATCGGCTTATTGCTGGGCGCCTGGATGAGCCATATGCTGTTTCATGAAAGCCAGCATTTCAGTCAATTGAGCACTTTGTTTGACAATCCGGCCATGCCGCCGGCGGGTTACGCTTCTTTGCTAATGCTGTCGTTGTTAATCCTGACCGCCGCCACCGGAAAATCCGCACAGTTTCCGTTCTGCTTCTGGCTGCCGCGCGCCATGGAAGGACCGACGCCGTCTAGCGCTATCTTTTATGGGGCCTTATCGGTGCATTTAGGCGTTTTCCTATTGTTGCGCACCTCGCCGATCTGGACTTACCATTATTTCACCCGCTTATGTGTGTTTGTCATCGGTTTACTGACGGTGATCGTGGCCAGCATTTCCGAAAAAACCCAATCCAATATCAAAGGGCAGGTCGCCTATGCCTCGATTACGCAAGTGGGATTCATGTTTATGGAGTTGGCGCTTGGCCTTGAAACTTTGGTGTTGATCCATTTTCTGGGCAATGCTTTTTTACGTTGCTATCAATTGTTGGTGTCACCTTCGATTATTGCGCATTTGTTACGGGTGGAAGGGGCGGCCGACACCGATTTTTATATTAAAAGTAATTCAATGTTTCAATTTCTGCCCTCCTCTATCCGTAACACCTTGCCAGAAGTCTTACAAAACACGCTTTACGTTTTCTCGTTGCAGGAAGGCAATCTGGAATTAATGGTACGCGCCACGCTTTGGGAGCCTTTAAAGCGCATCGGTGAATACATCAATACCCTGAATCCCTGGCTGAAACTGCTGAATGCCTTTGCCGTTTTCGCACTGGTTTTACTTGCCATCGAAGGCGCCGGCATTAACACCAAATACCTGGCTATCCCTCTATCGGCGGGCATGGTGCTCGCCTCGCTCAGCGCTTTCAGCCAAAAACGCAGCGCTTTCAGCGTCTGGAATGCCGTAAGTTTGAGTTCGATCCTGGCCGGTGTCGCGGTCTGGTTTTTAAATCCCGCCGCCTGGTTCGATGTGGTATTATTCGCCAGCGGTATCATCCCTGCCTGGCTGCTAGGTCTAATCGCCTTGAGTAAATTACTGGACAATGATCGTTTTATCACATCGCTTTTTACTTATCGGGCATTGGCGGAGACGCAGCCGAAACTGTCATTACTGTTGTTTTTGAGCTTCTTAGGGTTAGTCGGCTTTCCGATTACCCCGGCATTTTTAGGTGAAGATTTATTACTTTCCCACGCCAGTGCGCACGATCCCTGGTTTGCCTTGCCCATCACGATTGCCTTTATCATTAACGGTATTGCCGCCGCGCGGATGTTCCAAAGGCTATGCATGGGTCGGCCGAGCGAACTCAATGAAAATTTTACAGCAACCGTGCCTCCGGCGCAATGAGCCGACTGAAACTGAGGTACGACCTGTCACCCCATCCCGTTACACTTAAAAAGGCAACAATATGAATAAAATAAAAAGCACGCTGTTACTGAGCACTTTATCACTGGCCCAACCAACAGCAAGTTTTGCCAAGGATGATAAGGAAATGTTCGGCTTTTGGGGTTCGGTCACTTTGCGAGGTGATTTTAAAACCTTATCGCCGAATCTTGACAAGTTTAAATGGCAAATCATGAATCAAAGCCGCACCCGCGACGATTCATCAAAAGGCTCACGGTTTTCGGAAAATCTGTTGTTCAGTCAGATCGGTTATCAAATGAATGAACACGCCTCGTTCTGGGTCGGCTATGTTCATGACTGGCTACGGACAAACCCGCAAAGTAACGGCGGCTTTCAGGAGAACCGGCCTTATGCGGATTTTGTCTGGCAGCAAAATATCATCGGCGATCTGAATCTCAATACCCGCACCCGAATGGAAGACCGCATCAGAAGTGACGGCGACGACGGCTATCGGGCCAGACAATTAGTACAACTCCGTCATCCGTTACCGTTTCTGAACGGTTTGAGCGCCTACCTAGGCGATGAAGTCATGTTTTATATGAATAAAAACGACTTCGGCAAGCAAGGTCTTACCGAAAACCGCGTGTTCAGTGGTTTGAGTTATCAAGGCACACCTGAAATAGGGCTGGACTTAGGGTACATGGGGCAGCAAGTGTTCACCGAATCGCGCAAAAACATATTGACACATAATTTACAGGCCAATATCAGCTATCATTTTTAGGCGCCGCCAAATATAGCCAACCTTGTTACCGATACACACCTTGTGCCGCCTAAAAAGAATGGCGTCCCGTTTTATAAAACAATTGTAGTAGCTACTCGCCCCATAAAATAAATAAAAAAAGCTTGACAGGTTTTTGGTGTCTAAAAAGCGAAATTGTGCAGTCCTGATTTAATTGCGGCCGTATTGGCAGCTCAGTGCGCGCAGCGTGGATTTTGCGCATTGCAAGGAGTTTAGCCTCAAAAATTCGGTTATTAATGCGCCTAAGCGGCCAGCGGAGGCCGAAAAAACCATGATAAGATGAGTTTGTCACAAACTTACCCTGTCAACGTGGATGGCCAACCTCGATAAAGCCTCGGTTCGAACTGAAGTCAGTCGCTTAACCCATCTTCGTGACTTCCACTAACAATTATCTGTTAATTGAATAAGTTGAAATTCTTACTTTATCCCAAATGGCACTACAGATTTTTTGTTTTC
>PGZD01000108.1 GCA_002843155.1 Gammaproteobacteria bacterium HGW-Gammaproteobacteria-3
AACAGCAAAAAATCCGTAGTGCCAACCGACAGTAGTTAAAATTTTTAACTGATTGAAATGGCGGGGAACTTCGTTATTAGGTGACGAAGTTGGGTTAACATTGGAACGCAGTGCCGCCTATAAAAGCGAATTTCATGACGGGCAAATCTATGCGATGACCGGCGCGAGCCGGGAGCATAATCTGATAACGGTCAATATCGCACGGGAACTCAGCGTGCAGCTCAAAAAACGCCCCTGCGAAGCTTACATCAGCGATATGCGCGTCAAGGCCGCCAAAGCGCAGAGCTATCATTACCCCGACATCGTTGTTGTTTGCGGGACGGCACAATTTGAAGACATGCATGTCGATATCTTGCTCAATCCGACGTTGTTGATTGAAGTGCTGTCGCCGTCCACCGAGGCGTATGACCGGGGCGGTAAATTCGCCCATTACCGTAAAATTCCGACACTGAGCGAGTATTTACTGGTGTCGCAGGAACAGCCGAGTATCGAGCGTTATATGCGGCAAGGGGATGTTTGGATATTATCGGAAGCACTGGGACTTGACGCCGTAATGCCACTGGAAAGCATAGCCTGTGTGATCAAGCTGCGCGAGGTTTATGACAAGGTTCTGGTACAGCAGCCGTTTGAAACTGGCGAGTAAGTGTACAAAAACGACTCAACAATTTGTGCGCTTTTCAAAGACAGCAAGTCGTCAAAGAATAATGAATGCTGTAATGGCCGGGTAGGCAAAAGCTTGATCGTACCTTCGGATTGCTCGTTGTCTGCCTGTCATTGTTGGCTTGCGACAAAATTCATTGACGTTATATTTCATCCAGACGGTCTTTTTCGTAATCATCGAGTTCCGGCAGCGAATGTTCGGGGCATTTGATCCCGGCTTCAGCCAATGCGGTTTTCATGGCTTCGATTTGTTCGTCCAGGACATGAATATGATCGAGCATGTGATTGATGGCGCGCGCGACCGGATCCGGCATGTCTGTTGTTGCACCATAGGCGTCAAAGCCCATTTTACTGGTGAATTTGCTGCGTTCCACTGTGCCGACTTTAGGCCTGGAATTTATAATACGTCCCGGAATACCCACCACGGTAGCACCGCTGGGTACCGACTTGAGCACCACTGAGTTGGAACCGATACGCGCGCCCTGGCCAATTTCAATCGGACCTAGTACTTTGGCGCCGGCGCCGACGACAACGCCGTCGTGCAAAGTGGGATGGCGCTTGCCTTTGTTCCAGGTGGTTCCGCCCAATGTCACGCCGTGATACAAGGTGCAGTCATCTCCAATAACGGCGGTTTCGCCGATGACCACGCCCATGCCGTGGTCGATGAAAAAACGCCTTCCCAGAACCGCACCGGGATGAATCTCGATGCCGGTCAGCCAGCGTCCGATATGGGCGCTAAAACGTCCCAGCCATCTGAATCCGGATTGCCAGAAAAAATGGCTGACGCGGTGAATCAGAATGGCATGAAAGCCCGGATAAGCGGTAATGACTTCAAATACGCTTTGCGCGGCCGGATCGCGCTCAAAGACACAGGCGATATTTTCCTTGATTTCATGCCACATAGTCAGTCCTTGCCTTTATGGCCTTGAGCCATTCTTAAAATACCCCGGAGCATGTCCACTTCTTTACTGTCGAGTGCAGCCCGGTTATAAATTCTGCGCAAGCGGCGCATGACCGATCTGGACTGATCAGGCTGAGTAAAATCAATAGCCGATAAAGTCTCTTCCAGGTGCGTGTAAAACAACTCCATCTGCTCTGTCGTGGCCGGTATTCGTCGTCTTTTGTCGCCATAAGCTACGGAGTCATTTTGCCCCGAAACCACGAACAATTCATAACAAACAACCTGCACGGCGGCGGCCAGATTCAAGGAGCTGAAAGCGGTATTACAGGGAATTCGCAATAAATAGCGGCATAAATCCAGTTCATGATTTTTCAATCCCGAATTTTCCCGTCCGAATACAATGGCGACTTTCTGCTCAAGTGCCTCAATCTTGAGTTTATCGGCACACTCCCTAGGAGTCATTTCCGGCCAACTGATGGTTCGGCTTCTTGCGCTGGCGCCGAATACCAGCGAACAGTCCGCCAATGCCTCGGGCAAACTGGCGCAAACCTCAGCACCCGCGAGCACGTCGTCGGCTCCCGATGCCCGGGCTGTAGCTTCGGCGCAGGGAAAAGTTTTGGGCGTAACCAGGGCCAGATTGTTCATACCCATATTTTTCATGGCGCGCGCCACTGCCCCGATATTGCCCGGATGAGTCGTCTCCACAAGAATAATTTTTATATTCGGCAGCAAAAGCTAAAGCCTCGGCAAATTAAAAGCGCTGATTTTAGCAAAATATTTGTTATGCTATCGGCCTTTCTAAAGATTTCTGACAAATCCGACTAATTATGCACCCGATGCTCACAATTGCTGTCCGCGCTGCCAGAAGCGCGGGCGACATCATCAACCGTTCCGCCAATAATCAGGACCGGCTTCAGATTCATTATAAAAGCCAAAATGATTACGCCACCGAAGTTGACCGCATGGCGGAACAGGATATCATCAGAATCATCAAGGCCGCTTTTCCCGAACACGCGATACTGGCGGAAGAAAGCGGGCAGCACCCGGGTAATGATTATGTCTGGATTATCGATCCTTTGGATGGAACGACCAATTTCATTCACGGATTTCCCGTTTATGCTGTATCCATTGCACTTCAGATCAAAGGCAAAATCGAGGTCGGCGTCGTTTATGACCCGCTTCGGGATGAGCTTTTTACCGCCGAACGCGGCGGCGGCGCCATGCTCAATAACCGCCGCATTCGGGTTACCCGTCAGGCCGGTCTGAATGGCGCTTTGATCGGCACCGGCTTTCCTTTCAAGCACCCGGAACATTTGGATGCTTATCTCGCCATGTTTCGGGCCTTACATTCGGACTCGGCAGGCGTTCGCAGGGCGGGGGCCGCAGCTCTGGATCTGGCTTATGTCGCGATGGGCCGACTCGATGGTTTCTGGGAAATAGGGCTGCATCCCTGGGATATGGCCGCCGGTATTTTGCTGATCAAAGAGGCGGGCGGCGTGGTTACCGATTTTGCATTTAAAGACAATTATCTGGAATCGGGCAATCTCATCACCGGCAATCCCAAAATGCATCAGGCCATGTATCGGGCTATCGAGCCGCATGTGACCGATTGTTTGAAAAGCGTGCAGGGTTTATAAGCTCAAGTATTTGATAGCTTGCCGCAGGATTGATCAGGAAAGAGGGTGCTGAAATTCCGGATGCAGCACGGGTTTTCCTATTCCGTAACCTTGGGCGTAATCGACACCTAATTCAGCCAGGACTTCTAAAATAGCTTCGTTCTCGACAAATTCGGCAATCGTTTTAATCTTCATGCCTTGCCCGACACTATTGATTGCCTCGACAAACAATCGATCTTCATAGCTTTCGACAATATTTTTGACAAAAGCACCGTCGATTTTCAAATAACTGACCGGCAGTTGTTTGAGATAATTCATCGAAGAAAAGCCGACACCAAAATCATCCAGAGCAAAACAGCCGCCTATGGCGTTTATTTGAGTTATGAAATCATGAGCGGCCTGTAAATTTGTCACGGCCTGCGTCTCGGTGACTTCAAAAATGAAATGATGCGCTTCCAGGTTAAACGCTTTCAGTTGATTCGAGATGATTTTAAAGGCATCGGGATTGGATAGCATTTCTCCAGACAAGTTGATAGAGAGTTTTATCGTCCATTGTTTTTCAAGCATTTCAACTTGTTGCTTGAATGCCAGCTCAATTACGTGCTGATCGATTTGCAAAATCAATCCGGTATGCTCGGCAACTTCAACAAACAACCCCGGCGGTACAAGTTCGCCACTGTCATCGATCATCCGGAGCAGGCATTCATAATGCGAGATACTTTTATCTCTGATGTGCATGATAGGTTGAAAATACAGTTGAAACCGGTTCTCTTCCAGAGCCCGCTCAATTTTCGTTTTCCAGTTAACCCGGTTTTTTATGTCAATTCTGTTTATATCGTATTGATTGGCCAGACACCATCCGCCCCGTCCCCCTGCTTTGGCCCGGTACATGGCCACATCGGCTATCGCCAGTAAATCCTGGGCGCTACAATTTGGCTCCGGAAACAATAACAATCCCGCGCTGATTGTCACCCGGTGCCGTTCTTTGCCGTCGGAGACCACAACGGTACTCATGTCGTCACAAATTTTTTGCACCAGTTCTTGCGCATGATCCTGAGAAATATTGGGTGCAAGAATAATAAATTCATCGCCGCCAAAACGGGCGATGACATCGCTTTGTCGGGTTTCAGCCTTCAATTTTTCAGCTACTTTAACGAGCAATTCATCGCCAAGCTGGTGGCCACTACTGTCATTGACATATTTAAACTGGTCGATATCAAAGAAAATGAGCGCTGAACGGTGATGGTATCGGTCTGCCAGAATAATGGCCTGATCCAGTTCCTTTTCAAATTTTCGACGATTATAAAGACTTGTCAGGGGATCATGCTCTGCTAACCAGGTCAATTGATTTTCGTAATTACGCCGTTCTGTTAAATCCAGTCCGACAACCAGAATTTCAGAGTCGTTTCGAATAGCATTATCATCTCTCTTCAATGGCGATAAAAACCATGAAATATACAGCACTGAACCTTTCAAGGAATAAATCGAACAGTCATATTTAAAAGTTTTTTTATTGCCCGTTATCAGTTGGTTTATCGCTGAAATGACCTTTTTCTGATCGTATTCGCCGTATATAAAATCAGAAAAGCACTTTTCCAATAAAGCGTTTTTCGGGTAGCCGGTTAAATATTCTGCGTATTGATTAGCTGAGTCAATCTGTTTTTTATGATTGAGGGTTAAAATAATGACTTGCGCCGAATCCAGAATATTGTCGATAAAGTTTTTCTCGGCTTGTAATTCCAGGGCTTGATCTGAAAGTTTCCGGGTACGCTCATTAACATCATCATCCAGTTTTTTCAGTGTATCGATTAAATCATGTGCAGCCAGTTCCAGAACATCGATTTCATCTTCAACTATTCCGCCTCTTTTGCTTTGGGTTAAGGCGCTGGAAACCGAGTCATATTGTTTCCTGATTACCCATAAGTCTCAGCAACTTTTGACCCTTCGGTTAGTCGAACCTGAGCCCTACCCTGACTGGAGATCGTGCCATGAAAAAGAACCCTA
>PGZD01000035.1 GCA_002843155.1 Gammaproteobacteria bacterium HGW-Gammaproteobacteria-3
AGAGCCATTGATTTTAAACATCTTTTTTTGCGAAATATCACCAAAAAACTGAATATCAATGACTTAGAGGGGTTTTGGTGACGAAGTTAGGTTAGGTAACCTAAGCTCCTACCGGGGCTGATTGAAACCCTACGCCGCCCCGGTTGTCTAAAATTACAGACAGGGATACGCGAATCATCATTGCATTTGGCGCTAAAACATTGTAAAAGACAAGGGTTATTCGATCAGATCGAATCTTGCCGCAGCGTTATTTAAAATTGCCGGTTCAGAGGCTGTTCATTCAACGCCTTTATTATCAAACAAAACCTATCATCTTAACTTGAAAAACCAGGACAAAACATGAAAAAACCGAATAAAACACCGTTGGCTGCCCTTATGGGCACGGCTGTCGCATCAACTTTTGCAGCGACTGCGGCACATGCCGAAACCAATCCTTTCGGCATGACCGAATTGTCTTCCGGTTATATGCAGCTTGCTGAAACCGCTAAAGAAGGCTCCTGTGGCGAAGGTAAATGCGGGGCTTCGATGAATATGGGCGCAGGCAAAGTACATGAAGGTAACTGCGCAGGTAAAAAAACGCCGTCTAAAACCGCCAAAGCTAAAGAAGGCGCTTGCGGCGAAGGTAAATGCGGCGCCATGATGGAAAACGGCAAAATGAAAAAAGGCATGGAAGGCGCCTGTGGCGAGATGATGAAAAGCAAGGAAGGTGCATGCGGCGAAAAAGTCGGCAAAGACCAGGCAGCAGGCAAGTAAAACTCGGAGAGGGGTTTTTTGTTATCTCACAAATGCCTTCAATGAACGTGACTCAAAATAGCCTACAAGGGGCGGGTCTGGGCTTGAGGCGCGCGTTTCTGAGTGAAATTGCCGCCAGCCCGCCCAAAGCAGTCGGTTTTTACGAAATCGCTCCGGAAAACTGGATCCCGATAGGCGGCAAGTTGGGCAAGCAGTTGCGCGCTATGACCGAACGCTTTGCTTTTGTCTGTCACGGCCTGTCCTTGTCCCTCGGCAGTACCGACCCATTGGACGAGAATCTGGTACGGGCAATCAAAGGCTTTATGGCGGAACACAAAATTCTGTTGTACAGCGAACACCTGAGCTATTGCAGCCAAGGCGGGCATTTGTACGACCTGATGCCGATGCCTTTTACGTCCGAAGCGGTCACGCATGTGGCCGCCCGCATCCGGCGCGTACAGGATATTCTTGAACAAAAAATAGCATTGGAAAACATATCTTATTATGCCGCGCCCGGACAGGAAATGAGTGAAATCGATTTTTTCAATGCCGTGGTAGCCGAGGCCGATTGCGATATTTTGCTCGACATCAACAATATCTATGTCAATAGTGTCAATCACGGCTATGACGCCGAAGCTTTTTTACGCGCCATCCCGGCCGAACGAATCGCTTATACCCATATCGCGGGGCACTACGTCGAAGCCGAAGATTTTCTGGTCGATACCCACGGCGCGGCCATTATCGACCCGGTATGGTGTTTATTGTCCCAAGCCTACAAATTGTACGGCGTATTTCCGACCCTGTTGGAACGCGATTTCAATATCCCACCGCTTTCGGAGCTGTTGCAGGAAGTCCGCAGCATCGAAACGTTGCAACAAGCCTTTCGCCAGGCCACATGAGCATCAATCAGTCACCAAGCAATTTGAGAAAAGGGCAGCAGGCGTTCGCCGCCTATATCAGAGACCCCAAGCATCAGCCTGCGCCCGGCGATGTCAAACCGGAACGCATGGCGATGTACCGGGAATTGTTTTTTAACAACGTCGAAGCTTTTTTATCGAGCAATTTTCCGGTATTGCGTTCATTGTCAAGCGATGATGACTGGTTGCAACTGGTTCAGGATTTTTTTACGCAACATGCTTGCGCCAGCCCCTATTTTTCTGAAATTCCGGAAGAGTTTCTGCATTATCTGCAAAACGAAAGGCAGGAAACCCGGGATTTGCCGTTTATGCTTGAGTTGGCGCATTATGAATGGGCCGAAATGGCGCTGACCATCGCCAAAGAGGCGACGCCCCCCAAAATAAAAGCCAAGTCCGACCTGTTTGAAACGCCGCTTGCTCTTTCGCCTCTGGTCTGGCCGCTGGTTTATCGTTATCCCGTGCAGCGCATTGGCCCTCAATTTATACCCGATCGAGCACCCGAACAGGCCACATTTTTGCTGATGTACCGAAATGATGTAGACGTCGTGAAGTTTTTTGAAATCACGCCCATGAGCTATCGTTTGCTGGAAATGATCCAGGAATATCCGGGGCAATCGGGTGACGATTATTTGCGGCAATTGGCCGATTCCGCCCTGAAAAAGGAAGGCACAGCGCAGAGCTTTTTCAGGAACCTGGCCGACCGGGTTATTATCTATAGCGCCTGACGCAGGCAGCTTGTCATTGTGTATTCAAACTAACGCTTGCCGAATAAATCCGGCGCCTTGGGCTGATTGGTGTCTTGCAGACAGTGGTAAGCGGCATTTTCAAAACGAATACGCAAAGACTGGGTGTTTTTGTGCTCATCCAGAAACTTTTCCGCCTCCCGGGCGGTAAGGTCTTTCATCATAAATTTTGCGATGCACATGCAGGGCTTGGTGAAACGGGCTTTGGCGTCATTCTTGTTGACCGCTTGCTGAACTTCCCGCGCGACACATTGATCGGCAAATTCATGTTCGAATTTGTGTTTTTCAAAATCACTGACATCTTTGCCATGGGCATGATCAAAACCATTATGCGTGTTGATTTTGGCCGATTTAACGGGCGTTTTCGTCTTGGGTTTTTGCTCGTCAGAGCAACCGGAAACCATTGCGGCAATAGCCATGCCGGTCACGGCGGCAATGATGATGTTTTTTAAATGTGTCGGTATTTTCATAAGGTCAAACTCATAAACGGTAAAAAACGCAATAAAAAGCTTACAGACTTTAGCATTTTCCAGCCCGGCATTCCATAGCGATGCGGCGATTGACTTTGAAAGCGCCGTCAGGGCGCGTGTTCATTCAGCTCAAAAGCCAAGCCATTCGTGTTAAAATTCCGGCATTCTGAAGTTTCCCAATACACCGTTAGCCAAACCATGACCGATTCGACAAAACTTTTCTCCAATGCAAAACATTTCATACCCGGCGGCGTCAACTCACCCGTGCGCTCGTTCAACGGCGTCGGCGGCACTCCGGTTTTTATCGATCACGCGAAAGGCGCTTATATCTTCGATACCGAAGGCAAGCGCTATATCGATTATGTCGGCTCCTGGGGGCCGATGATAGTGGGTCATGCCCACCCGGAAGTCATCGCCGCAGTCAAAACCGCCGCCGAAAAAGGTCTGAGCTTCGGCGCGCCGACCGAAATTGAAACGCTGATGGCGCAAACAGTTTGCGACCGGATAGCCTCGATCGATCAGATCAGAATGGTCAGTTCCGGCACCGAAGCCACCATGAGCGCGATACGGCTGGCCCGGGGCTTTACCGGTCGGGATAAAATCGTCAAATTCGAAGGCTGTTATCATGGACATTCCGACTCTTTACTGGTCAAAGCGGGTTCGGGCGCACTGACTTTCGGTGTACCCAATTCGCCGGGTGTACCGGCAGCCCTGGCCGAAGAAACCATCACGCTGACTTTCAACGACAGCGACTCGGTCGTCGATGCTTTTAAACAATTCGGCGACAAAATCGCCGGTATTATCGTCGAACCGGTGGCGGGCAATATGAACTGCATTCCGCCACAGCCGGGTTTCCTGGAAACTTTGCGCAAGGTCTGTGATGACTACGGCAGTGTGCTGATTTTTGATGAAGTCATGTCCGGCTTTCGGGTCGGGCCGCAAGGCGCTCAAGGTTATTATGATGTGACGCCGGATTTAACCACCCTGGGCAAAATTATCGGCGGCGGCATGCCGGTAGGCGCTTTCGGCGGTCGTCTTGAAATTATGCAATATCTGGCGCCGGTTGGCCCGGTCTATCAGGCAGGCACCTTGTCCGGCAATCCGGTAGCCATGGCGGCCGGTTTAAAAACTCTGGAGCTGCTCGATGAGCCCGGTTTCTATCCGGCATTGACGGCCGCAACCAACCGTTTGACGACAGGTCTCAAAACCCTTGCCGACAAAGCCGGCATTCCGTTTACAACCAACAGCGTCGGCGGCATGTTCGGTTTGTTTTTTACCGGGCAAACGCAAGTCACGTCATTTGCACAGGTCATGCAATGTGATGCGGAGCGATTCAAGCGGTTTTTTCATGCCATGTTGGAGCAAGGCGTTTATCTGGCGCCGTCGGCGTTTGAAGCGGGCTTTGTGTCGGCCGCGCATGAGAATGACATTATCGATAACACCCTGGAGATAGCCGAAGCCGTATTGAAACAATTGTAAGCCTGCATTTTTGGTTTTCTTTTAGCTCTATGGTAAAAAGGCAGGCTTTTATCAACTTCGGATGCAACAGGCAATGAGTATCAAATCTGACAAATGGATTCGCCGCATGGCGACCGAACACGGCATGATAGAACCTTTTATTGAGGGTCAGGTCAAAGATTGTGCAAACGGTAAGATAATTTCCTACGGCACCTCCAGTTATGGCTATGACGTTCGCTGCTCCGACGAATTCAAGATTTTCACCAACATCAACTCTGCGATTGTCGATCCAAAGAACTTCAGTGAAGCCAGTTTTGTCGATCTCAAAGCCGATGTTTGCATTATCCCACCCAATTCCTTCGCCCTGGCGCGAACGGTCGAATTTTTTCGGATTCCACGCGATGTCCTGACGATCTGCCTGGGCAAATCAACCTATGCCCGTTGCGGCATCATTGTCAATGTGACACCGCTGGAACCGGAATGGGAAGGCCACGTTACCCTGGAGTTTTCCAATACCACGCCACTACCGGCAAAAATTTATGCCCATGAAGGCGTCGCGCAGATGCTGTTTTTGGGCAGCGACGAAGTTTGCGAAACCTCCTACCGCGACCGTGGCGGCAAATATCAAGGGCAGCGGGGCGTTACGTTGCCTAAAGCCTGATATATACTTCGCGCGGCCGGGTTTGGCGCAGGTCGCCCAAGCCGGTGTGTCAAATCATCCAAAAAAGTGCGTCAAATAACCTAATTTTTCACGAACGGGGTTTGTTATAGCATTGCAAAGCCATCTTCTGTTATTAATAAATCATTGTTATATATGTTTATTATAGTAATCACCGGAGAATATTATTAACGCGCAAACCAAGTATCATTGCAAATACAATGCCAATAGAAGCGACTAATTGCCGCGCGGCAAAATGCCACATTTTCATCGCCTGAAACAGCGGTTAGACTCTACCTCGACTCTTGTATGCACTCTTCATGAGAACCTGAGTTGAAGTCCTTCCTCTTCAATGCGGCCTTTCGGCCGCATCTTTTTTTCGACGGCCGGGTTAGCCCGTAAATCTTAAAGGTGCACTATGGCAATTTTCAATAATTCTGATTTTTTGGCGCTGAAACCGCTCGATCTTGAAAATAAGCTGTTTTTGCCGACTTCACAACTGTATACGCAAACAGTGTCACGGCTAAACAGTCTTTACCTCGACATCAAACAAGCCTTGATTGATTTCCACAGCGCACTTGCTACACAAGCACAGGATCTTTACCAGCACCCTGTCGAAACAACTTCGGCATGGTATGGACAGGCCGTTGATTATGGCGCTAATGTCTATGCTTCGATTTCAGGGCAATGGCTACCTAAAGCCGAAGCGGCTTATCAACAAAGCATGATCGAAGTATCTGAACTCGGACAGCAATTCGGCCAATTCTGGCAAACTTTTTATGACAACCCGGAAGCGGTCACAATCTCATTGATAGCGCCTGTTTCGACGCATTTTACTAACATGATCGATGCATCGGGAAGTTATATCAGCTCGACAATAGCGGTCTCGGAAGCTTATTTAAAAAGCCTTTATTCAGCGCTGACCGAGTTGTTCAATCTGCTGCTGGAACAACCGGAACTCACCCTGAACGCGCTTTATCAAAATACCCTCTCGGCTTTGCTGGAGATTTATTTCGGTCTGGTTTCTTCATTAGTGACGGTTTTATAGTTTCCCGCAGTAATCGTGCCGGAACTCACCAACGTAAAAAGATAAAGAGCACTGGTGTCAATGGCCAACAGAATTGAGCCGCTTTTCCAGGGTTACGATGCTTGATTTAGTTTTGATTCCCCCTGTGTCAGGATAGTTGTCGACTCTAAAATTTTATAGGGGTAAAAAATACAAACGCGTTATAGTGAAGAACTTCCAAAATACACCCTCTCCAGTTTATTTCGTGATCGCTGCTATTGCAGTAGCAACATCTTTATATACAACGCGACAGGTCACTATTAAGTGTTTAATCCTGATGCCGCTAAATATTTATTTTATCAGGAGGCATAAGCTTTGCGCATCCACACTTTTTGTCGGATACGCGTAGCTTATCCGACCTGCGAGGCTTTGAAATTTTTAGTTATTGGCTTATTGAAGAGGCATTGATAAGATATAGCCCATGTAAAACGCTGGCGTAGCCTCAACTTTTTATTAGCGCGAGGCTTTACGACTGCCGTTCTACATATTTCGATAATAAATCAAGGAGATTGTGTTATGAGACTTATCCCTATTGTGATTGCGGCCTGTGCGTTTGGCCTGAGCGGTTTATCCTATGCTGGCGAACATCACACGGCGCAAGCGCTGGAACATTCGGCAATGGCTACCGCCCATGGTCAGGACGGTCATGCAGATCAACTGCTTAAACATGCAGAAGAAGGATTGAAACATGCAGAAGCTGCGGAAAAAGAACACGCCGAAGCCCATAAACATATGACGGAAGCAGTTGCACATTTAAAACAATCCATCGAACACGCCAAACAAGGCCACGCCGATGTCGGCACCAAACACGCCGAAGAAGCCATGGTGCATATGCGTCAATCCATCGGCCAGTAAATAATCTCCGTTTGGGTAAAATCCGCTGCGGGCAATGTCGGCAGGTGGATTTTATCCAACGTTAAGCTTTAAGCAAAAAATCATTAACGAGTGGCTGTTTGCTGCGCATGACCGAAACCCAAGCCATTGTTCAGAACAATCCGGTAATCACACCGTCGTCGGTAATATCGATTTTCTCCGCCGCAGGCGTTTTGGGCAGTCCCGGCATGGTCATCATATCGCCGGCAATGGCGACGATAAAGCCCGCACCATTGGCCAGCCTGACTTCGCTGATTTCAACGGTATGGCCTGAAGGCGCGCCTTTGGCGGCGGCATTGGTCGAAAACGACATTTGTGTTTTCGCCATGCACACAGGAAAGCGCCCGTAATGCGCTTGCAACGCATCGATTTCAGCTTTGACTTTGGGACTGGCGCTGATACCGGCCGCGCCGTACAGTTTAGTCGCGATAGCGCTTAGTTTTTCCCAAAGCGTCGCGCTTTCTTCGTAAACATAAGTAAAACCCGGCTCACGCTGAACAGCCATGTCCAGCACGGTTTGAGCCAATTCTTCGGCGCCAATGCCACCCTTTGCCCAGTGTTTGGAAACCACGCAGGGAGCGCCTTGATCTGCGCACTTTTGTTGTAACCAGGCGATTTCAGGCTCGGTGTCGTCAGTGAAGTGATTGATGCAGACAACGCAAGGCAGACCGTAATGGTGCTTGATATTGTAAAGATGGCGCTCCAGATTGACAAAGCCTTGCGCCAGCGCTTGCAGATTTTCCTTGTTCAGTTCTTCCACGGGAACGCCGCCATGAAATTTCAACGCCCGGACGGTGGCCACCAGCACGACGACGGAAGGTTTCAAGCCGGACATGCGGCATTTGATGTCGAGGAATTTTTCGGCGCCGAGGTCAGCGCCGAAACCCGCTTCGGTAATGGCGTAATCAGCCAGTTTCAGCGCGGTTTTAGTGGCCGTGACGGTGTTGCAGCCGTGCGCGATGTTGGCAAACGGGCCACCGTGAATAATGGCCAGATTGTTTTCCAGGGTTTGTACCAGATTGGGCTTGATCGCATCTTTCAGCAATGCCGCCATGGCGCCCTGCGCGTTGAGGTCGCTGGCAAAAACCGGGGTAACCCGGTCGCTTTTATAGCCAATCACGATGCGGCCTAAACGTTGTTTCAGATCGACCCGGCTGATGGCCAGACATAAAATCGCCATGATTTCCGAAGCCACCACGATGTCATAACCGTCTTCACGCATAAAGCCATTGGCAGCGCCGCCCATGCCTATGACAATTTTACGCAGGGCGCGGTCGTTCATATCGACTACGCGTTTCCAGTGAATGCGCCTGGGGTCTAGTCCTAACGCATTGCCATGATTGATATGGTTGTCGATCAAGGCCGCCAATAAGTTATGCGCGGCGCCAATGGCGTGAAAATCGCCGGTAAAATGCAGATTGATGTCTTCCATCGGCACGACTTGAGCATAACCACCGCCAGCCGCGCCGCCTTTCATGCCGAAACAGGGGCCCAATGACGGTTCGCGCAGGCACAGTATGGCTTTTTTGCCGAGCCGGTTGATGGCGTCACCGAGGCCTACCGTGGTGGTGGTTTTGCCTTCACCGGCCGGGGTGGGGCTGATGGCCGTCACCAAAATCAATCTGCCGTCCTGCCGGTCAGCCAGACTGTTGACATACTCCAGTGACAACTTGGCTTTATAGTGGCCGTAAGGGTCGAGATGTTCGGCTGGAATGCCGAATTTTTCCGCCGCCAAAGCGATAATCGGCTGCATTTTGGCTTGCTGGGCGATTTCAATATCTGTCATAAAAGTCTCCTGATAGCCGCAACTCAAACTTTCTTCAAAAAACAGGTTTTCAGTACCAGGCCCTTGACTTTATCGGCATTGCCTTCAATGACTTCTTCGTTATCTTCAACCAGACGAATATTTTTAATCACCGTACCGCGTTTGAGCGTGGCCGAAGTGCCTTTGACTTTCAAGTCTTTGATGACCTGCACGGAATCACCGTTATTGAGAGCGTTGCCGTTGCTGTCTTTTACATTCATATTTTTCAATCCCCATAAACCGGAAACCGGGCGCATAATATACTGACCTTGTCGCGCACCGCCGAAATAACGCTGTCGTTATCCATATTATCCATGACTTCACACATCAGCCCCGCGATTTCGCGCATCTGATCTTCCTTGAAACCGCGCGTGGTCGGCGCCGGTGTGCCGACGCGAATGCCGCTGGTGACAAACGGTGATTGCGGGTCATTGGGCACGGCGTTTTTGTTGACCGTGATATGGGCACGGCCCAAAGCGGCATCGGCGGCTTTGCCGGTGATGCCTTTGGCGATCAAAGACACCAGCAGCAAATGATTGTCGGTACCGCCGGAGACAACATCGAAGCCCCGCTTGATGAAAACTTCGGCCATGGCCTGTGCATTTTTAACGACCTGCTGTTGATAGACGCCGAATTCCGGCAGCATGGCTTCCTTGAAAGCGACCGCTTTGGCGGCGATGACGTGCATCAAGGGGCCGCCCTGAATACCGGGAAAAATATTGGAGTCGATTTTTTTCTCAAGCTCCGGATTACTTTTGCACAAGATCAGACCGCCACGCGGGCCGCGTAAGGATTTATGCGTGGTGCTGGTGACAATGTCGGCAAAAGGTACGGGATTGGGGTATAAACCGGCGGCGACCAGCCCGGCGACATGCGCCATATCGATCAGAAGGTAGGCACCCACTTTATCGGCAATTTCGCGAAAACGTTGCCAATCCCAAATGCGCGAATAAGCCGAGAAACCGGCCACAAGAACTTTAGGTTTATGTTCCAGCGCCAACGCCTCGACTTGCGCGTAATCAATCTCCCCGGTTGTAGCGTCCAGGCCGTATTGTACGGCGTGATAAATCTTGCCGGAAAAATTGGGTTTGGCGCCGTGGGTCAAATGACCGCCATCGGCAAGGCTCAAGCCCAAAATAGTGTCGCCCGGCTGAATCAGCGCCATGAACGCTGCCATATTGGCCTGTGAACCGGAATGCGGCTGGACGTTGGCATAATCGGCGCCGAACAGTTCCTTGGCCCGGTCGATTGCCAGTTGTTCGACTTTATCGACAAATTCACAGCCGCCATAATAGCGTTTGCCGGGATAGCCTTCGGCGTACTTGTTGGTCAACAATGTACCTTGCGCTTCCATGACCCGTGGGCTGGTGTAATTTTCCGAAGCAATCAGCTCGATATGATCTTCCTGACGCTGACGTTCCTGTTCCAGCGCCTGGAACAATTCATCATCAAAACCGGCAATAGTTTGCGATTTTTTAAACATTGATATCTCCTTGGAAATTGGATTTTATTTTTGTTAGTTTTTGTTAGTTAAGGCTGTATCAGCAGTATTTGTAAATCAGCCACATTGGTGCCGGTAGCGCCGGTTTTCAACAAATCCTGTGAACCGGCCAAGGCGTTGTAGGAATTATTATCGTCCAGATAGGCCGCAGGGTCTATGCCCACTTTACGCATACGCTGTAATGAGCCGTTATCAACCCGTCCACCCGCCGCATCGGTGGGGCCGTCACGGCCATCGGTGCCGCCACTGAGAAAAACCCACTGCCCGGTCAAGCCCAGGCGTTCGGCGGCCAGCGCAAAAGCCAACACCATTTCCTGATTGCGTCCGCCGCGCCCTTTACCTTTCAATGTGACCGTGGTTTCACCGCCCGCCAAGAGGGCCAGCGGGCCGGTTAAGCCTCCGGCAATACGTTTTTGGGCGTAGGCAGCCAGTTTTTGGGCTTCTTCCCGGGCTTCACCACACAGATACCCGGAATACAATTCAAGCGGGTAGCCCAGTTTTTTAGCGGCATTGCCGCTGGCGCTCAAGCTGACGCTATTGCTGCCGATCAAGGTATGGGTGGTTTTTTTAAAGCAATCATCGCCGGGTTTCGGCGTTTCATCGATCACGCCGTCAGCACCTTCGGTCAGGAGTTTACGCACACTGGCGGGGACTTGCCCCCAAATACCGCACCTTTGCAGCACCTGTTGCGCTTGCGCGAATGTGGTCGGGTCGGGCACAGTCGGACCGCTGGCGATAGCGCTCAAATCATCACCCAGCACATCGGACAGAATCAGAGCGTGTAAATCGGCTTTTGCCGTCAACCGCACCAGGCCGCCGCCTTTGAGCCGGGATAAATGTTTGCGCACGCAATTAATCTCTTTGATCGTGGCGCCGCTTGCAAGCAGCAAGTTGGTCGTAACGATTTTTTCCGCCAGCGTAACGGGTAGCCGTGGACAAGGAATGAGCGCCGAACCGCCGCCGCTGACCAGAACCAGTACCAGATCGTCTTGGTCGGCATTTTGCAGGGTTTCGATAATATGCTGCGCGGCGTTGACACCGGCCCGGTCGGGCAAAGGGTGCGCCGCGCCGATAACCGTGAAATCAGCGACTGCGGTGACGTTTTCATAATTGGTGACAGCGATGCCGGGGCTGGCCAGAAGCTGCGATGGAATACTGTCACGCACCGCCTGCGCCATGGCACAAGCGGCCTTGCCAAAGGCGATGACATGGACTTTACGCCAGCGGCCCCGGCGTTTTCGTGAAGTGCGGTCGAGACCCGGCAACAGCGCAAGCCGGTCATCCTCAATACCCAAACACCGCTGCACCGCCCGATAAGGGTCGGCCGCAGCGACACCGGCTTGAAAGATATGCAGCGCCTGATCTCTCAAAGCCGGATTCGGAAAGGGACGTATGGTGCTCATCAGCAATGCCCGACGGGTCGGTCAAACCAGCGTTTTGGCGAGCGCGAAGATGGTTTCGGCATCGAAAATCCGTTTATTGTCTTCAAAAAGCTTAGTAATACAAGCGCGGTGCAGAGCCAGTTTGAAAGCGCCAAACCCGATGGCGCCCCAGATAATTTTGCCGTCCCGGACTTCGCCCCGCGCCATTATATCGATACCGCCAATGCCCAGCGGCGGCGTGGCATTGGCATCGATTATCATTTCGAGGGCGGCATTGTTTTGCCAGTGCTCGGCGCCCAGCAGCTCGATACCGGCGGCACCGGTGGCGATAACGATATTGGCATCCATTATCGCCCGGCCGCGAGCTGCGTGACTGTCTGCGGCAACAGGCATAATATCAACGCCAAACCGGGCCTTGATGGCGGCGCAAGCTTGCTCGGCGCGCGCCAGTTGCCGCGAAGTGAGCGCCACCCGACAACCTTCCAGGGCCAAAAGGGCCGCAGCCCGCTGCCCGACCGGGCCGGTACCGGCCAAAACGACAGCTTTTTTGCCGCTTAAAGGAGCGCTGGCGCAAAGTTTCGCAACGGCGGCGCAAGCGGTGGTGTTGCTGCCGTTACTGTCGAGCATGGCCGACACCTGAAAGCCTGAAAAAAACTGTTTTTGCACGGCAGTAAATAACTTTTGCCCGGCCTGCATATCACTGCCACCGACAAAAATAGCGGTATTTTTTTTGTCTTTGGGCGCGCGCGTAAACAGAGCGCCTTCGACCAAAGGTGTAACCCTGTCCGGGGTCACGCCGCCGAAAGCCAAGACCCTGTCGGCGCCAGCATCATAAGCGACTACGGTATCGAAAACTGAAGGGTACAGGTCGGTGTCGAATTGGCATAACAGTTTTTTCATGCGCGGGTATGGACTGAATCGGCCGGAAGCCGGTAATTTTAAAATCCGGTCAGTATACCTTATAAAGAGCCGGGTGTCCCTACACCGGCATGGCTGTCGGAACCTGCTTTAAAAGCGGTGTAAAGACCCAAGCAGCACGAACCTGATTGTGTGTTGAGCCGGAATATGTTCAGATAAGAATCATCACCTTGGTAAAAAAACAAACGTTGCGCTTATGGCCCAAACACCCATCGACCCTACCCGGTTTTTTAAAGCCGCCTGCAATTTTGAAGGCGCGCTGATTTTAGTCGCGGCCTTTCTCGGCTGGCTGGCGGACATCAACCCTTTCGCTGAAATTTCTTTTTCCGAACGCGCCCTGCTTTATGGCATTTTAGGTACGCTGCCTTTGTTCTTGCTGTTTTTGCTGCTGGAACAAATCCATACGCCGCCGCTTCAGAAAATACGCGACTTGCTGGCCGAAACCCTGGGAACGGGTCTGTACGGCTGCCACTGGACCGACTTGTTTTTGCTATCGGCTATCGCAGGTTTTTCCGAGGAGCTATTGTTTCGAGGGCTCTTGCAACCCTGGATGGAATCGGCCTGGGGCATGGCGGCCGGATTACTCGGCAGCAATCTGATTTTTGGTCTGGTTCATGCCGTCACCCCCTGGTATGCCTTGCTGGCGGCGCTGGTTGGCGTTTACCTGGGTCTGGCGCTCGACTATGGCGGCGAAAGAAATCTGCTGACGCCGATGGTGATTCACGGCCTGTATGATTTTGTCGTGTTTTTAGTAATTAAAAAATCGTACTCGCGCGCCGCCGACAAGCGCTAAAAGGAAGGAAGAAAATGCACTTCAGCCGAATTCAAGCCGTCAGCAAAACCTGAATTTCCTCCCGTGCGACGACCTCTTTTTCTTGTAGAATATCAGCCAGTTTATCCAGAATAGAGCGTTTGGCCGACAATATTTCCAGCGCACGCTCCATGCCTTCATCGATCAACGCCTTGACTTCGGCATCGATGATACGGGCGGTTTCTTCGCTGTAATTTCTGGATTCGGAGATCTCGCCTTCCAGAAACTGCATTTGATGCCGTATGCCATAAGTCAAAGGCCCGAGTTTAGCGCTCATGCCCAGATAACAAACCATGGCCCGGGCTATTTCGCTGGCTTTTTCAAGGTCATTTTGCGCGCCGCTGGAAACATTGCCCAAAACGATGGCCTCAGCCATGCGCCCGCCCATTAAAATGGCGATCTGATCTTTCAACTCGGCATCGGTGGAGAGAAATTTTTCTTCGACCGGTAGCTGCAAAGTAAAACCCAGCGCCGATACGCCGCGCGGAATAATCGATATTTTATGTACCGGCTGCCCCGTGGGCACCGTTTCCGCAACCAGAGCATGACCGGCTTCATGATAGGCGACCCGGCGTTTTTCTTCAGTCCCCAGGATGCGGCTTTTTTTCTCAGGTCCCGTCAGGATGCGGTCGATGGCGGCTTCAAAATCATCCATCTGTACTTGCGTATGCTTGACCCGTACCGCAATAATCGCCGCCTCGTTGGTGATATTGGCCAGGTCGGCGCCGACCAGTCCGGGGGTGCGTCGGCCTACCACGGTTAAATCGACATCGGTCGCCATTTGAATTTTTTGTGTGTGCAGTTTGAGGATTTTAATCCGGTCTTCTAAATCAGGTTTATCGACGACAATCTGTCGGTCGAAACGCCCGGCCCGAAGCAGCGCCTTATCCAGAATCTCGGGGCGATTGGTCGCCGCCATCACGACCACGCCGGAAGCCGGGTCGAAGCCATCCATTTCGGTCAGCAACTGATTCAATGTCTGTTCGCGCTCGTCATGCCCGCCCATCGCCATGGGGCCGCCACGGGAGCGGCCGATGGCATCCAGCTCATCGATGAAAATGATACACGGCGCTTTCTGGCGCGCCTGCTCAAATAAATCCCGGACTCTGGCGGCGCCGACGCCGACAAACAATTCAATAAATTCGGAGCCGCTGATGTTAAAAAAAGGCACCCCGGCTTCACCCGAAACGGCGCGCGCCAGCAGCGTTTTTCCGGTTCCGGGCGGACCGACCAGCAACACGCCTTTTGGCATACGCCCGCCCAGTTTCTGAATTTGTTCCGGTGCTTTCAGAAAATCGATGGATTCTTTTAATTCCTGTTTGGCGCTCTCGGTGCCGGCCACATCATCGAAAGTGATCTTGACCGCCGTTTCCGGGTGGATGCGGATTTTGTTGCCGATATTCAAAAAACCGCGTCCGGCAGCGCCGCCGCCCGCCATGCGCCGAAACAGCCACGACCAGATAGCCACCAGAATCAGCAAGGGCAGGATCCAGTTGAAAAAAAGCGCGCTGAGCCAGTTGTCGCCGCGCCTGACCACATAGTCGACATTGTGCTCGGCCAGTTTTTCAGCCAGCTTGTCGTCCCACAGCGGAATCGTGGTAAAGTGCTTCGGCGATTCGCTTGCGTTTTCGGGCTTGAGCGCGCCTGAAATGAGTTTTTCGCTCACTACGGCACGCAGGACGTTGCCTTCCTTGACCTGTTGCAGAAATTTATTATAAGGTAGCTCATCCGGTTGTAACTCGGCACCCTGGTTAAACAGCGACAGCACCAGCAATACACCCAAGGTTATCAGGATGATACGTCCTGTTTTACCGTCAGCGGTATCGTTACCTTGCCCCGCCTGTTTTTTGAATAAAGTCCGGTAAAGCGCGTTGAGCGTCGTTTTTGCTGTCTTGATTAATTCACTGTATAAATTCCTGACATTTATTTTATTCATGGAAATTACCTCAAAAAGGCTGTGTGCTGGTTGAAAAACAATCCGCTTCAGCATACCACCGCTGAGGTTTTGTTCAAGGTTTTTATAAACTTAAAGCCATCTTGCCAAGGCTTTCAGGCAACGTCGGCATAAGTGTTTTTTGCTTGTTTATCAATGCTTAGCCTAAGAATAATGCAGCGTTTATGTCAGTTATTTTTACAAAAGCTATGGACCGGAAACCGAAGTATTAAGCTAAGCTTATGATATGGATAACAGTATTTTATTTGGCCTGCTATTTGCTTTAAATTAAAGCCGCCCTCTTATGGGCTTTTGTTTTTTACCCCTTGCATTATTTAATTTTTTAATTTGAAGGAGTTACCTTATGTCTCACACATCTTTTAACAAAATCCGATCGGTTTTGTTGTTGGCTTTCACACTGGGCTTTACCTCGCTCGGACAGGCGTCGATACTGGTTATTGATGATTTTACCGACTTTCAGCAGGTTGTCGATGCCGGTAACCCCATCACCGCAACAAGCGCAGGCCCACTGGCGCTTACCGGCAGCGACCTCGCCGGCATCCAAAGGACTATTACTTCCACAGCCACGGGCGGTGGCTTCGGTAGCCAAGAAATCACTATCGGGGAGCCGGGCGGCGTGGGTACAGGCGGCGTTCTGGCCATTTCCAATAACACTTTCTCAGCCGGCTCGGCATCGCTTTTCTGGAGCGGTTTTACAACGACTGACTTTTCAGCGTTTGCCAACGCCATTTTATTGGACGTGCTGGCCATCGACCTGAATGTGTCTGTGGAAATGATCGTCAACGGTACGTCCACATCCGGTTTTCAGGCTTTCGCAGGCCCCGGCAACTTTTTTGTCGACTTCGTTAACTTTTCCGATCCGAGCGTTTTTGCCGCTGTCAACAGCCTCCAATTGAATTTTACCGGGCCTCAGGCCTGGGACGGCCAGTTCCGCTTGCTTGCCGTACAAAATAACACCACTGTTCCCGAGCCTGCGTCATTAGCTTTGTTGGGTCTGGCTTTTATCGGCTTTGGCGTACTGCGCAGAAAACGCGTTTAAACCTTTAAGCGTATGTCCAACCGGTTTTTGCTAATGCCCGACAAGGCTGATGTTAAGTTGAAAACCGGTTTTTGACCTACGCCCCACCCCAAGCGATCGCTTTTTCCGGTCAAAAAATCAACCCCTGGCACTGTTTGCGCATTACGCTTAAGAGGCCGGGTTTATTGATCAACAGGCGCGATTTGTTCGATAATGCCGTCTAATTGTTCAAGGCTGGCGTAAGCGACGATTATTTTTCCAGAGCCGTTTTTTTTGTGCGTGATAGCGACTTTGGCGCCCAGTTTCGCGGCCAGATTTTCCTGCAATCTCAAGGTGTCGTGATCGACGGTTTCCGGCAATTTCTTTTCCGGTTCTGTTTGCAAGTCTTTAACCAGTTTTTCAGTGGCGCGCACGGTCAGATTTTGTTTCACGACTTTATGCGCGGCCGCCACCTGAACATCGCCTGACAAAGCCAGCAACGCACGGGCATGGCCCATTTCCAACTGCCTGCCGAGCAGCAACTTTTTCACTTCAGGCTGCAAGTCTATCAATCTCAAGAGATTGGTCACCGTGACCCTGGATTTACCGACGGCATCGGCTATTTGTTGATGGGTCAGGCCGAATTCATCCAGTAACCTTTTAAAAGCTTCGGCTTCTTCCAGCGGATTCAGGTCTTCGCGCTGGATGTTTTCTATCAAGGCAATGGCCATGGCGGCGCGGTCGTCAATATCCCTTATGATGACCGGCACCTCATGCAGCCCTGCCAGTTGCGCGGCCCGCCAGCGCCTTTCGCCCGCAATAATTTCATATTTTTCGGTATCGATTTGGCGCAGCACCAGCGGCTGAATGATACCTTGGGCTTTAATCGATTCGGCCAGCTCCTGAATTTTTTCCGGGTCAATATCTTTGCGCGGCTGGTATTTGCCTCTTTGCAACCATTCAATCGGCAGTTGTTGCAGATCGCTTTTTTTTTCCTTGGGCGCCACGTCGCCTAACAAAGCATCCAGGCCTCTATTTAATCCGCGTTTTTTTAAAACCATATTTTCCTGCTTGTTTTTAATTCATGATGACGCCTTAGCGCTTCACCCGGTTTATCGGGCAAAAGGCAAGGCTGCCACTTTGGGTGAAACCGTCGGGGATAACAAACTCGCGCCGCGCTCATCGCCCGGTAAACCGGGCTCCTACAGGCCGATCCAATGCAAGGGGCGATTTGCTGAACTTGCTTAAAGCCGCCCGACAACCTGTTCGAATTCATCGAGCAAGCGCTTCAAGGCTTCGGCTTCTTCAAGCAGCATCAGATTTTCTTTACGGATATGCTCAAATAAAGCCAGAATCAAAGCGCTTTGGGCTCCGCCCTCCGCGCCAGGCGCGGCGGTTTTAAAATCGTCCGCGCGCGCGGCTATTGACAGCGGGCTGTCCGGTTCGGCAGCCAGCGCTGGCGAAGTGTTTGCCAGCATCTGATGCAATTCCGCCGAACCGATTTTTAACAGTGCTTCCAGACCCCGGTTCAAGCCGCGTTTTGGTTCGGTCATTGTTTAAGTTTTTTTTCTTTGCGGGTCATCTCCCCCGCTAAAGCCAGATAAGCGACCGCGCCGCGCGAAGATTTGTCATAATTGAGCACCGGCATACCATGACTGGGGGCTTCGGCCAATCGTATATTCCGGGGAATACAGGTACGGAACACTTTATCGCCGAAATAGCGCACCAATTGTTCGGAAACATCTTTGGTCAAGCGGTTTCTGTCGTCGAACATGGTTCTTAAAATACCTTCCAGATGCAATTCTGGATTCACCGAGTCCTGAATATTGCGCAGCGTAGTCATCAGTGCCGACAAGCCTTCCAGCGCATAATATTCGCATTGCATGGGAATCAACAGGCTATTGGCCGCCACCATCGCGTTTAAGGTCAACATGTTCAGCGACGGCGGACAATCGATCAAAATATAATCGTAAGCCGACTTTATCGGGCTCAGGGCATCGCCAAGACGCTGCTCCTTTCGCTCGACTTTCATCAACTGCACTTCGGCCGCAGTCAAATCCGAATTACCCGGTATCACCGACAAGCCGAATTCCGGCAATTCGATGGCGATTTCACCGGGCGGCACGGCTTCTATCAGCAAATCGTAACTGGAATATTTGACTTCCTCCTTGTCGATACCGCAACCCATCGCGGCATTGCCCTGCGGGTCGAGATCTACCAGCAGCACGCGCCGTTTGGCCGCCGCCAGGGAAGCAGCCAGATTGACGCTGGTGGTCGTTTTTCCGACACCGCCTTTTTGATTGGTGACAGCAATTATTTTTACCACTGTTATTTTTCCTCTGAACTTGCAAACGCTTTGATTCGAACCAGACATCTTGCTGCCGCGATACCGGGAACATGCAAAGGAATAATTGATGTCGGAAAAGGCAACTGCGCCAATTCAAATTGCGGCATCTGCCCTTTCATAGCCAGCAGAACGCCTTCCTGGTTAAACAAGTGTCCGGTCATTTTGACTATTTCCTTTAAATCGGCAAAAGCCCGGCACAAACCGGCATCAAATAATATTTCCGGATGAAACTGTTCTACGCGGCCTCGATGAACGGTCACATTCCGAAGCTTAAGCTCCAATATCGCCTGCTGCACGAAACGCGTTTTTTTGGCGTTACTGTCCAGCAGGGTAAATTCGGTTTCGGGCAAACAAATGGCCAAAGGCAGGCCGGGCAAGCCCGCGCCGGTGCCTATATCAATAACGCGCGAACCTTCCATAAAGGGCAACAGGGACAAACTGTCCAGCAGATGCAAAGACACCATGTCGGCTTTATCGCGTATCGCCGTCAGATTATAGGTTTTATTCCATTTATCGATCAGTTTTATAAAATCCAGCAGTTGCGCGATTTGGCCATTTTCAAGCGCTAAGCCCAAATCATTGAGACCTGCTTCCAGTATTTCTTTGCACCGCGCCATCAAGCGGATTTCTTTTTCAGATGGACCAGCAGCAACGATATGGCGGCCGGCGTAATACCGGGTATTCTCGATGCTTGGCCCAAGGTTTCTGGCTGCTGTTTTTTCAGCTTTTCACTGACTTCATTGGAAAGCCCCGGAACCTGGCTGTAATCGAGGGTTTGAGCGAGGCGCAAATGATCGAAGCGTTTGGCCTTGGCGATTTCGCTTTGTTGCCTGTCGATATAACCTGCGTATTTGGCCTGAATTTCAACTTGTTCCATGACTTGTTCAGAAACGGGTTCGTCAGCCTCTTCGTTAAAACTCAATAATTGTTTGATGGCCACTTCGGGACGCTTTAACAAATCCATTAAATTGGCTTCGCGCACCGGCGCCTTACCCCAAAAAACTTCGGCTTTAAGCGCTTGCTCGCTATCGGGGCGCAGCCATTTTTTAGCCAGCCGTGCTTGCAGATTGTCAATAGCTTCCCGTTTCGCGGTAAACGCCTGCCAGCGCCGGTCATCGACCAGACCTAATTCGCGCCCTTTTTCGGTCAGGCGCAGATCGGCATTGTCTTCCCGCAGCAACAAGCGGTATTCGGCCCGACTGGTAAACATGCGATAAGGCTCCTGAGTGCCGCGCGTAATCAAATCGTCGATCATTACGCCCAGGTAGGCCTCATCACGGCCCGGACACCAACCGTCCAGCCCCAGCGCCAGACGGGCGGCATTGACACCGGCCAGCAGACCTTGCGCGGCGGCTTCTTCGTAACCGGTGGTGCCGTTGATCTGACCGGCAAAAAACAATCCCGCCATGGACTTGGTTTCCAGTGTGGATTTTAGATCCCTGGGATCGAAGAAATCATATTCTATGGCATAACCGGGACGGATAATTTCGGCCTGTTCAAAACCCGGCAAGGTTCTGACAAATTCATATTGAACATCAAAAGGCAGGCTGGTGGAAATACCGTTGGGATAGACTTCATGGGTGTTCAGCCCTTCCGGCTCGATAAAAATCTGATGCGAATCGCGGTCGGCAAAACGCACGACTTTATCTTCTATCGACGGACAATAGCGCGGCCCGATGCCTTCAATGACCCCGCTGTACATTGGCGACCGGTCCAGACCGGAGCGGATGATGTCATGGGTGCGACTCGTGGTGCGGGTAATGTGACACGGGATTTGCTGTGGATGCTGCTCCGGTTTACCCAGAAAAGAAAACACCGGCGCCGGCGTGTCGCCATGCTGTTTTTCCAGTCGGCTGTAATCGATGGTGCGCCCGTCAATACGCGGCGGCGTTCCGGTTTTCAAGCGCTCGACACGCAGCGGCAAGTCCCGCAAACGTTTCGCCAATCCGGTCGAGGCAGCATCCCCGGCACGGCCGCCGCTATAGTTTGAAAGACCGATATGAATACGTCCGCCGAGAAACGTGCCGGTGGTCAGCACCACGGTCTTGGCATTAAAACTCAAACCCATTTGCGTGGTCACGCCGACCACGCGGTCGCCCTCGACCTGCAAATCCTCGACGGTTTGCTGAAACAAGGCCAGTCCCGGCTGATTTTCCAGCTTCATTCTGATGTATTGCCGATAAAGGCTACGGTCGGCCTGCGCACGCGTCGCCCTGACCGCAGGACCCTTGCTGGCGTTCAATATGCGAAAATGAATACCGGCGTGGTCGCTGGCCTCTGCCATGACACCGCCCAGGGCATCGATTTCCTTGACCAAATGACCTTTGCCGATACCGCCTACAGCGGGATTACAGCTCATTTGCCCCAAAGTATCGAGATTCTGGGTCAACAACAAGGTTTGGGCGCCGCTACGGGCAGCCGCCAATGCGGCTTCAGTACCGGCATGACCGCCACCAACCACGATAACATCAAAATATTTTTTGAATTTCACAGGCATTTAATGTTCAAATAAAGCGTTATTTTAATTTGTAACGGAGCGTTATCCAAACTAATCCTTTTTCTAAACGAGGCATCACGATGAAAAAAAGTAAAAAAGTAAAAACCGCAGCGCCGCCTAATCCGGTCGCCAAACACGCCCATCAATTCAATAAAGCCCAGGTATTTCGGGACAAAACCCAATATCGGCGTAAAGCCAAGCATCATAACGCGGAGCCTTTACCGATACCGCTTCAGGGCATTATCGGTAAAGGCTTCGCCGCCCGGCAAGGTAATGTCATTTAATTTCCTGATTAGCAAGAGTCTTACGCTAAGTCCGAACGACGTCATACCGGACGGGAATGCCGGTATCCAAGCTACATGGACGTAGTCCGTGCAAAGCCATCCTTGGCTTCTGGTAATCCCTGACCGGGGCAGGCTCTGCCGGAACGACGAAAATAGAATCATTTCCGTATTGGCGGACGATTCTTGCTAAGCAGGTTTAATTTTCCTCCGCTTGTGCGCACTTTATGCACAAGCGGGCAAAAGGCAGAGCTTTCAACCGGCCTTTATCAATGGACTCGCCGCAGCTTTCGCACAGGCCATAACCTCCTTTGTCGATACGCGCGATAGCCTGCCTGACGTGTTCAATCTCGGTGCGCGCAGCAATACCCAGGTGATCCAAAACCTCGTCATTTTCGGTCTGCACCGCCTGCTCGGCAAAGTCCTGGGATAACGGCTCCTCGACATGCCTGACATCATCAGTTATTTTAGTGAGCCGGTCATCCAGCTCTTCCAGCATCGCTATCAAGCTGTTACGCACCGCTTCGTATTCTTCCACTGTCTCGTCCGATAGGTTTTTTCCGTGCAATTGAAGGTTTTCAGGTTTAGCCCTGTACCCTGAATCAACCCGACGCATTAAAAATAAAATAGGGGGTAATATTACCATAATGTGCATAAATCAAACCGATACCGAGAAGAATTAGAGCGCAAAAATAATTTTCTTTGGTAAACTACAAGTTCCATTTTAACTTAAAGAGGAAAGCCGTGAGTAAACTTCAAACCCGCGTTTTTTCAGTTTTAATCGTAACTCTCATAGGATTTACCATGTTTTCAATGGCTAACGCTACGACACCGGAAGAAAATAAAGCGGCGGGACAAGCGTTTCTGACCGAAAACGCCAAAAAGCCCAACATTAAAACCACAGCCAGCGGTCTTCAATATGAAATTTTGACCGAAGGCACAGGTGCGTCACCTTCCGCTACCGACAGCGTCACCGTCCATTACAAAGGCACGACCATCGATGGCACTGAATTTGACAGCTCCTACAGCCGGGGCGCTCCCGCCACATTTCCTCTGAACCGGGTCATTGCCGGCTGGACCGAAGGCGTCCAACTGATGAAAGAAGGCGCCAAGTACCGTTTTTATATTCCTTCCGAGCTAGCTTACGGTGCAAGAGGCGCAGGCCAGGCCATCGGCCCCAATTCCACCTTGATTTTCGATATTGAACTGATCAAAGTTCAATAATTCAAGCGAAAAGCGACGGTTAAAGCCGCTTTAACCGTCGCCCCCGGTTCCACCGGTTATCCGACGTTCTTTTTATTTCCAGGGCCTTGCGCCCTCCACTATGCCTGGTCACACCTTATTCGCCACCACCCCCAAAGCCATGGAGCAGATGCTGGCTGATGAATTATCGTCGCTGGGCGCTGAAAATATCAAGCAAACACTCGCGGGCGTCTCTTTCCAGGGTTCGCTGGAAACCGCCTACCGCGTTTGTCTGTGGTCCCGAACTGCCAATCGGGTATTGCTGGTATTGGCTACATTTACCGTCAACAGCCAGGATGATCTTTATCAAGGCGTCAAAAAAATCAACTGGTTCGATCATATGCAGCCGGAAGATACGCTGGCGGTCACGTTCAGCGCCAAAAATTCCAAAGCCATTGGCAATACCCATTTCGGCGCGTTGAAAGTCAAGGATGCGATTGTCGATCAGATGCGGGACAAATTTCAAAAACGTCCAAGCATTGATACCGAACGCCCGAAAATCCGTGTCAACGTCTATTTACAGGGTGACAACGCTCAATTGAGCCTCGATTTGTCCGGCGAAAGCCTGCACAAACGCGGCTATCGCGACATCACGATCAAGGCGCCACTCAAGGAAAACTTGGCGGCGGCATTGCTGATACGCGCCGGTTGGCCGAAAATCGCGGCGCAAAACGGCACGCTGCTCGACCCTATGTGCGGCTCCGGCACGCTGCTTCTGGAAGGCGCGATGATGGCGGCCGATTATGCGCCGGGCTTGCTGCGCGAACATTACGGCTTTCTCGGCTGGAAAAGGCACGACGCCGCTGTCTGGCAAAAACTGCTCGATGAAGCGCGGCAACGTAAAACCGCAGGACTTGAACGCTTACCGCTCATCGTCGGCTTCGATCAAAATCGGCACAGCATCAATGCCGCCCTGACGCATAGCGAAAAAGCCGGGTTGAGCGATAAAATCCATCTCGAACGCCGCGATATTGCCGATGCCCAACCGGCGGCGAGCTGGCGGCCCGGCTTGTTGATCTGTAATCCGCCTTATGGCGAGCGTCTTGGCGACGAGGCTCAAACCGCCGAATTGTATACACAGTTTGGCGAAGTCCTGAAAAGCCATTTTTCAGGCTGGCAGGCCGCGATGATTATCAGCAATCCCGAACTGGGTTTTCGTCTCGGCATTCGCTCGCAAAAACCGGTCACTTTGTACAACGGCGCGCTAGAGTGCAAGCTGTTGCGGATGAGCCTGGAAGACAGCGCGTTTTTTATCCCCAAAGCCAAAACCCGGGAAGAAAGAATCAACCAAATCACGCGCGCTGGTCAAAACCCGATTGACCCCGGCGGCGCGGAAATGTTTGCCAACCGGCTGCGGAAAAATCTCAAGAAACTCGGCAAATGGGCGCGGCAAAATCACATCAGTTGCTATCGCGTGTACGATGCCGATTTGCCGGAATACGCCGTGGCGGTCGATCTTTATCAGGATGTGCACGGGCAAATCCGGATCAATGCGCAAGAATACGAATCGCCCAAAACGGTCGATGCGCAAAAAGCCGACCAGCGTTTGGCGGGCGTTCTTTTAGGGATTCAAAACGTGTTCAACATCGACAGCGGCTCTATTTCACTCAAAATCAGACGCAAGCAGAAAAACACCCGCCAATATGAAAAACAGGGCCATCAGCACAGTTTCCATTGCGTCGAAGAAGGCGGCTGCAAGTTACTGGTCAATTTTGAAGATTATCTCGATACCGGCTTGTTTCTGGATCACCGCCCCCTGCGGCTTTTGCTTCAACGGCAAGCTGCGGGCAAACGTTTTTTAAACCTGTTTGCCTACACCGGCAGCGCCACCGTTCACGCCGCAGTCGGCGGCGCCAAGGCGACAACCAGCGTCGATCTGTCCAAAACTTATCTGGATTGGGCCGCGCGTAATCTGGCGCTGAACGAAAGCCAGGGCGACCATGAACTGATTCAGGCGGATTGTCTGGATTGGCTCAAAACTGAGGCCGGACTTACGTTTCCACGCCAATACGAACTGATTTTTCTGGACCCGCCGACATTTTCCAACTCCAAGCGCATGGAAGATAGTTTCGACATTCAAAACCATCATGTCGAATTGATCGAAAATGCCGTTAAATTATTGACGGCGGATGGGATTTTGTACTTTTCCACCAATTTCCGGCGTTTTAAAATGGACACGCAAGCCTTATCCGGGCTAACGCTGACGGATATCAGCGCATCAACTTTGCCGGAAGACTTTGCCAGAAATCCGAAAATTCATTATTGCTGGCGTATTCAAGCATGAACAGACAAGTCAGGATACTCGTTTCAGGCCGGGTACAAGGCGTTTACTTTCGCGCCTTCACGCAAAAGCAGGCGAACCGGCTCGGGGTCAGAGGCTTTGCCCGAAACCTTGCGGATGGCCGCGTCGAAGTGATCGCCATCGGTACCGGCGAGGCGGTTGAAAAATTGATTCAATGGTGTCATAAAGGCCCCATTACCGCCAAAGTCGAACAGGTTGTCGTCGAGCCAATCGCCACTGAAGCCCTGCCTCCGGCCGAATTTCCGGCAGACTTCGAGATTCGGTAATGTAGTTTTTTTCATCCCTTGGCAGACACCCTTTGAGAGGTCACGATGAATAACAAATCACTTGGCAACATGATAAGACTGGCGGCTTTGACCCTGGCTTTCACGCAGCCTGCATACAGTGGAGAGGCACCGGTTCAAGCGGCTCCCAACGGCATTGAAATGCCCAAATATTATAAAAACTGGCGCGTCATCGGTGTTTCACACAGAACCGACAACCATTCCCTGCGCGCCATTTTGGGCAACAGCATCGCCATCGATGCCGCCCGCAGCGGCAATACCCGGCCCTGGCCCGACGGCGCCGTGCTGGCCAAACTGGTCTGGAAAGACACGGAGCACCCTGACTTTCCTGACGCCACAGTGCCCGGTGAATTGCTGCACGCCGAATTTATGATCAAGGATGGCCGCCGCTACAAAACCACCGAAGGCTGGGGTTTTGCCCGCTGGCTGGGCATGGCGCAAAAACCTTACGGCGACAACGCCGATTTTGCTAAGGAATGCGCATCCTGCCACGCGCGGGCCAAAGACAGCGACTTTGTTTTTACACGACCGGCTGAACTGCCTTGAATCGATATTGAATGTATACACTTTATCCGGAACTGGAACCCTACCATAGCGGCTATATTGAAACCTGTGGTAAGCACCGCGTGTATGTCGAACAATCCGGCAATCCCGAAGGGCTTCCCGTTGTTTTTTTGCACGGCGGCCCTTGTTCCGGCACCCATGCCGGGCATCGACGGTTTTTCGACCCGCAAAAATACCGCATCATTCTGTTCGATCAACGCGGCTGCGGACAATCCTTGCCTTTTGGTGAGCTGGAAGACAACACTACGCAAACTTTGCTTGACGATATAGAACGCATCCGCACCTGTCTGGACATCGAGCAATGGCTGGTATTCGGCGGTTCCTGGGGCGGGACACTGGCCTTGTTGTACGCGCAAGCTCACCCGGCCCGAGTGTTGGGCCTGGTCATTCGCGGTGTTTTCCTCGCGCGCGAAAAGGATTTGGACTGGTTTGTCAAAGAGGGTGTCGGACGGGTCTATCCTGAACAATGGCGGCGCTTGACGCAATGTATCCCGGAAGCTTTTGCCCACGATCCGGTGCAGGGCCTGTGCCAGGTGCTGTGGGGTGATGATGAACTGGCCCGAATGCGCGCGGTGCTGGCCTGGCAAGCCTGGAGCGCTCAAGTCGCTTTGGGTGAAGACTATCGCCCTGAAACAGTGCCGTCGCATGTAACGCATAAAATGCTGCAACAGGTCCGCATGGAATTGCATTACGCCAGGCACGGCTATTTCATTGAAGAAAATCGTATTTTGAAAAATTGCGCCGCCATCGCCCATATCCCGACCGTCATTATCCATGGCCGCCGCGACTTGATGTGTCCGCTGGAAGCCGGATGGAGCCTTCAGCAGGCTTTGCCGCAAGCCCGGTTTATCGCGTTGCCGAAGGCAGGTCACATCGCCCAGGGCGAAGCCATGATCGATGCCCTGGTTTCGGCCGTCGAAACGCTGGCGAATACCGTGGAGCCTGCCTGAAACATGATAAAAAAAATCGTCATCGGCATTACCGGCGCGACCGGCGCGATATACGGCGTCAGAATGTTACAGGTGCTGCGCACTCTACCGGACTGGGAAACCCATCTGGTCATTTCATCGGCCGGCTTGATCAATCTCAAGCATGAACTGGAAATGAGCCGCGCCGAGCTTTATGCACTGGCCGATGTGACCCACGAAAACAAGGACATTGCCGCTACCATAGCCAGCGGCGGCTTTAAAACCGAAGGCGTGATCATCGCACCCTGTTCGATGAAAACCCTGGCGGCGGTCGCGCACGGCTTCGGCGACAATTTAATTTCCCGCGCGGCCGATGTCGCCTTGAAAGAACGCCGCCGGGTCGTGCTCATGCCGCGCGAAACGCCGCTTAATCTGGCCCATATCAGAAACATGGCCAGCGTCACCGAAATGGGCGGCATCATTTATCCGCCCATGCCCGCTTTTTATAACAAGGCGAACTCCATCGAAGCCATGGTCAACGACGCGGTCGGCAGAATTTTTGACATCTTCGGCGTTGAAGTCGAAGGCTTGTATACTCCCTGGCAAGGGCTTTAGCGTATACCTTTCGCACTTCAAATTTCGGCTCCTCACCTAGGAGCCTGTCGGACTTCCGCCAGCTAACGTGGCTTTCTGGTAAAATAGCGACCTAACCAACATAACAATCCAGAATCCCCATGGCCCGTTTCAT
>PGZD01000036.1 GCA_002843155.1 Gammaproteobacteria bacterium HGW-Gammaproteobacteria-3
AAGCCATCATGCCCAGGTTTCTCATCGCTGCGGCGAACACGCCACCCATGCCAGGGCGGTTGCTCAAATTAGCTGAGGCTTATGGGTAATCAGGAAAATAAAAACCGGAAAGGCAATGACGGAAAGCACTTTGTCGATTAAAATAATAAAGTTTTAATGGGCTTTTTGCACTTTCAGCCCTTATCGAAACTTTTTCATTATTTCATGACAAAATATATTTTCATTACCGGCGGTGTCGTCTCTTCTCTGGGCAAAGGTATTGCCGCATCTTCATTGGCCGCTATTCTGGAAACGCGCGGTCTGAATGTGACCATGACGAAGCTCGACCCTTATATTAATGTCGATCCGGGCACCATGAGCCCTTTTCAGCATGGTGAGGTGTTTGTCACGGATGACGGCGCCGAAACGGATCTGGATTTAGGCCATTACGAGCGTTTTCTTAAAACCACCATGTCGAAAAAGAACAATTTTACGACTGGTCAGATTTATGAAAATGTGCTGCGTAAAGAACGACGGGGCGATTATCTGGGTGCAACCGTTCAGGTGATTCCGCATATTACCGATGAAATCAAACGCCGCGTCTATGCCAGCGCGGAAGGCGTGGATGTTGCCATTATCGAGGTGGGGGGCACTGTCGGCGATATTGAATCCCTGCCTTTTCTCGAAGCGATTCGGCAAATGCACATCGAGCTGGGGCGGGATCGGGCCTTGTTCATTCATTTGACGCTGGTGCCTTATATCCGCTCGGCCGGGGAAATCAAAACCAAGCCTACCCAGCATTCGGTCAAAGAACTCCGGGCGATCGGGATTCAGCCCGATATTCTGATTTGCCGCTCCGAACAGCCGGTGCCGCTGAGCGAGCGGCGCAAAATTGCCCTGTTCACCAATGTGTCGGAAAAAGCCGTCATCTCAGCCGTCGATGCCGACTCCATTTACCGGATTCCTCTGCTCTTGCACGAGCAGGGTCTGGATGACATTGTCGTGGAAAAGCTGCGCCTGGATGTGCCGCCTGCCGATTTGAGCGAATGGAACAAGGTCATCGACGGTTTGACTCACCCTGTTCAAGAAGTCAATATCGCTATTGTCGGCAAATATGTAGATCATACCGATGCCTACAAATCATTGAACGAAGCGCTGATTCATGCCGGTATCCGCACCCGTAATAAAGTCAATATCCTTTATATCGATTCGGAAGCGGTGGAAGACGAAGGCGTCGGCGTGTTGAAAAATCTCGATGCCATTTTGGTGCCGGGCGGCTTCGGCGAGCGTGGCGTGGAAGGCAAAATCGCCACCGCCCGTTTCGCCCGCGAAAACAAGATTCCTTATTTGGGTATTTGTCTGGGGATGCAGGTTGCCGTCATCGAATTTGCCCGTAATGTCGCGCAACTCGAAGGCGCGCACAGTACCGAATTTCTGCCCGACTCACCGCATCCCGTGATTGGCCTTATCACCGAATGGATGGATGCCGAAGGTCAGACGGAGACCCGGAGCGCTGATTCGGATTTGGGTGGCTCTATGCGCCTGGGCGGACAAAAATGCCGTCTGCAAAATGATTCGCTGGCATTTGCGCTGTATCAAAAGGAAGTGATTAAGGAACGTCATCGCCATCGTTATGAGTTCAATAACAAATATATTGAAAAGCTGGAGCGGTACGGTTTGAAGTTTTCCGGCAAATCGATCGACGGGCGTTTGGTCGAAGTCGTGGAACTGCCGGGACATCCCTGGTTTTTGGCCTGTCAGTTTCATCCCGAGTTTACCTCGACGCCGCGCAAAGGCCATCCTTTGTTTTCAGGCTTCGTGGTCGCGGCCGCCGAGTATAAAAAAGGATCAAAGCAATGAAATTATGCCATTTTGAAGCGGGGCTCGATCAACCTTTGTTTTTAATCGCGGGGCCTTGCGTCATCGAAAGCGAAGCACTGGCCATGGAAACGGCAGGTTATATGCAAGAATTGACCGCAAGTCTCAGCATTTCCTACATTTATAAATCGTCGTTCGACAAGGCCAATCGCTCTTCGCATGAAAGTTTTCGCGGCCTGGGTGTCGATGCGGGACTTAAAATACTGGAAAAAGTCAAAAAGGAAATCGGCGTGCCGGTGCTGACCGATGTTCATGAAGATACGCCTTTGGACGAAGTGGCGGCGGTGGTCGATGTCATGCAGACGCCGGCGTTTTTATGTCGGCAAACCAACTTTATCCAGAATGTCGCCAGGCAGGGCATTCCGGTCAATATCAAAAAAGGCCAGTTTCTGGCGCCTTGGGATATGGTGCATGTCGCCAATAAAGCCAAGGCCACCGGCAACAGTCAAATCATGGTGTGCGAACGCGGCGTGTCGTTCGGCTATAACAATCTGGTTTCGGATATGCGCTCGCTGGCGGTGATGCGCGATACCGGTTGCCCGGTGGTGTTCGATGCCACTCATTCGGTGCAATTGCCGGGTGGACAGGGCACTTGTTCCGGCGGCCAGCGCGAATTCGTGCCGGTGCTGGCCAGAGCGGCTGTGGCGGTCGGCATTGACGGCCTATTTATGGAAACACATCCCAATCCGGCGAAGGCAAAAAGCGATGGGCCCAATGCCTGGCCGATGCAACGCATGCAAGAATTACTCGAAATTTTACTCACCCTCGATCGGGCGGTTAAAGCAAGCCGTCTGATTGAAACAACCCTATAAGGAGACATAATGGCTGCAATAGTCGATATTCGTGCTAGAGAGATTTTAGATTCGCGGGGCAATCCAACCATAGAAGCCGATGTAGTGCTGGCTTCCGGCGTTAGCGGCAGCGCAATGGTGCCTTCCGGCGCATCGACCGGTGAACGCGAAGCGATAGAGCTGCGCGATGGCGACAAGGCGCGTTATCTGGGCAAAGGTGTTTTAAAAGCGGTCAACAATGTCAATACTGAAATTCGCGGCGCCGTGGTGGGTATGGATGCCGCCGATCAGCAAGCCATCGACCGGAAAATGATCGAACTGGACGGCACCGACACCAAAGCGCGTTTGGGCGCAAATGCCATGCTGGCGGTTTCCATGGCGTCAGCCCATGCCGCCGCCAGGGAAGCGGGCGTGCCTTTATACCGTTATCTCAATAAAGGTGATGAATTTGTCATGCCGGTACCGATGATGAATATCATCAATGGCGGTTCACATGCGGACAACAGCGTCGATTTGCAGGAATTCATGATTCTGCCGGTTGGTGCCCCGACTTTTCGTGAAGCTATCCGTTACGGCGCCGAGGTGTTCCATAATCTGAGTAAAGTGCTCAAATCCAAAGGCCTTGCGACCACCGTCGGCGACGAAGGCGGCTTCGCTCCCAACCTGTCGTCGAACGAGGAAGCTATTGCCGTCATCCTGCAAGCGATCGAGCAAGCCGGTTACAAGCCGGGCGTTGATATTTATCTGGGCCTTGACGCTGCGGCGTCGGAATATTACAACAACGGCATTTACGATCTGGCGTCTGAAGGTAAACAATACAGCTCGGAAAAAATGGTCGATTTTCTGGCCGACTGGGTCGATAAATACCCGATCATCAGCATCGAAGACGGCCTGGACGAGAACGATTGGGACGGCTGGAAATTGTTGACCGAGAAACTGGGCGGCAAGATTCAACTGGTTGGTGACGATTTGTTTGTTACCAATCCCGCTATCCTGAAACAAGGCATCGAAAAACACATCGCCAACTCGATTCTGATCAAAGTCAATCAAATCGGTACATTGACCGAAACTCTGGATGCGATCAACATGGCGAAAGCCGCATCCTATTCGGCGGTAGTGTCGCACCGTTCCGGCGAAACCGAAGACACCACCATTGCCGATTTAGTGGTTGCAACAGCCACCGGCCAAATCAAAACCGGATCATTGAGCCGCTCCGACCGTATCGCAAAATACAACCGGCTGATGAGAATCGAAGACGAGCTCGGCAGTCAGGTTAAATATGCCGGTCGTAGCGCGTTTAAAATGCTCTGAACGGGTGTTGTGACGGGCGGTCAATTGGGCCGCCCGTTGCCTTGGCGGCCAAGACTATGACTCCAGGTAAAGTTTTTTTTGCAATCATCCTGTTGCTGATTGTGCATCTGCAATACCGGCTGTGGTTGGGTGATGGCGGGATTGTGCAAATCAGGCATTATCAGGCAAGACTGGATGTCTTGTCGCAACAAGTTCGGGAGAAAAAAGAACGCAATGCGGCACTCTACGAAGATGTGCTCGATTTGCGCAACAAAGGCCAGGAAGCCATTGAAGAACGGGCGCGCCATGAACTGGGCATGATCAGGGAAAATGAAACCTTCTTCCAGGTGCTTGAATAAGAACGTGTTTTAAAAGCGTTACGAGTGGGTCGAGTGCAAGCGTTAAGGAACGGAGAAACCGGAGTGTACTGGATGTACATGAGGATTTCGAGTACCGCACAACGCTGCAATCGCGCCGCGTAGTAGCTTTCTGATTGATACTCAGGATTCCCGTAAAATTATCACTTTGATTGCGCGGGCTATCATTAATAAAACGCTACATACTGCTGATTTTTTTAAAAAAATGATAGTTTTTTCTTTAGGCTTATAAATTAAATACCTTTTGAATTTATTTTTATTAAGCTGTTGGTTTTTTTATTTTTTCATTTAAAATTATAAAATATTCATTTTTTGCATGAAAAAATATGAAATTCATAGACATAGATTCTAATTCAAATAAAGTTAAGATCAATGCCATCCACTGTCATGAGGTCTGGAAAGACGCTATGAATAAATGGCGCTCTTACAGGGGAAGTATGATGTGGCGTAACCAATCGGGAACCGATTACTTGATACACCAGACCGCAAAAATACAAAAAAGCTTAGGTGCCCGGTCTGAAGCGACAGAATTAATCTATAGAAATTTTCAGATAAGAAAATCCGAGCTTTCCGAGCGAATTAAAGCACTTAAAATTAATCGAGAAAAACATGCAAGAATGTGCAAGGCAGTCAATGCAAACAGAGTTCCCCGCATGGTTGCCGCTATTTCAAGACGGTTGTCTGAGTTTCCGGTATTGGCCAATAAAACACTCCTCGTTGGAGCTAACGCCCTATACGCTTATGAGGCTGCGGCAGCCGTGTATTTTGAGTCTGATAAAATGGCAACCGATGATGTGGATGTTTTGTGGGATACCAGGAAAAAAATAAGCATCGCATCCGTAGAGCCAAGAGGTTTTATTGGACTGCTTAAATCAATTGACAAGTCGTTTGAGGTAATGGGCGGCAATAAATTCAGGGCATCCAACAAAGACGGCTTTATTGTTGACCTTATTCAACCCGAAAACCGGCATGTTATATTCGGCAACCCTTCTTCAATGTCGGATTTTCCTGAAGACCTGATCGCTGTAGAGATAAAGGGGTTGACATGGCTACTTTCGTGTCCAAAATTTACAGCCACGGGAATAGATGATCAAGGCTTTCCCGTAGATATTACAGTGCCTGATCCAAGAGCTTTTGCAATGCACAAACATTGGCTTTCAACTAGGGCCGATAGAAACCCTGATAAGAAAAAACGGGATTTAGAACAATCCCAAGCTGTTTTTGAGCTGGTTAATGATAAACTCTCATTTCTTGATTTTAGTGACAACGCACTTAGAGCGCTGCCGTTAAAGATAAGAAAATCTATAAAGATACGCACAGATTTAGATTTTTTAATTTAAAAAAAGCTATATAAAAAGTTATTGCGGCGTTATGCCAAGTGGCACAACTTTGATTTTGAGACGGCGTTGAACGCTCAAGCTACCGTTCCGGAATTTTAACCCAAATATTTTCACTCTCTTTATTAGAGTCGTTTGCTCTTAAAAAAGCATTAAAATAAAAGCAAACTATTGAAAGTCAATATGATTTATCGATAGGCTTATAAAATAAAGATTGTCACCTTATCGCGCGTAACGAAGGTTACAGGTATCACTTTTAACCTAAGATAACCTGTAAAACACGTTCCAAACTTTTCGGACAGATTCAATGACAGATTCCACGCAATTCTGGTCAGTTGTTCCCGCCGCCGGGGTCGGCAAACGAATGCAGGCGGACAGGCCGAAGCAATATCTTGAAGTTTCCGGTAAAACCGTACTGGAACACACCTTGACCCGGCTGTTGCAAGCAGAGGTGTTTACATCTGTGGCGGTTGCCATTTCGACGGACGATCCTTTTTGGCCCAGGCTGGCGGTCGCCGGACAGGCGGGCATTGTACGCGCTGCGGGCGGTAAAGAGCGGGCCGATTCGGTGCTGTCGGCGCTGGGGGCCATTCGCGCCCAGGCTTCCGATGACGATTGGGTGCTGGTGCATGATGCGGCCAGACCGTGCATAACGGTAAGCGATATTGCTTTGTTGATTGACAGTCTCAAAAACGATGCCGTCGGCGGCATACTGGCGTTGTCCTCGCATGACACGCTAAAAAATGTTGAAGGCCGCAATATTGTAGGCACATTGGACAGAGCCCATATCTGGCGGGCGTTGACACCGCAAATGTTTCGCTATGGCCTGTTAAAGCAAGCGCTGGAACAAACGCAGGGCAATCCGGCTGTGACCGATGAAGCCAGTGCCGTGGAATTGATGGGCTTGCAACCGAAAATCGTCGAAGGCCGCCCCGATAACATCAAGGTCACCCGTCCCGAAGACCTGGCCTTGGCGCAATTTTATTTAGAGCAACAACAATGATAAGAATAGGACAAGGTTACGATGTGCACCGCTTCAGCGCAGGTGACCATATCATTTTAGGCGGGGTCAGAATTCCCTATGGACAAGGTCTGGAAGCGCATTCGGACGGCGACGTGGTGCTGCATGCCTTGTCCGATGCCTTGCTCGGTGCCGCCGCGCTGGGCGACATCGGTAAGCACTTTCCCGATACCGACCCTGAATTCAAGGGCGCCGACAGCCGGGTATTGCTGCGTCATGTTTATACTATCGTACAGGAAAAAGGCTACCGGCTGGTCAATGCCGATATTACCATCATCGCCCAGGCGCCGAAAATGGCGCCGCATATCGAAGCGATGCGTGCCGCTATTGCCGGTGATCTGAATACCGCGTGCGAGAATATCAATGTCAAAGCCACGACCACCGAAAAGCTCGGTTTCGAAGGCCGCAAAGAAGGCATTGCCGTGCAGGCTGTGGTGTTGATAGAGCAACGATAAGGCAACAGCGAGAAACTGTAGCGGTTTAAGGTTTCTGGGCACAAAGCCCGATGACTGCTAAAATTGCCTTATGACTTGAATCCACGCAATTTATACCGACAAGAATTGTTAAGTAATGATGGTATTTAGCGACTGATGCACAGCTTTTCTTACCTGCCGAACTGGAAAATATAATAAAAATCATGAAAACTCAAAAAATTGCCCCTTCCGCCCGTTCCTTTTTAAGCTGTCTGTTGATGGCAGGTATGCTTGGCGGTTGTGCCTCTGCGCCGAGCAATCCTGACGACCCTTGGGAAGGCTGGAACCGTGATGCACAAGATTTTAACGACGGTTTCGATAAGCATATCTTAAAACCCATGGCCAAGGGTTATGTAGATATAACCTCGGATGCCGTGGATGAGGGTGTTACTAACTTTTTCAGCAATATAAACGATATCGGCGTCACGATTAATGATTTGCTGCAATTCAAGCTGCTTCAGGGCGGCATGGATTTAAGCCGTTTTTTGATTAATACGACCGCAGGTGTTGTCGGTATTTTTGATGTCGCTTCCATGATTGACTTGCCCAAGCACAATGAAGATTTTGAACAAACATTGGGTGTCTGGGGCGTTCCCTCCGGGCCTTATTTTGTGTTGCCGTTCTGGGGGCCGAGTTCGCCCCGAGGCATGGTCGGGTTGATTGGTGACGCATTGACGGATCCTTTGAATTACACTCTGTTTTTCGGTACAGCGGCTAGTTTTGCCTCAACCGCCAGTGATGTGGTCGATGTGACCGATACACGCGCGGGTTTGATGTCAACTGAAAAAATTGTCGATGAAGCCGCCATTGACCGCTACGAATTCATCAAGGAATCGTATCAACAGCATGTTGAATATCTGATCAATGACGGCGTAGTGCCGGAACAGGATGATTCGCTGGATCTGGATCTGGATCTGGAAATGGAACCGGATATGGGGCTGGAATCAGATGACGCAGTGCCGGAACATAAACTGGAGTTGAGTGTCCCTGAAAAGAAATAAACACATCCAGGTCCAACACATCGGAGCGGCAAAGGTATCCGGCTTCACGTTGTTGAGGTCACCTGCGGCGCCCCAATCTTAACCCTACTTATAAACGCATCGCTCAATCAGGATGATAAGCTGAATAGTTACCTTTATTTTTACATATTTTCCAATATTTCATGATTAAGAAATGTTAAGGCTGGGTTAAGCTTAACGGCAGCGTCCTTAGCGACGCTGCCTTCTATCCAATCATCGTGGCAGTCTGTCAAAATCCAGCCCTGTCAGGCTCATAGTGCGCCGTAGTGTGCGCGTCTCTCGTAGTCTTGTTGTTAATAAAATCACAATATGCGTGTGGATTCACAGTTTTTTTGTGGATTCCGTACTACCCTTTACACCAAACAGTCGAATTTGCAGTAATCGCTTAGTTCATATCAGGGCATAACAGGCATGTGTAAAACACCGGGCAATAATTCAGGGTTTACCTTGATCGAACTCATGATGACCATCGCCATAGCGGCGATTCTCCTGGGGATTGCCATTCCGAGTTTTACCGCCAGCATTGCCAGCAATCGTCTGACGACCCAGGCCAATGAATTACTGGCTTCACTCAATTTGGCCCGGAGTGAGTCAATAAAAAGAGGTGTCCAAGTCACGCTCAGTAAAAATGGAGGGCAATGGGAATCGGGATGGAATGTTTTTACCGATATCAATGGCGATGGCACTTTTAATGATGATGGCGATGCTACTCTTTGCGAAATCACAGAAGATTGTCTGTTGAAGACGACTGATCCCTTGCCTAATGGTTACACACTCAGGACGGGGGCTAATTATACTTGCTGGCTTGGATATAACCCTGATGGTACGGTCAGAGGTTCCGGAGCTGGCTGCACGGGGGGGCTGAATAATGATACGTTCAGGTTGTGTGATAGTTTGGCCATTGCCGACGCCGATCATTCCCGAGCCATCGGCATTATTACGACTGGACGGGCGAGAGTTGATAACGGTGCCGCATCATGTCCATAAACTACAAACTAGCGATGTATTCAGATTATTTTTTTGGCGATGACGATGAATAAGCAGTCCGGTTTTAGCTTGATTGAAGTCCTGGTGGCCATGATAGTTTTGGCTTTTGGTCTCTTGGGTCTGGCCGGTATGCAAGCCACCGGGCTTAAAAACAACCAAAGCGCTTATAACCGCAGCCAGGCCACGCAACTGGCTTATGATATTGCGGACAGAATGCGCGCCAATGCCTCCGAAGCCCGCAATTTGGCCGCCAGCACTTATATTACTCTGGCGCCCGGGAGTGCTGCGGCTCAGTCAAGCTGTGAATCGGTAAGCACTGCTTGTACACCTGCGCTGATGGCGCAAAACGACTTATCCGAATGGAACGCCGATCTTGCCGCTTTGTTGCCAGGAGGCACGGGAAGCCTTGCGGTTGATGTGGCTACCGGCATTTTTACCGCAACCGTCAACTGGACGGAAAACCGCGATGAAGATAATGATGCGGTATCCGATGTCAGCACCTTCACAACCCGTTTTCAGTTATGAATGCAACCCAAAAAACCTGTCCCGGGAAAAGTTTATGAGTGTAATTAACCTTATCCAGCGTGTCCGGGAGAAAAAAAAGACAGCCGTCCTCAGCTCTCTCAAACAGATGTTTAAAGACGGTTCTTATCCTTTGTGTCTTGTTGATGCCTGTGCGACCGGCTTGAACAGAGGCTGCGACCTACGAATAGCATCCTCGACCAATCAATTGGACCCGAACACTACAGATTCGATGCAAATGCCTTCGCAAGCACCACAAGTCAGAATCAAGGCACATCGGCAAACCGGCATAACGCTGGTGGAGATTCTCATTGCCATGCTCATCGGTGCTTTTTTGATCGGTGGTGTTTTGCAGATTTTCTTAAATACCCGGCAAACGTACCGGATGCAGGAAGCGTTGTCGAGACTCCAGGAAAATGGCCGCTTCGCCCTGGATTTTTTGAGTAAAGATATTCGGATGGCGGGATTTTTTGGCTGCAGTAGCCGAAGTTTTGATATCGCCAATGTTGAAAATGAATTAAAGGATCCAAGTAATTTTGCCTGGGATATCACGACGCCTGTGCAAGGTTTCGACGATGTCAGCGCCGGCTTTACAACGGTTGCAAATGTTGTCCCGGGTACCGATGTTATCGTGTTGCGCGGATTATCCAATGGCAGTACACCATTGATTTCGCCGTTTTCAGATTCCGCGCAAATGTTCGTTGATACGTCTTTTAACAGCGATTGCCCTGCTGCCAGTAGTAATACTTGTCACGAAGGCGAAATACTGATGGTTACCGATTGCACCCAAGGGACGCTGTTTCAAGCCACGCAAACTACGCCAATTGGTGCCGGATCTGGCGTCAATGTCGTTCACTCGGCCACTGCGACTTTTACTCCCGGCAATAATTCTCCCGCGACCTTTACTAAAAGCTATGGCGATGGCTCGCAAATCGCCAAACTCAACACATTTGCCTATTACATACGTTTGAATGGCGCTGGCGTACGCTCCTTGTACCGTTCCAGAATCAATGTAACCGGAAGTTCAGTCAACGCGTTATTGGCCGAAGAGCTGGTAGAAGGCATAGAAAACATGCAAGTTTTCTACGGCGAGGACACCGACGCTGACGGTACGGCCAATTACTATGTGGCTGCCGGAACAGCGGGGCTGGACATGAATCAAGTGGTCAGTATCCGAATCAGCTTGCTGGCCAGAACGCTCGATGACAATATCACCCATGAGCCTCTGGCATACACCTACAACGGCGCGGCCACGACACCGGCCGACCGCCGCCTGCGCCGGGTTTTCAGTTCAACGATCGCGGTTCGCAACCGCTTGCCCTGACCAGGAGCGCTGTATGTTTATACATAACCGACCCCAGCAAACAGGCGCCGTACTGGTCATCAGCCTGATCATGTTGCTGCTGCTGACTCTGATCGGCGTCACCGGCACACAGGTCACGGGGCTGGAAGAAAAAATGGCGGGTAACATGCGTAACCGCAATCTGGCCTTTCAAGCGGCCGAATCGGCGTTACGGGACGGCGAACGCTTTCTGACCCAGGCCACGCTACCCAACTTTACCACGACCGGCGCCGGTGGTTTATACGAGCTCACCGGGACGCCACCCACGGCAAGGGATGATTGGTCAGGCTTTAATAAAATTACTTATTTGCCGGGTGATCCGGCAGCTCTTGGCGCTCTCGCGGCCAATCCGCAGTATGTGATACAACGGTTGCCCAGCTTCGGCGGTAGTGGCGACAGTCTTGAAGCCGGAGTATTCACGGAAAGTGAAATGTACCGCGTCACCGCGCGCGGCGTGGGTGGCACGGCTGACGCCGTGGTTGTCGTGCAATCGAATTACAAGCGTTAGATGATGATTATTATTTCTTATCCAGATTTCGATTACCGTAGACCGGGGGCTTTTCGATGAACATTACCAAAAAGAAACATTATTTAAGAACACAGGGGCTGGTCATCGGTTTCTTGCTCGGCTTGCTATCAACTTTTCCTGTCCAGGCGGCTTTTAATCTTGCCCAAAGTCCTTTATTTTTGACGCAATCAGCCAAACCGATTGTGATGCTGAATGTCTCTAATGATCATCAGCTTTATTTTAAAGCCTATGATGATTTTTCCGACCTCGATCAAGACGGTCAGCCGGATACGACTTATAAACACAGTTTCGATTACTTTGGCTATTTCGACAGTTATAAATGCTATGACTACAGTTCCAATCGTTTTGTACCGGCAGCTAATTCAATCAATAAATATTGTAGCGGCAATTGGAGCGGCAACTTTTTGAATTGGGCCAGCATGACCCGCATCGATACTATCCGCAAGATTCTATACGGCGGCTTGCGTTCGACGGACAGTAGCTCGGAAACCGTGTTGGAGCGCAGTTATTTGCCCAACGATGCGCATAGTTTCGCCAAGTTTTACGATGGCAATGATTTAAATCAATTAACGCCGTTTTCACCCGCATCGGGCATTACCCTTTGCAATACCACTGTATCGGGAACCACGCTGTCCCAGAATGTAACGGATGCGCCATTGCTCAGAGTGGCGAAAGGAAATTTTTCGCTGTGGGCGTCCAATGAGCGTTGGCAATGCCGCTGGTCGAATGAAAAAAGTGCGGCCAATGCCAATAACCTAGCCGCTTCAGGTATTAACGCGGCTCCTGGTAATCCTGATAAAGCAAATGACGGACTGGGCAACAAAGACTATGTCGTTCGGGTCAAGGCCTGTGACAGCAATTTGCCGGGTACGGAAACGTGTAAAGACTATAATGGCGCATTGAAACCTATTGGTTTGTTACAAACTTATGGCGACGAGGATAAAATCCGCTTTGGCCTGTTGACCGGTTCCTATGGCAAAAACAAATCCGGCGGCGTATTAAGGAAAAATGTTGGTGTTATGACCGATGAAATCAATGTCACCACCAACGGCACTTTTAAAACGCCACCGCCTGCCGGGGGGATTGTCAATACTCTCAACAAGTTACGAATTTATGGTTATCGACATGATGATGGCACTTATTTTGGTACTGGGAGCAGCGATGATTGTCCTTGGGCTTTAAATACATTCAACAACGGCCGGTGTAGTAACTGGGGTAACCCACAAGCGGAAATTTTGCTGGAGTCGTTGCGCTATCTGGGCGGCAATAGCGCTTTTTCGGCTTTCAATGTCAATGACTCGGGACGTATTTCCAATTTAATTACCGCGACAGTTTCCGATCCTATCGCGACCGATGAATGGTGCGCCAATCTTAATGTCATTCAGTTCAATGCCAGTACCAGTTCATATGATGGCGATGAGTTAGGCGGTGCCTCAGCCATAGGGGCTAACAATGTAGGCGCACTCACTGACGCGCTGGGTAATGGTGAAAATATCACCGGGAACAATTTTTTTGTCGGGGAAAACGGCGTCGATAATAACCAGCTTTGTACCGCAAAAACCGTCGGTGCGCTCAGTAGTGTGTTGGGTACGTGCCCGGATGCGCCGCGCTTGTCAGGCTCTTATCGGATGGGTGGATTGGCGCATTTTGCCCATACCAACAGCATTCGCTCAGACTTGCAGGGCGATCAATTGGTAACGCTTTACGGTGTTGCTCTGGCGCCCGGTATTCCCAAGGTGGTCGTACCCGTACCCGGCAATCCAGCCAATAACATCACTATACTTCCGGCTTGCCGAAACGCTTTTGTGGGTGGTAATTGCGCGATAGTCGATTTTAAAATTATTAGCCAAGCCTCGACCCCTACCCAAGAAAGCGGTTCCTTATATGTCAATTGGGAAGACAGTGAGCAAGGTGGGGATTTTGACCAGGATATGTGGGGGATTATTAATTACAGTGTCACGGCGGGCGCGGTATCGGTGTCCACCAATGCCATCGCTCAATCGACACCCGATAAGATGGGGTTTGGGTATATCATTAACGGCACCAATAAAGACGGTTTTCATGCGCATTCCGGCATCAATGGTTATGGCTATAGCGACCCAACTGGAGTTTTAGGCTGTAACAATTGCCAGGTTTCTGATAGCGTCACAACGTTAACTTACTCGATTGGCACTTCATCGGCACAAAGTTTGGAGCAGCCGCTCTGGTACGCGGCCAAATGGGGTGGTTTTATCGATGGCAATAACAACGCTATTCCGGATTTGCAAAGTGAATGGGACAAAGATGCCAACGGCATTCCGGATCGTTATTTCTTTGCTACCGATCCCGGCGAGCTGGCGCAGTCATTGGGTGAAGCTCTGGCCGATGTCATTGCCAGCAGTGGCTCATCCGCCGCAGTGGCCACCAACTCGACACGTCTGGATACCGATACCGTGGTATATCAGGCCAAATTCAACAGTGCCAATTGGACGGGTCAATTACTGGCATTCAGCATCAACCCCGACGGCAGTGTTGCAACCAGTCCTGTCTGGGATGGCGGAGAGCGTGTTACTGCACAAGGCGCTACCAATCGATCCATTTTTAGCTATAACCCCGGCGGTACGCCCGTTGTAGGAGGGATCCCCTTTCTTTGGAATAATTTAAGCTCTGCGCAGCAGGGTTTATTGACCGAGCCGCAAGTCAATTATCTGCGCGGCGACCAGAGTAACGAGCAACCCGGTGGCCCTTTTCGTAAACGTACCGGCGCGAATGCTTTGTTGGGTGACCTGATTAATTCGGATCCTTGGTTTATCGGTACAGCCAATTTCGGCTATCACCTGTTATCCGGCACCGAAGGTTCAGACTATTTGACTTATCGCAATAGTGCCGCCTACAAGGGGCGAACACCACGGGTAGCGATCGGCGGCAATGATGGCATGTTGCACGTTTTTAATGCGACGATTTCAGGTACGGGTAATGGCAATGAAGATTTTGCCTATGTACCGCATACGCTGATTGGATCGCTGGGCCTTTTGACCCAGCCTTCCTATCTGGGTGCGGGTCAGCACCGCCTTTTTGTTGATGGACCTCCCGTGGCGGGAGACGCCTATTTCGATGCCGACAATGATGGCGATAAAGAATGGCGCACGGCTTTGGTGGGCACACTGGGCGCAGGCGGCAAGGGCGTTTTTGCTCTGGATACCACTTTTCTCGCCCCCGGTGACGATAGCTATGCCACGGCTGAAACTGCGTTCAACAATCAACGGGTATTGTGGGAAATTAATTCGGCAACAACCGGATTCAGCGAGTTAGGCTTTAATCTGGGCGAAGCTTCCATCGCGCGCATGGCTAATGGCGACTTTGCCGCCGTTTTTGGCAATGGCTATAACAGCGCAAGCGAGCAAGCCGGTTTGTATATCGTCAATATCAAAACCGGCGCCCTGATCAAAACCATTACCACCGGAGTCGGCAGCGCCGCAAGCTCCAACGGCTTGTCCACTCCCATCGTTATCGATAAAGACGGTGACCGCATCGCCGATGCCATTTATGCCGGTGACTTGCAAGGTAATATGTGGAAGTTTGATGTCAGCAGTAGCAATACAAACCAATGGAAGGTGGCGTTTAATCAAGGCCCTAACCCCAAACCCTTGTTTGTCGCCAAGGATGCGGCGGGCGTCATCCAGCCCATTACCGCCAAGCCGCAGGTGGGCCGACACCCCGATAGCGGCGTGATGGTCTATTTCGGTACCGGTAAATATTTTGAAGTGGGTGACAATTCCGTGGTGAACCCGCAAATACAGACTTTTTACGGTATCTGGGATAATGACGTTGAAGTTGCAGGGCGTAGTGACTTGCAAGTGCAAACCATCGATGCCGAAGGAAGTTTGGGCGGATTCGCTATTCGTGTGACTTCCGATAACGAGGTCGATTTTACAACACAAAAAGGCTGGTATATGGATTTGGTGACACCGCCCCTGCCGGGTACTGTGGTGGGAGAGCGAGTTGTCAGTCAGGCGTTACTGCGGAGCGGTCGCGTCATTTTTGTTACCCTGATTCCTGATGAAGCCAAATGTTCGTTTGGCGGAACCAGTTGGCTGATGGAGATGGATGCGGTAACCGGTAAACGGCTGGATAAGACGCCTTTCGATTTGACTGGAAATAATCTTATCAATAATGAAGATATGGTCGCTAATATTATCGATACCGATGGTGATGGCGATGTTGATGCTAATGATGCTGCCGTAGCGGTCACCGGTAAGCAATCGAAAGTCGGCATTATTAAAGAACCTGGTGTTATAAGTGCCGGAGAAAATGAATTTAAATATACCAGCGGTTCAACCGGAGCCATGGAGACTACTTTGGAGTCGGCAGGAGGAGGAGCCGGTCGGCAGTCCTGGGTACAATTGAGATAATCAGACGTTAGCTTGCTTGGCATGAGGCAACGAACGCCAAGCTAAGGGCCGGTATCCCGTTGCCTACCGTTGGCTGTTTTGTTGGCAGATTGTCTTACTGTCATGGTCTACGGATGGATTGGATGGTTGTCGTAATGAGGTTCTCGGCCGTAACTCCGGCCTGTGCGGTGCAATAGTCACAAAAAGTAAAGTACAAGCTTGTCTCTACGGACGTTATTTAAAATAAGGAAACAGATCGATGAAACGAATACAATCGGGTTTTACTTTGATCGAGCTGATGATCACCGTTGCTATTGTCGGTATTCTGGCTAGCATTGCCTATCCGAGTTATCAGGATAGCGTCATGAAATCCCGGCGGGCCGATGCCAAAGGCGCGTTATTAGGGCTGGCCAACGCCATGGAGCGCCATTTTACCGAAACCAATAGCTATTTAGACGCGGCAGGAACCACGGCGACGCCTGCCGATACCGGTGCGCCGCGCATTTATGCCACGCAAAGCCCGGTTGACGGCGGCACGCCTTATTACAATTTGACGATCAATGCCGCGACTTCAACTACATTTACCTTGAATGCGGCGCCCATCGGCGCCCAGGCAAACGATAAATGTGCGACATTAACCTTGACTCATACAGGAGTAAAAGGCGATACCGCAGGTCTGGGCGTTGCCCAGTGCTGGTGAGATTTTAAGCACACAAAGGGCTTGATTGTTGTAGTTTTGGGAAGTATCGGTTTGCCAAGTACGGTCGGAGCCGCTAACATGCAAGCCAATCCCGTTGATACAATGAAGTCAGGTAATGGCGTTCGCGCAAGAAGAGCTGATACAAATACAACATCTGATCGATCAAAGCCTGTCCGCGCGTCCTGAGGTGATTAACGCTAATGTCCGCTATGAGCTGGATATTCGTGAGCGTATCGTGCGTGTTGAAGAAGAGCTCAAACATCAGCGTGAGCTGATGATCCAGGGCTTTGAAATGAGCAATAAGCGCTTTGAGCAGATGGATAAACGCTTTGAACAGATTGACAAGCATTTGACCGTTATCACCAGCCGCATGGACCGTTTTATGTTCTGGTCTTTGGGGTTAACCATATCGGCCGTTGTCGCTATTGTTAAATTGACTTAGATATTTACAACTGAAGTTGCTCTTTTCCACACTCTCTTTAGCTTTTAAATTGAAAGTTACCGTCATTTATTCGTGCATTTGAGTTCAAGCGAAGTATTGCCCGTAGGTCACACGGGCTTGCCCCGATAAATCTTTATGCGTCTTGATATTCTGGTAGTTCAAGGCTTTAAAAATGCTTTGCACTGCGTGTTGCTGGTTGTAACCGTGCTCGATAAGTAAATGGCCGGGTTTCGATAAATAGTTCCGTGCATTGTCGGCGATGGTTTCTATGGCGCTCAGGCCCTGGCGCGCGGCAATCAGGGCGTGCTCAGGTTCGAAGCGGATATCGCCTTGGGTCAGATGCGGGTCTTTTGCGTCAATGTAAGGCGGATTGCTGATGATGAGCTTGAATGGCGCTCCATACGGTAGTGAATCGAACCAGTCGCTTTCACTGAAAACGATAGTGTTTGTGCTGTGTTTTTGGGCATTGCGCCGGGCGACGGCCAAGGACTTGGCGCTGATGTCGGTAGCGGTAATTCCGGTATGTGGACGTTCGGCGGCCAGTGTGATGGCGATAATGCCGGAACCGGTACCAAGATCCAGCAACGAGTCGGTGGCGTCGGTTGGGATTAAGGCCAGTGCCAGTTCAATCAATAGCTCGGTATCGGGTCTTGGAATCAATACATCCGGGGTGACTTCAAAATCCCGCGACCAGAATTCGCGGTGGCCGGTGATATAGGCGATGGGTATGCCGCTCAGACGTTGTTGCAACAAGGCTTGAAATTGTCGATGTTGTTCCGGGGAAAGCTGTTTTTCCGGCCAGGCGCGCAGGTGAGCGCGGTCTTTGTCAAGCGCGAGGCTCAACAGGATTTCCGCATCCAGCCGGGGCGAGGGCGAAGTGTGACTCAATGCCCGGGTTGCTGCGGTCAACACCGCTCCAATGCAGGGCATCGGCTTCAGTCTTCGCCAAGCTGGGTCAGTAATTCCGCCTGGTGCTCGTTGATCAGCGGGTCGATGACGTGCTCGAGTCCGCCTTGCATGATTTCATCGAGTTTGTAGAGCGTCAGGTTGATGCGATGATCGGTCAGGCGGCCTTGCGGGTAATTGTAGGTGCGAATCCGCTCGGAACGGTCGCCGCTGCCGACCTGGAGTTTGCGCGTTGCCGCCTGTTCGGCCTGGTGTTTTTCCTGTTCCGCCGCCAACAGACGCGATTGCAGCAAGGACATGGCGCGGGCGCGGTTTTTGTGTTGCGAGCGTTCGTCCTGGCATTCGACCACGACGCCGCTCGGAATGTGCGTGATGCGGATGGCCGATTCGGTTTTGTTGATGTGCTGGCCGCCCGCGCCCGAGGATCGATAGGTATCAATGCGTAAATCGGCCGGGTTGATGTCGATGGCATCGACTTCATCGGCTTCCGGCATGACGGCAACGGTACAGGCCGAAGTATGCACCCGGCCTTGCGATTCGGTTTCGGGAACGCGCTGAACCCGGTGCGCGCCCGATTCGAATTTTAATTGTGAATAAACATCCTGGCCGCTGACGCGCAGGATGATTTCTTTATAGCCGCCGTGTTCACCGTAGCTTTCACTGAGCGCTTCGGTGTGCCAGCCTTTTTTTTCCGCATAGCGCTGATACATTTTGGCCAGATCGCCGGAAAACAGCGCGGCTTCATCGCCGCCGGTGCCGGCGCGGATTTCCAGGAATATATTGCGGTTGTCGTTGGGGTCTTTGGGCAGCAGCAAAACCTGTAATTGGTATTCCAAATTTTCCTGTCGGCTTTCTATTTCGGCAATTTCTTCTTTGACCATGGCCCGTAACTGCGGGTCGGCATCCTGCATCATTTCCCGCGTTTCTTTCAGGTTTTCAATGCATTGTCGATAGTTTTGATAACAGTCTACAAGCGGTTTTATATGCGCGTATTCCTGGTTCAAGGCGCGAAATTTGTTCTGGTCGCTTTGGAACCGGGGTTCGGACAGCAAGGCGGTAATTTCAGCGAAACGTTCGCTCAGATTGATTAATTTATGTTCTATCGAAGCTTTCATTGTGTAGTGTTCAATTTAAAAATCTCGCGGGCGGCGGCAATCAGGTCGTGACGTTCGTTGGCGCCCGCTTCCCTGATCTGGGCGCTTGGCGTATGAATGAGTTTGTTGGTTAATGTATGGGCCAGACGTTTAAGTGCTTCTTCGGGAGCCATGCCGCTGTTAAGCAGGCCAAGTGTTTTGGTCAAAGTTTCGTCACGCGTCAATTCGGCTTGCAGACGAAAGTCCTTGATGGTGGTCTGGGCGCCTTGAGCGCGCAGCCAGGCCAGGAAATTTTCGACTTGGGTGTCGATGATTTCTTCCGCCTGTTCGGCGGCGCGGCGTCGATTGTCCATGTTTTGGTCAATGGTGTTCTGCAAATCATCGACGGTGTACAGATAAACGTCATCGAGTTGCTCGACTTCGGCTTCAATGTCGCGGGGAACAGCCAAATCAACCATGAACATGGGTTTGTGCTTGCGTTTTTTGATGGCGCTTTCAACCCGGCCTTTACCCAGAATCGGTAATTGACTGGCGGTTGAGGACACCACGATATCGGCTTCGGCCAGGTGTAGCGGCAGTTCTGCCAAGGCGATGGCGTAGCCGTTAAAACGCATCGCCAGAGCGTGAGCTTTGTCATAGGTACGGTTGGCAATGATGATACGGCCAATGCCTTGTTGGACCAAATGCCGGGCGGTCAGTTCTATGGTCTCGCCGGCGCCGATCAGGATAGCGGTTTGCTCACCGAGTTTGTCGAAAATTTGCTGAGCCAGTTGTACGGCGGCAAAAGCGACGGATACCGGACTGGAACCAATGGCGGTATCCGTGCGGACTTTTTTCGCGGCGGCAAAGGTATGCTGAAACAGTCTGCCCAGATGTTTGCCCAGAGTGCCTGCGTCATAAGCGGCCTGATACGCGCCTTTCATTTGTCCGAGAATTTGCGGTTCACCCAGAATCATCGAGTCCAAACCGCAGGCGACGCGAAACATGTGCCGGATTAATTCACTGTCGATGTGGCTGTAAAGATAAGGGGTAAAGTCGGTGGGTTTGATTTTTCGGTGATCGGCCACCCAATCAATTAAAATTTGTTGGTTTTCGGTGTTTGCTTCGCAATAAAATTCGGTGCGGTTGCAGGTTGAAAGAATCGCGGCTTCCGAAATGTCTTTCAGGCGCCAAAGTTCTTTTAATGATGAGTCCAGTATTTCAGCAGGGAATGCCAGGCGCTCGCGGATGGATACCGGTGCGGTGTTATAATTAATCCCTACAGTAAGCAGTGTCATGGTTTTTTGGATGGCTATAAGGTTAAGGAACGTGCATTTTATAACGTGTGCAACTGACTTGTCTTTTTGTCCGTCTTCTGCGTTGCCTACAGGCATGTAGGTAAGGGACGTGAACCAAGAGCGGCGCTTTGCGCAAACAGTTACATAGCTCACTATCGCTAAGTTTGCACGCCTTGAATCCAGCACCTAAATTCCACAGGTTATTGGCTATGATTTTGAATCATAGTCAATTTAGGTGCTGGGCAAAAATCCTGGCGTCAGTTGCCCAAGTTATTTCATGCCCATTCTTAAGGGTGCGATTTGGCGGTTAGTCTTGTTTTGTTCGCTGTAATGGCATGGGCGAGCCATTTTAAAGTTTATATTTTAAAATATATAAACTTTATGCAATGTGAGCAGCTCTTACGTTCCGGTATTTTTCGCGGTATTTCGGCGCCGCCACGCACGCTCTTGCTATGCCGACTTGGGAGTCGCCGTTTCAGTGTAAAAAATCAACTGTCCGAATCGATGGGTTTTTCTGATAATCTATTACCATAAGTATATTGCAAAAAATAAAGGAAATGCGCGTGTTGAATTATAAATTAATTGTCGTGGTGGCCCTCGTTTTTTTGGGTGGATGTGTAGTTTCGCCGAAACAGGCCGCGATCAAGAACGAGGTGGTGCCGTCCGAGTCGCAAACCAAGGCCGCCGAACAGCCTGAATCCAGCCCCGTGGAAACGGCAATTGATCCGGATGTCATGTATATGTTGCTGGTGGCCGAAATTGCAGGACAGAGGGAGCGATATGATATTGCTTTGGAAGGTTATCTGGAGGCCGCCAAGCGGGTTAAGGATGAAAGGTTGGCCGAGCGGGCGGCAAAAATCGCGTTGTTTATCAGGGATGCCGAGAAGACGGATGCGGCGGTTGCGCTTTGGTTAAAAGATGACCCGAATAATCTGACGGCAAGAAAAATTGCGCTGTTATCGGCATTCAGACGCGAAGCCATGCAAGCGGCTGTTGATCATGCCAAATTTTTGTTGGATAAGGATCCGGAAGATTTTGAAACAACGATAGTGGAGTTGGTCAAAGCGCTGGGGGCAAAAGGCGACATTACTTTTGTTTATGATGTGTTGGATGAGGTGGCTGCACAAAGGCCGGATCAAGCGGTTGTCTATTTTGTGCAGTCGATGCTGGCTATGCAGTTGAATAGTCAGGTACTGGCCCGGGAAAAAGTTAAAACAGCCCTGGCCATCAGGCCGGATTGGGATGAAGCCCTGTTGTTTCAGGCGCAGGTTGCCGCTTATTCCGGTGACTTGGTCGAAGCCCGGGCACTATTGACTGATCTGGCGGAAAAGCAGCCTGACAATATCAAAGTCAAGAAGCTTTTGGCTCAGGTGCTGATAAAGTCTTCGGATTATGAGGCGGCGCAGGCGCTTTATACCGAGCTTCTGGAAAAAAACCCTGAAGATGACGAATCCCGCTTTGCCATGGCTTTGATTTATCTGCAACTACAGCAGGATGAAAAAGCCGTGCCCTTGTTTAAAGCTTTGCTGGAAAAGCCCGGCTGGCAAGATCAGGCGAGTTTTTATTTGGGGCGGATTGCCGTGAGGGAGGGGCGGCCCGACGAGGGTCTGGTTTGGTTCGATAAAGTCACGGGAGGCGCTTTTCGTTTCGATGCTTCTGTCGCCGCTATTTCACTGTTGATCAAGGAAAATAAATTCGATGAGGCCTTATCTCGCCTGCAAAATTTGCCGTCGAAAACCGAAGAGCAACGCATGCGAACCGTGTTGGTAAAGACTGAATGGTATAACGGGCAAAAACAATACGACAAGGCTTTTGCTTTGTTGAGCGACGCACTTGAAACGATGCCGAAGGAAAAAGATTTATTGTATGCTCGCGCCCTGGTTGCCGAGCGTATTGACCGGCTGGATGTGCTGGAGAGTGATTTGAAGAGAATTCTGGCTGAAAACCCGGATGATGTCAGCGCTTTGAATGCGCTGGGTTATACGCTGGTGGACCGGACCCGGCGTTATGATGAGGCGCAAAAATACCTGGATAAAGCGCTGAGCCTCGAGCCCGATGAGGCGGTGATTATCGATAGCTATGGCTGGTTGCAGTATAAATTGAATAATCTCGATGCAGCACTTGAATATCTGCAACGGGCTTATTCATTGCAGCAGGAAAATGAAATTGCCGGGCATTTGCTTGAGGTTTTGTGGCGTCTGGAACGAAAAGATGAGGCCCGGGAGCTATTTGATCGAGTCATTAAGGATGCACCCGATGATGAATATCTGCTGGATATTCAGCGGCGTATTTTCAATGCGGAATAAGTCGGCGCTGAGGAATATAAGTTGGCTGGGGTTGTTGGCTTTTATTATGGCAGGCTGTGCCGGTAAGCCGATTTTAGTGGATAACGGCTATTTCAGGGGGCAGCGCGATGCCTTGTATCAGTTAGTCGGCTGGTCTTTTGATGGGCGTGTCGCAGTGAGGCGCGGCGATGAGTCGTGGACGGCCACAATTAGCTGGGTGCGGCGTTTGGCGGACGAAAAAATTCGCCTCTCCGGGCCGCTCGGACAAGGCGGAGTCGCTATTCGTATCACCCGGGATTTTGTGGCGGTCGATCGCGGCGACGGCGAGATTGTCTATCGGGACAATTCCGATGCCTTTGTTACGGACGAACTTGGCTTTTATGTGCCGCTGAGATCGTTGCGCTATTGGGTAGTGGGTCTGGCCGACCCTGATGCTGCATTTGAAGATATTGACAACGGCTTTATCCAAAACGATTGGACGGTATTGTTCAGGCAGATGCAGCAAACCGGAACAGGCATCATGCCGCGCAAAATCGAGGTGTCGAATGGAAATGTCCGATTGAAATTGATAATTGATCAGTGGCGGGAATATGAGTGAAGGGCAAAAAAAATGGCCGGCGCCGGCAAAATTGAATCTGATGCTGAGAATTACCGGGCGAAGAACGGATGGTTATCATTTGTTGCAAACGGTATTTCAGTTTATTGATTTGTGCGATGAATTGCAATTCACGCCGCTGGCGAGTGGTGAAGTCTGTCTGCAAGAGCCTTTGCAGGGAGTCCCCGAGCATGAAGATTTGACGGTTCGCGCAGCCAACTTGCTCAAGCAGGAAACCGGTTATGAAGGCGGTGTGTGCATAACGGTTGAAAAAAATTTGCCCATGGGCGGCGGTTTGGGAGGGGGCAGTTCCGATGCGGCGTCAACGCTGGTGGCATTGAATGAGCTATGGCGACTGGGTTTGTCCCGCGAAAAACTGATGGCGCTGGGTTTAACATTAGGGGCAGATGTCCCTGTGTTTGTCTTTGGTCACAGTGCCTGGGCGGAAGGCGTGGGTGAGGTTTTAGAGAGAATAATTATTCCTGAACAATGGGTTGTGCTTATCAAGCCGGATTGTCATGTGAATACAAAAGAGATTTTTAGTGCAAAAGATTTGACAAGAGATAGTAAATCTATCAAAATGGGCGACTTTACTACGGGACAGCGGCAAAACGACTGCCTTGAAGTTGTTTGTAGGTTATATCCTGTCGTGGCGGAAGCGTTGCGTGATTTATCTGAGTTTTCAGAAGCGCGATTAACCGGTACCGGGGCCTGTGTATTTGGGCAGTTTTCATCCCTGCAAGCTGCCGATACGGCGTATTCCGCCTTGAAAAAAAAATGGCAGGTTTATCTTGCAAAAGGGCTGAACATTTCTCCGTTGTATGCTCCGCGCGAGTCATGTAAGCGGCTTTAGCTTAGGCTATTGTGTTCAAGGTAAAGTGCGAAAACTATAAATTATAGCTAGTTCGCAGCTATTTTCGCAGCGCCGCTAACGGACAAAATGGCCGGTTGGCTTGATAAAAAATATCGCCACACAAAGTATCATCTAAAAATTGGGCCGTCGCCAAGCGGTAAGGCACGGGGTTTTGATCTCCGCATACCCAGGTTCGAATCCTGGCGGCCCAGCCATTTATCTTCATTTGCCGCAATTCTATTTAGGAGTTCCTGGATGAGTGACGCCTCGTTAACGGTGTTTTCCGGTAATGCCAATCTGGCTTTGTCCGAAGGTATTGTTAAGAAGTTAAATATGCGTCTTGGGGTGGCTACGGTCGGGCGGTTCAGCGATGGAGAAGTAGCTGTCGAAATCGAGGAGAACGTAAGAGGTAAGGATGTTTTCGTCATACAGCCAACCTGTTCTCCCACGAATGAAAATTTAATGGAATTGCTGGTGATGATCGACGCGCTCAAGCGTGCGTCATCAGAGCGAATAACCGCAGTCATGCCCTATTATGGCTACGCCAGGCAAGATAGGCGTTCGCGTTCCGCGCGCGTACCGATCAGCGCCAAGCTGGTTGCGAAAATGATCAGCGAAGCCGGTGCTGATCGTGTTCTGACGGTTGATTTGCATGCCGATCAGATACAGGGTTTTTTCGATATACCTGTGGATAATGTTTATGCGTCACCTATTTTGCTGGGTGATGTATGGCGGCAAAAATACCGGGATCTGATCGTTGTTTCGCCGGATGTGGGTGGCGTCGTCAGGGCCAGGGCGTTGGCGAAAAGGCTGGATGACGCTGATCTCGCCATTATCGACAAGCGCAGGCCCAAGGCCAATGTTGCCGAAATAATGCACATCATAGGCGATGTAGAGGGTCGTACCTGTGTCATGATCGATGACCTGGTCGATACGGCAGGCACCTTGTGCCATGCTGCCGAAGCGTTAAAAAAGCGCGGTGCAATTAAAGTGGTGGCGTATTGTACGCATCCGGTGCTTTCCGGAAAAGCCATGGAAAATTTAAGTGGGTCGGTTTTGGACGAGTTGGTGGTAACCGATACCATCCCTTTGAGCTTGGTGGCCAAACAAATTGGTAAAATACGACAATTGAGCGTTGCTGAAATGTTGGCTGAAACGATAAGGCGAATTGCCATGAGTGAGTCGGTGAGTTCGCTGTATGTTGATTAAAAATTTTTTGAAGTGCTTAACATAAAGCACGGGTTTGGAGAAAAAAATGTCTAGCGTATTTGAGTTTGTTGCCGAAAGTCGTGGAAAGCCTGGTAAAACTGCGGCACGGGCGGTTCGCCGTCAAGGTAAAGTGCCTGCAATACTATACGGCGGCTCAAGTGCGCCGGAAATGATGGTTTTGGATCATAATGAAGTGGTTAAGCATCTTGCTCATGAGGCCGTGTACTCTCATGTACTGGATGTGGTTATTCAGGGTAAGGCGCAAAAAGCCGTGCTGAAAGCGGTGCAACGACATCCTGCCAAGCCTCGGGTTTTGCATATGGATTTTTTCCGGGTCAGTGCCGGGGAAAAAATAAAAATGCATGTGCCGCTGCATTTCACTAACGAAAATATCTCGGTCGGCGTCAAGCAGGGTGGCGTGGTCATGCATAATCTGGTTGATATTGAGATTGCCTGTCTGCCCGCCGATTTACCGGAGTTTATTGAAGTCGATCTGGCTAGTTTGAATGTTGGTGAAAGCTTGCATGTTTCCGAGCTGAGCGTGCCTGACGGCATTGAATTGGTGGCTCTGACGCATGGCGACGATCACGGCTCGGATGTCCCCGTGGTTACCATAGTGGCGCCCACTGTCGAGGCGGCAAAGTCTGAGCAGGATCAGGCATCCGGCACAGAATAAATTTTTTGCCCTGTAAATTTAATTTTGATCAAGCTTATCGTTGGCTTGGGTAATCCCGGGCGACAATATCAGGCGACCCGGCACAATGCCGGGTTTTGGTTTTTAGAGGGTATGCAAAATCAAGGCTGGCTTTCCGAGTCACGGTTTAACGGTGAAGTATCGACATGTTCGATTGCAGGGCAAAATGTAATTTTGCTGAAGCCCGATACCTATATGAATCGCAGTGGCATGTCAGTGGGTAAGCTGGCCCGTTATTACCGGTTTCAGCCGGAACAGATACTGGTTGTTCATGATGAATTGGACCTCAAAGTGGGCGAAGTGCGCTTAAAAAAAGCAGGTGGGCACGCAGGTCATAACGGCTTGAAGGATATAATCGCTAACCTCGGCAGTCGTGACTTCATGCGTTTGCGCTTAGGCATAGGCCGGCCGCAAAATAGCCTGAAAGTTGTGGATTATGTGCTGGCGGACGCTTCGAAAGAAGAGCGTCAAATCATAGAATGCGCATTTGAAAAAGTTTATGGGTACCTGGATTTGATTGTAAACAATGATTTCGAGCGTGCCATGAATGCGCTGCATGGTTAATTGGTGGGACGGGATCTATGTGTATGCTGCTCCGATTGTCGTTGTGTTTCGGTCAAAGGGTCTGGGCTGAAAAATGCCAAGGATTTTATTGATCAATAAAATAATGATTGACAGTTTGTATATTGTCGGTCAAAATGCTCAACTTTCCGGTTTAGGAGGGGTTCCCGAGCGGCCAAAGGGATCAGACTGTAAATCTGACGGCTCTGCCTTCGGAGGTTCGAATCCTCCCCCCTCCACCATCTCTTTTACTTAAGGTTTGCGGGTGTAGTTCAATGGTAGAACTCCAGCCTTCCAAGCTGGTTGCGTGGGTTCGATTCCCATCACCCGCTCCATAGATTGGCCCATATAGCTCAGTAGGTAGAGCACTTCCTTGGTAAGGAAGAGGTCACCGGTTCAAATCCGGTTATGGGCTCCATTTGCGATGTATTGAGATCATTATAGCTTGTTCAGGAATCTAAAATGTCCAAAGAAAAATTCGAACGTAAAAAACCGCACGTCAACGTAGGCACCATTGGCCATGTCGATCATGGCAAAACCACCTTGACGGCGGCGCTGACC
>PGZD01000037.1 GCA_002843155.1 Gammaproteobacteria bacterium HGW-Gammaproteobacteria-3
AACAGCAAAAAATCTGTAGTGCCAACCGACAGTAGTTAAAATTTTTAACTGATTGAAATGGCGGGGAACTTCGTTATTAGGTGACGAAGTTGGGTTAGGGTGCCGGGCAGGACGCCCGGCATGAATCCAGGCTATTAAGGATGTGTCGAGCTCACCACCTATGCCCTGGATACCCGCTTCCCGGCGGGTATGACGACATTTGTGTATAACGGTAGCCTTTAACCTACTCGCCGTGCTCTGATTTTTTGCCGGGATGAGTAGGATAAGCTAAGAACGTGTTTTAAAAGCTACTACGCGGCTCGATTGCTGCGTTGCACGGTACTCGAAATCCTCATGTACGCCCAGTACACTCCGGTTTCTCCGTTCCTTAGCACTTGACTCGTAACGCTTTTAAAAACACGTTCTAACGCTTCAACCCACCGGGTTTCGCAAACTTCGCGCCGGTCTATCGCATACATCGGCAGACAATGAAGCGGTTTACCCACCCGGCCTGGCTGCTGTAGAATCATAAAATACCTTGATTTTTTCACCCTCCCACGTTAGCGAAGCCCTATCATGTCAAAATTCAATATTTCTTTACATCACGTCAGTTTTATTGTCGCCGACACGTCAAAATCCTTGAAATTTTATACCGAAATTCTGGGACTGGAACCAACCGAGAGACCCGATTTAGGTTTTCCCGGCGCCTGGTTTCAATTGGGCGACCAGCAATTCCATATCATGGAGCTAGATAATCCCGACCGGACCACGGGCCGACCGGAACACGGCGGACGCGACCGCCACGCCGCGTTCAATGTCAACTCGCTCGAATCGGTAAAAACAAGACTGGAAAATGCAGACATACGCTACACTTTGAGCAAATCGGGGCGTAAAGCATTGTTCTTCCGAGACCCGGATGGCAATGCCATTGAAGTCATCGAACGTGATTAAAAGAAATCTTATAAGGATATTGTTAAGCCATTGACTAAAAACCTTGGCGCTTTATCTGACCACGGCAAACGAATTTTTTCAGGGCCATGGAGTAATGCACCAGCAGAGTTCGGTTCACTTGGAGTTGAGCTTTCTGATGAAAATGGAAACACAAAGGGGAATAACGAGGCACGGAAAGAACGGACTTTCACTATTAATGGCACAGACATTTTTTCTGGTGGCATAGCAAACTTGAGCCTGACAGAGATCGAATCCACTTTTATCCCGATAGGATACATAATGGAGGACGATTACTGGTTGGAATATTTTGTTGTCATCTTAAAACTTGAAATACCCCACTTTTTTTCAAATATTTTGACCCGAAATGTTTAATATTCGGGGTCATAATATTAGTAATATTCCCTTCGCGCGAGGAAATTCATACGGCATACGAGAAAGGGGAATCGGTGGTCGCAGATCTGATCAAGCGCATCGGTGCGTGAGTCGGCGGTTCGAAGTAACACCCGATGAAAACGGGTTTTACAAAATAAAAATCATAACAATCCAGGCGGCGCGCAGGCCCTTCGGGCAGACCGGGTCGGCGGCATTGGGGTCGTTGACGACCATCGATCAGGGTCGTAATCCATTTCGTCGCTGGCGTCAAATCACATAGAAAAGGATGGCGATGAAATGCATCAGACTACCGGCGATCACAAATATGTGCCAGATGCCATGCCAGTGCCGGAAGCGTTCGTCGAATGCATAGAACGCGATACCGACGGTATAGAAGATGCCCCCGGCGGACAGCCATAAAAAACCCGCCAGCCCCAGGGCGGCGAATAACGGCTTGATGGCGATCAGCACGATCCAGCCCATGACCGCGTAAATGATCAACGACAGTACGCGGGCTTCCGAGCGCGGCTTGATTTCCTGCATCATACCAATCAATGCCAAACCCCAGACCACACCAAGCAGCGACCAACCCCAGGCTCCTCGCAGACTGACCAGGCAAAACGGCGTGTAGCTACCGGCAATCAGCAGATAGATGGAAAGATGGTCGAGCTTGCGCAGCACCGGCTTAGCCCGGCCGCAGACACTGTGATAGATCGTGGAAACGCTGTACAAGATAACCAGTGTCGTCCCGTAAATGGCGGCGCTGATTATCTTCCACACATCGCCGCTCAGCGTCACCAGAACCACCAGCCAGACGGTTCCGGCCACCGCCAGCAAAGCGCCGATCAGGTGTGTCCAGGCGTTGAACCGTTCACCGTGGTACATCGCAACCCCCATCAATACTGCCCATGTTTGTCATAAACAAGCCAACAGATGCCGAGAGACAATGACAACACTGCACGTTTTTTTGATTTCCAGCCTCTCAAATCGGTTAAAGGAACGCGCCGCTAACGAAAACCAAGCGAAGTTGTTGCGCGATGGACATCCCCCAAGCGCCTATGCTTGCCTGAGTACGGCTTCTCATGTTTTGTCACCCGACAGCGGCCAAAGGTCGCGCCAATTGAATTATTCGACACTTAATTTATACGCGTTTGCCCTTCGCATTTAAAACCTAAGACCGGTTTGTTTGGTCTATAATGGCCGATTTAATTTATTTAGTTCAAGGCTTATGTCCACAGTCAATACCGATAAATTATCCAGCGCCCGATTTGCCCAGGCGACCGACGCTTTTGTCGAAGTGTTTACCGCCTCCGTCGATTTCGACCGGCGCATGGCGCAACAAGATATTCAAGGCTCCATTGCCCATGCCGCCATGCTTTGCAAAATCGGCGTGCTGAGCGAAACAGAGCGCGATGATATTACCGAAGGCTTGAAAAAAATCGGTCTGGAAATAGCGCAAGGGCAATTTAAATGGTCGATCAAACAAGAAGACGTGCACATGAATATCGAAGCACGCCTGACCGAATTGATCGGCATCGCCGGTAAAAAACTGCATACCGGACGTTCGCGTAACGATCAGGTGGCGACCGATATCCGCCTGTATCTGCGCACTGAAATAAACCACATCAGCGCCCAATTGGCCCGTCTGCAAAGCGCTTTGCTGGACTTGGCCGAGCGCGAAGCCGACACTATCATGCCCGGCTTTACGCATTTGCAGGTAGCCCAGCCCATCACTTTCGGTCATCACTTGATGGCCTGGTTCGAAATGTTGAGCCGCGACCGCGAGCGCTTGCAGGATTGTCTGAAACGGGTCAATATCATGCCTTTGGGGGCGGCAGCGCTGGCCGGCACCAGCTATCCCATAGACCGGCAAATGACCTGCGATCTGTTGCAATTTGCAAAACCTTCGGCCAATTCGCTGGATTCGGTCAGTGACCGTGATTTTGCCATTGAATTTTGCGCGGCGGGCAGCCTGATCATGATGCATTTGTCGCGTTTCTCTGAAGAGCTGGTGTTGTGGTCCAGCGCCCAATTTGACTTTATCGATATTCCGGATGCTTTTTGCACCGGCTCATCGATCATGCCGCAAAAGAAAAATCCGGATGTGCCCGAGCTGGTACGCGGCAAGTCGGGCCGCGTCACCGGTCATTTAATGTCTCTGCTGATGCTGATGAAGAGCCAGCCGCTGGCTTATAACAAGGACAATCAGGAAGACAAGGAGCCTTTGTTCGATACCGCCGATACGTTAATCAACTGCCTACGCGCTTTTGCCGACATGATGCCGCATTTGGGCGTTAAAAGAGCCAAAATGTTTCAGGCGGCCCAACAAGGTTTCGCCACAGCCACCGATCTGGCCGATTATTTAGTGCGTCAGGGCATGGCGTTTCGGGACGCCCATGAAGTGGTAGGGCAAGCCGTGCGCCTGGGTCTGGACAGTCAGCGCGATCTCGCCGAAATTTCCCTGGCGGAACTGCAAGAATTTTCCAGCTATATCAATGCCGATGTGTTTGACGTACTGACCCTGGAAGGCTCCGTAGCCGCCCGCAGGCACTTGGGCGGCACCGCACCCGATACTGTCAGAAAAGCCATTGAAACGGCACGGGCACAGCTTCAAGCCAGGTGATCATAACACCGGACGAGCATCTATCCTCGGGCAATAATTTATGACTATCCCTTCCGGGTCTGAACAGTACCGCTTGCCGACCATTAAATTGGGTTCTCCCGGCGAAGATATCAGTAAAAAAGAATTACGCGCCATCATTCAACGCTTCAAAAACCTGCACTTGCAGCAACAGGCGCGCATCCAGAATTTTCTGCAACCGCATCAACGCGTTTTTTTAAGCCTGTTGCCTTTGTTGTTTCATCAAAACACACCCTTGCTGCCCGGCTTTATTTCTACCGAAACACCCGCCGGTATCGCAGATTACAAACCTTCGCGCCAAACTTTGGCCGATGCCGTACAGTTTTCCAAAAATTTTTCTTTCAAGAGCCGCGCTTTACGCAAATATCCCATCTGGGCATTATTTCTGATGGGAAGTGTCAGCAGTATCGCTTTTTCAAAATCCAGCGACATGGATATCTGGCTGTGTCATCAACCGGGTTTGAGCGTGGAGCAACGGGATGAATTACGGCAAAAGGCGACAGCCATTGAACACTGGGCCGCCACACTGGGGCTGGAAGTGCATTTTTTTCTGATTGACAGCGAACGGTTTAAAAGCGGCCAGGACACGCCGATTTCCACCGAAAGCAGCGGTACAACCCAGCATTATTTGCTGCTGGAAGAATTTTATCGTACCGCTGTTTATATAGCGGGCAGGACACTCGCCTGGTGGCTGGTGCCGCCGCAGGAAGATAGGCGCAGCGGCGCCTATATCCGCCATCTTATCGGCCATCGTTTTATTCAGGAACAGGAATTGATCGATTTTGGCGACCTCGAAGCCGTGCCGCCTGAAGAATTCATCACAGTGACGCTTTGGCACCTTTACAAAGCGCTCAATTCACCGCATAAATCACTGCTAAAGCTGTTATTGATGGAATGTTACGCCAGCGAATATCCGGATATTCAATGGCTGTGCGCGGATATGAAAAAAATCGTTTATCTGGGCCATTTCAGCCTTGAACAACTGGACCCTTATCTGCTGATTCAGCAAAAACTGGAAACTTATCTGGCGCAGGCACAAAGCACCGCCCGGCTTGAACTGGCGCGGCAAAGTTTCTATATTAAAATAACAGGTCTGGAAAATAGCGAACAAAATCTGCAAAAAAAGTTCTGGCGCGTCGAATTCATCAACAATTGCGCCCGTCATTGGCACTGGCCGGAATCTTTGCTGAAAAGTTTGAGCCAACAAAGCTCCTGGAACATTTTGCTGGCCACCCGCGAACATGAGCTTATTATCAAGCATTTATCGCAGTGCTATCGAATGATCCATGGCTTTGCCGGTCGTCATGTCCGCGCCGGTTATAAAAGCAATGAAGATTTGAAACTGATCGGCAGAAAACTGCATTCCTTTCTGGAAAAAAGGCCCGGCAAGGTCGAACCGCTCACCACACAATCCATCCTGAAAACAAAAGAGGATGAATTATCACTGGTTGAAACCGACTTTGCCGATAACCGTTCCGCCTGGAACTTGTTTATCGGCCATGTCGGCGCCGACAATCATTTATCCCATCCGCCTATCAAAAAAAGCTGGAGCCTACTCGAATCACTGGTCTGGTTAGTCGTCAATGGCTTGTATCATCAAAAACTGAAACTGCATTTAGACGCTAAAACACTGACTTTTTCAGATAACGAATGGCGAATAATCCCAAGACAGATTCACGATTTCATCAAAACGCATAAAAGCTTCCAAACCGATTCGCTTGAAGTCTACAAGTCGGCCAATAAAAATCTTTATTCGTTGGTATTAATCAACATGGGCACGGCGCCCGAAGACAACGCCGACAAGGATAAGTTAGTGATGAGTGAGCGCTCCGACCCTTTAAGCTACGGCAAAAACCGTCAGTGTTTTATAAAAACGCTGGACTGTATTTCGTTATCCAGTTGGGGCGAAATAACAACACAGCACTTGTCGGGAGCCGATGGACTGTTCACCTTTTTAACCGAAACCCTCAACAACAGCAGTACTTCCCTGCCGCCCGTCACACCGATTTTCATTTGCAATACTTCGGCGCGCGCCAAAAGCATCAGTCAAAGGATTGATGCGGTATTTGAGGCATTGACGACCCATTTAGCTAACGCCGACCGGAATACATCGCCCCGCTACATTCTCGCCGGTGGCGCTGATTATTTCATCTTTCAACGAAAAAATAACACCGTGCATTTTTGGAGTATTCACGGGCAATCGGCGCTGCTCGATGAACTGGGCGCGCCTCAGGAATATTTCAGCCCGACAGTAATTGACCCTGAATGCGTGGAAAACAATCTTTTTACGGCACTGTTTAAATTCAACCGGATTAACGTCATTCAGGTTTTTTTTCATATCCAGCAAAATACCCTTCAACTTTACATTCTGGATGAAAAAGGCTCACTGTTTACCCGACACACCATTCAGGCACAAGCGGACGCTTTATTGAACCGGTATGGACGGTTTCTGGAAAACATCATCACGCGAAATTTTTTCGATGCCAACATTGGCATTGAATATTATCAAATCCGGCAAAACACACTCGACATTGCACCCTATACCCCCGCCCAGCCCGAAATACAACTATCCCGGGAATTGACTGTCAGGGTCTCCGGCGAACAAATAGACCACACTTCAACCTATACCCTGTATTGCAATGAAAACGAATTTTCCTCGCTGATTCACGGCCAACAAGTTATCAACGCCGCAGCCCGCTATATTATGGAATTCCGGCAATCCCGACAAAACTACCCTATTCATATTTCCGATATCGATGTGCCGCCCATCACGCTCGGTTTTGGACAAACAGGTGCCCCGCAAACAATCCATTTTTTAAAATACAAGCAAAAAATCGAAGACCGATTGAACAACGCCGCATCATCCATTGCAAAGGAAGGCGGGCGGAAACTTGCCTTCTGATAACCCTGGTTAATTGTGTGCGTTGCAGTTGCAGTCTTTAACAAACGCATCGCTTCATCGGGTGAACAACGGCTAATGCGCTCAAATTCTAGCAAGCATTGCCGCGATGGTCGATTTGACAGTAGCCAGACCGCCAGACTGATTTTAATGCGCCTGCAAGCCACAACAACTGTAATGGTATTTTCCGCCCAATTGGCTTATAGTTGAGGTCAAGGGTTTCCCGCAACGCTATTCCGCTTGCAACCTTAGGCATTCATCCGGAAAATCAGAGAGCAGCTATGAAAGACTTCATTCAGGATCTGGTCGAAAGCCACGGCCAACAGCCCACCCGACTTTTGGCCATACTGCGCGATATTCAAGCCCAATACCATCATATTCCCAAGGACGCGATTGCCTTTCTGGCCACTGCATTGAATATCACCCCGGCGCAGATTATCAGCGTGGTCGAATTTTACAGTTTTTTTCATTTAACGCCGCGTGGCCGCTATGAAATTCTGATCAGCGACTCCATTACCGACCATATGCTGGGCAAACACAAGCTGATGGATTATCTGGCCGCTAAATTACAGGTAGCTATCGGCGCCGTGCGCGCCGACGGTCTGGTCAGCCTCGACAACACCTCATGCACCGGGCTGTGCGATCAAGGCCCCGCCGGATTGGTCAACGGTCAGGCTATCGCCCGGCTCGATCGCCCTCGAATCGATGCCATCAGCGAATTGATTGACCGGCAAACGCCTCTCGCGCAATGGCCCGCTGAGTTTTTTCAGGTCAGTGACAATATTCATAAAGCCGGGCCTTTACTGGACAAGCCCATAGCGCCAGGCGACGCCCTGAAAGCGGCCTACGCGCGCGGCCTGATGCAAACTCTGGCCGAAATCGAGCGCTCAAATCTTCGCGGACGCGGCGGTGCGGGATTCAAAACCGCGATGAAATGGCGCTTTTGCGCCGAGGAAGCGGAGCCGCAGCGCCATGTTGTCTGTAACGCCGATGAAGGCGAGCCGGGCACCTTCAAAGACCGAGTATTGTTAAACACTTACGCCCATCAGGTGTTTGAAGGCATGACATTATGCGCCGCACTGATCGGCGCCCATCAAGGCTTTTTGTATTTGCGGGGTGAATATCTGCATCTTTACGACAAGCTGCAAGTCATCCTGGAAGAGCGCCGCCAAACCGGTTTGTTAGGCTCAAATATTCTTGGCCAGGCACTGGTTTTCGATATTGAAATACGGCTGGGCGCCGGTGCCTATATTTGCGGCGAGGAATCGGCGCTTATCGAGTCACTGGAAGGCAAACCCGGCATTCCCCGCAACCGTCCGCCCTACCCTGTCAGTTCCGGTTACCTCTGCAAGCCCACAGTGGTCAACAATGTTGAAACTTTTCTGGCGGCCAGCAAAATTGCCGTACAAGGGGGCGACTGGTTCACCTCATTCGGCACCGAAAAATCCAGCGGCAGTAAAATTCTCAGCATCAGCGGCGATTGCGCTCGCCCCGGCATTTACGAATATGATTTCGGCGTCAAAATAAAAGAGATTTTACGCGACTGCGGCGCCACCGACGTGTTGGGCGTACAGGTAGGCGGCCCTTCGGGAACTTTCATTTCCGATCAGGAATTTGACCGTACCCTGGGTTTTGAAGATCTGGCCACCGGCGGCTCTTTCATCATTTTCGACCATAACCGCAGCATCCTCGGTATTGTGCATAATTTTACTCACTTTTTTGCCCATGAAAGCTGCGGTTTCTGTACGCCCTGCCGGGTCGGCACCTCCTTGCTGGCAAAGCAACTGGATAAAATCGTCGGCGGCCACGGTTCGGCGGGTGATGTCGTAGCGCTTGAAGAATTGTGCCGCATCGTCAAAAATCACAGTCATTGCGGACTGGGGCAAACCGCCGCGAATCCTGTCATTCATACCTTGCAGCGTTATCCGGAAGTGTATCAGCAGCAGTTGAAAAAAATCAGTTACGAACCGGGCTTCGACTTGGACGACGCCCTGGCAACAGCCCGGCGCATGGCCCACCGAAACGACGCAGGCGCTCATCTGAGCCAGGTAGAGGAATAATAAATATGACTGAAACATTCATGTTCGACGGCAAAACCATCCCTTTTGAAGAAGGACAAACCATTATGGCGGCCGCTACCGCCGCCGGGGTTTATATTCCCCATCTGTGCCATCATCCTGAATTCACCCCGCACGGCAGTTGCAAGCTCTGCAATGTCAATGTCAACGGACGCATCTGTTCGGCCTGTACGTTTCCGGCCATGGCAGGACAAGAGGTACTGAGCGAAACCGAAGAGCTGATCGAAGACCGGCGTAAAATTACGCAAATGCTGTTTGTCGAAGGCAATCATTTGTGCCCCGGCTGCGAAAAATCAGGCAACTGCCAATTACAAGGCGTTGCCTATCATCTGAACATGCTCGACAACCATTTTCCGCATTTTTACCCACGTCGGCCAATGGACGCCTCCCACCCTGACGTAATGATCGATCATAACCGCTGCATTTTCTGTACGCTTTGTGTCCGCGCCAGTCAGCAACAGGACGGTAAAAATGTATTCGCCATCAGTGGCCGCGGCATCAACAAACATCTGATCGTCAACTCCGAAACCGGCCTGTTGAAAGACACCGACATGGAAGCTTCCGACCGCGCCGCGCATATTTGCCCGACCGGCGCCATTTTAATCAAACGCACCGGTTTCACTATTCCTATCGGCGAGCGCCGCTATGACCATAACGAAATAAATCGGATAAGCCTTGAACAGGAGCAAATCGATTATGGCTGATAAAATTAAAGTCGCCACCACATCCCTGGCCGGCTGTTTTGGTTGTCACATGTCGTTTCTTGACCTCGATGAGCGCCTTTTGCAACTGGCCGAAGCGGTTGAATTTGACCGCTCGCCGATTACCGACATCGAGCACTGCGGTTCTTGCGACATCGGGCTCATTGAAGGCGGCGTCTGCAATTCGGAAAACGTCCATGTCCTGCGCGAGTTTCGCAAAAACTGCAAAACCCTGGTCGCGGTCGGCGCCTGCGCGATTAACGGCGGTCTGCCCGCCCTGCGCAATTTCATCCCGCTGGAAGAATGTCTGAGCGAAGCTTATCTCGACGGCATCGGTGTCGAAAATCCCAAAATCCCGAGCGATCCCGAACTGCCTTTGCTGCTGGACAAAGTTTATCCACTGCACGAAGTGGTCAAAGTGGATTATTTTTTACCGGGCTGCCCGCCTTCGGCCGATGTTTTCTGGAAATTTCTGAGCGATTTGCTGGCCGGAAAGGAACCGTCGCTGCCTTATGAATTGGTCCATTATGATTAAGCATCATCGAGAAGCCTTATGTACGAACAGTTAGAAACCGCAAAAAATCCTGAAAACCTGAAACGGATAGTCGTCGATCCGGTTTCGCGCGTGGAAGGCCACGGTAAAGTCACTTTACTTTTGGATGCCGACAACAAAGTCCGGCAAGCGCGGCTGCATATCGTCGAATTTCGCGGTTTCGAACGTTTCATTCAAGGTCGGCCCTATTGGGAATTACCGGTATTGGTGCAACGTCTGTGCGGTATTTGCCCGGTCAGCCATCATCTGGCGGCCGGCAAGGCCATCGACCAATTGGTCGGAATCGATCCGGAAAACCTGCCTCCGGCCGCGACCAAATTGAGACGCCTGCTGCATTTCGGACAGGTTATGCAATCTCATGCCCTGCATTTTTTCCATCTGTCCAGTCCCGATTTACTGTTCGGTTTTGAAAGCCCCATCAATAAACGCAATATCATGGCCGTGCTGGAAACTTATCCCGACATCGGCGTGCAAGGCGTTAAACTACGCAAATACGGCCAGGAAGTCATCCGCATGGTATCCGGCAAAAGGGTGCACGGCACCGGCGCGATTGCCGGGGGCATGAACAAGGCGCTGAGCCGGGAAGAGCGCGATTATTTATTGACCGACATCGACCAAATGATTGAATGGGCGCAAGGCACCGTGCAACTGGTCAAAAATGTACATTGCTCAAATCTACCCTATTACGACGATTTCGCGACGGTGCGCAGCAACTATCTGGGCCTTACCCGCGCCGACGGCGCTCTGGAGCTTTATCACGGCGGCTTGCGCGTCAAAAATGAACACGGCGAAACTTTGCACGATCACATCGATTATTGCCGGTACAACGATTATATACATGAAGAGGTCAGATCCTGGACCTATATGAAGTTTCCTTATCTGCTGACGCAGGGACAGGAAAACGGCTGGTATCGGGTAGGCCCCCTGGCGCGGGTCAATAACTGCGATGTCATCGATACCCCTCTGGCCGAAGCGGCACGGGTGGAATTCAAACGCCACAGCGGTGAAAACATGGTGCACAGCACCCTGGCCTTTCACTGGGCGCGGATGATTGAAGCCCTGCATTGCACCGAAAGCATCAAAGTATTGCTCAACGATCCCGAGCTCATGAGCAAGGAACTCATCGCCCGGGGTGAAAAGCGTTTTGAGGGCATCGGCGTCATCGAAGCGCCGCGCGGCACTCTGTTTCATCATTATCAAATCGATGAAAACGATATCGTCACCAAAGCCAATCTGATCGTATCGACCACCAGCAACAACCAAGGCATGAACGAATCGGTACGGCAGGTGGCGGCAAAATACCTGTCCGGCCGCGAATTGACCGAAGCTTTGCTGAACAATCTGGAAGTGGCCATCCGCGCTTACGACCCGTGCTTATCCTGCGCCACCCATGCGCTTGGCAAAATGCCGCTGCAACTGGAATTGATCGATGCCGAAGGCCGCCTGATCGACACCCTGGGCAGGCGCGGCAACGGCGCGATCAGCCGGGCGGTTTAACGTGCCGGCAGCCGACATTAAACCGCTTCTGATATTCGGTTACGGCAATGTCAGCCGGGGCGACGACGCCCTGGGGCCGTTGTTGCTGGAATTTATCGAAGAGCATTTCGATCTGGCCGCAATTGAAATTCAGACCGACTTTCAACTGCAAATCGAACACGCCCTGGATATGGCCGGCAGACACCTGGTTCTTTTTGTCGATGCCTCGGTCGGTTGTGTCGATGCTTTTGACTTCACCCAACTGGCCCCTGTGTGCGATAACAGCTACAGCACTCATGCCATGAGTCCTGCCGCCGTGTTACAAGTCTATCAGACTATCGAGCGCCGCCCGCCTCCTCAGAGTTTCCTGCTCAGCATTCAAGGCAAACACTTTGAATTGGGCACCGATTTAAGCCCGGAGGCGCAAGCCAATTTAGCTAAAGCGCAACGTTTTATCGGGCCATTGTTGACCCGGCCCACGCCGGATTTCTGGCTCAGCCGGGTTGAATCACCGTCTGATTATGCTGAACCGGCGTTATAACTCCCTTTATATTCCGAAAAGTCAGATTGATCCGCTCTGTCTTGTGCTGTCTTGTTTTCGGCAGCGAATGCCGCCAGCAGTGCTGCAAGGCTCCCGCCATAATCAACAAATCGCCATGACCCAATAGTATATCGAGCTTATGCCGGGTTTTGTTGTGAGCGATACGAAACAAACGTTCATCACCCAGGCTGAGCGAGGCGATCACGGGATTTCGTCCCAGTTCTTTTTCGTTATCGGCATGGCAGCCCATCGAATCGCGGCCATCCCGATACAAATTGGCCAGGACGCTATTGAATTTCAGCCCCAGGCTTTGCTCCAGCTCCCGGCGCATACAATCGAGCGGCGCACACCACGGCAAAGGTTCATGAGGCGTACCCGAATAAGCGTAATGGGCGCCGGGGTCGCCATACCAGCACATCAGCCGTGGTACTTTGGTCGGGCGTCCAAACAGGACTATTTCCTCTTCCTGCCAGGCAAGACCGTGCAACAGCGCGGCAAACAATTTATCGGCCTGACGCGGCGGATAGAATGCCTCGATCCGGAACAATTGGCCATCGAAAGGCGCCAGATTATTCAGCTCATGCAGTATCAGTCCGTCCCCCCTGGCGATGCTGAAAAAAACAGCTCAAAACATCGATTAAATAAGCATGATCGTCAACACCCGCGCTTTCACGAATACTGTGCATGGCCCATAGCGGATTGCCGACATCGACGGTGCGTATGCCAAGCTTCGCCGAAGTCATGGGGCCAATGGTGCTGCCGCAAGGCAAATCGGAATGATGACAATATTTTTGATACGGTACCGAGGCTATATCGCACCAATGCCCGAACATCGCTTCGGAAATGCTGTCCGAGGCATAGCGGCGGTTGGCATTGACTTTAATAACCGGGCCTTTATTGACGATGACCTTGTGTTCGGGTTCATACGCAGCCGGGAAATTGGGCTGGTAGGCATGGGCCATATCGGCGCTGATCATAAAGCTTTGCGCCAGGCTGCGCCGGTAATCCTCGCCTTCGGTTGATGTGGCTTGCGCTATCCGATAGAGCACGTCCGCCAGAAAACTGCCGTCCGCGCCTTTACAACTGGTGCTGCCGATTTCTTCATGATCGAAGAAAGCACAAACCTGCGTGTTGCCTTCCGCCAACACCGCTTCCTGCAACAGCGCCGATAAAGCGGCATGACAGGAAGCCAGATTATCAAGCTGGCTGTCGGCATAAAATTCGTGGTCGAGTCCCCAAAAAGCGCCTTTTTGGCTATCGTAAACATTTAATTCCCAGGATAAAATCCGCTCGGACGGAATCTTGGCAACCTGCGCCAGAAGTGCTGAAAAATAATCAGAGGGCAATTGCTGCTCGGCCAGCGTGGTTAACAGTAACGGCAGTTCCAGTTGCCTGTTGAGTTTTAAACCGTCTTCGTTGACGTTACGGTTCATATGTATCGCCAGATTCGGCAATCTTAACAAAGGCTTGCCGAAGTCGATCAAGGCCGTTTTTATACCGTCGCCGGCCTGATAACCGATGCGCCCGGCCAGACCTAAATCCCGGTCGCTGAAAGTCGCCAAAATAGGCCCGCCATAAACTTCAACGCCCAGCCTGACATAACCATCGATTAAATTGGCGGCATTAGGCTTGATTCTCAAACCGGGCGAGTCGGTATGCGCGCCGATGATTTTAAAACCGGTCTCGGCCAACGCCTTGTGCCCGACAACGAACAGGATAATGGAAGAGTCGTCCCTAATCACATAATAACGGCCGCCTGCCTGCAAAGACCATTGGGCCGTCTCATCCAGCTTGTTAAAGTCAAATGCGGCGAGCTGTTGCTCGATGGTTTTGACCGCATGCCAGGGGCTGGGGCTGGCATCGATAAAATCCAGTAAACTTTGTACCGGTTGCCGACTGTTCATGTTTTTGCCTTTAGATCCAGCGCGGCTGAATTGATGCAATAACGCAAACCGGTCGGCTGCGGGCCGTCTTCGAAAACATGGCCCAAATGCGCGCCACAGTGACCGCAAGTCACTTCGACCCGGCGCATACCGTGACTGTTATCGACTTTCTCGGTCACGCTGTTTTTGGACACAAGACCCCAAAAACTGGGCCATCCCGACCCCGAATCATACTTGCCGGCAGAATCGAACAAAGCATTGCCGCAACAAATACAATGATAAATGCCGGGCTCCTTGCAATCGTTATATTTTCCGGTGAACGGCGGCTCGGTGCCTTTATTCCAGCAAATATTAAACTGTTCAGGCGTTAATTTTGCCTGCCTTGCGTCATCATCGCGTTTTGTTTCTATCATAAAAGGTCTCCCAATAATTCGCTTCAGTTACACAAACAATCATACACACTCGTTATGGTACAATGCCAATCAGACTGATTAAACAAGTGAATCCTGATGAATGCACTCTTGATGGAAGGCATGGAACTGATGCTGGTAGGCATGGGCATTGTTTTCCTGTTCCTGGCACTGTTAGTGGTTGCGGCAAGCCTGATGTCGGCTTTCGTGGAAAAGTTTTTCCCGGCGCCATTACCGACCACCAGCGCCGAAACCCCGGCCACCGGTTCAAACACAACCGACCCGCGCATTATCGCAGCTATCGCCAGCGCCGTGCATCACTATCGTTCCAGGCATCGGTAGCCCGTTTTCCGTTTTCATTTTTTGAATGAAATCAAAGTTAATTGATTTTGCCAATCGCCCCATCCCTCATTAGAATGGCCAAATAATTGTTTTATGTGAGATAAGCATGATGAATACCGAGCAACCCAGCTATGATGATATTTTAAGGCTGTTTCATGAGAGCAGCGCGTTGTTAAAGGAGGTATCCCTCATTCAAAAAGAGGTATCCCTCATTCAAAAGGAGGTATCCGTCAGTCAAAAGGAGTTATCCGTCAGTCAAAAGGAAACAGATCGAAAATTCCAGGACACGGACAAGAAATTCCAGGACACGGACAAGAAATTCCAGGATACGGACAAGAAATTCCAGGACACGGACAAGAAATTCCAGGATACGCGCAAGGAAATTAAAGCGGTCAATGAGTCCATTGGCCGCCTGGGTAACCGTTTGGGCGATTTTGTCGAAGAAATGGTGAGACCTGCGGCGGTGCGATTGTTCAGGGAGCAAGGCATCGATGTGCATGAAGTGCATCGTAGCGTGGAAGCCAGCCGGGACAGTGATGATATTGAAATCGATTTACTGGTGGTCAATAGCACGGATGTCGTGGCGGTCGAGTGTAAAAGTTTGTTGAGTATAGATGATGTCAATCAGCATTTAACGAGCCTGAACAAGCTGAAAAAGATGCTGCCGACCTATGCTGAAAAAAAAGTGATGGGGGCTGTTGCCGCGATGGTGATACCGGATCATGTCGGCCGCTATGCATATAAGCAGGGCTTGTTTGTCATTGCCCAGTCGGGCGATCATTTGCTCATCCGCAATGATGCGAAATTTCAGCCTAAAATCTGGTAGGCGGATTCGCGGCAGCAATCCGCCTTACAGGTCTTCTTGCACCCGATAATCCAAGTGTTTTCCGGTTAATGGCTAACGAACTTTCCACACTCTGAATTTACGCCCCTTGATGGTTCCGTCCGCTAATTGCCGGGCGGCCTTATCGGCCGTATCGCGCGCAATGGCGACATAGGCATGACTGTCGCTGATATCGATTTTCCCGATCAGCTTGCTATCGATGCCTGCCGTGCCCGTCAAAGCGCCGAGAATGTCACCGGGACGTATTTTATTTTTGCGCCCGCCATCGATACAAAGTGTAATCATCGGCGCCAGTAATTGTGTGTTGGGCACAGGTTTCAGGTTTTTACTATCGAGATGGGCGACCGGGTGCTGTTGATAATCTTCAATCGCGTTGACTCTGTTGGCCTCGGCGGGCGTATACAGACTGAGCGCCAGACCGTGCTGACCGGCTCTGCCGGTACGCCCGATTCGATGGATATAAATTTCCGGGTCGAAGGCGATTTCATAATTGATCACCGCCTGTAAATCCTTGATATCCAGGCCGCGCGCGGCGACATCGGTGGCAATCAATAACGGGCAGCTTTTGTTGGTAAACAGCAAGAGCACCCGGTCACGGTCTTTTTGTTCCAGGTCGCCGTTCAGCACCAAGGCGTAAAAGCCTTCTTGTTCCAGCGCTTGCGCGACTTCCTGACATTGAATTTTGGTGTTGCAAAAAATAAGGGTCGATTCCGGGCGATAATGCGTCAATAACGTTATCAGGCTTTTACTTCTTTGCAGCGGGCTCGTTTCAACAAACCATTCTTCGATAGGATTATCCCGATGCGTGACTTCAACCTTGACGGACTCCGGATCGTTTTGAATAACGGCACTCATGGTTTTAATGGCATCAGGATAAGTTGCCGAAAACAATAGTGTCTGCCTGCTGGCAGGCGTCGTTTTGACGATTTTGATGATGGCGTCATAAAACCCCATATCCAGCATCCGGTCCGCTTCATCGAGCACCAGCGTGTTGACGTGATCCGGATTCAAAGTGCCTTTATCCAGATGCGCCTGAATACGTCCGGGCGTACCCACCACGATATGGGCATTGCGTTGCAATGATTCGTATTGCGGCCGAATCGGCGTGCCGCCGCATAAGCTCAGTAATTTGATATTGGGAATAAAGCGGGCCAGGCGGCGAAGCTCCTTGCTGACTTGCTCGGCCAGCTCGCGGGTTGGACACAGAATCAAGGCCTGGACATGATAATTCTGTGGTTCAAGCCGGGATAGCAAGCCGACGCCAAAAGCGACGGTTTTGCCGCTGCCGGTTTTGGCCTGGGCGATTAAATCCCGGCCTTTTAAAATGACCGGCAAACTGGCTTCCTGAATTGGCGTCATCTGTTGATAGCCCAGAGAATCAAGATTGTCCAGCATGTCCGGACTCAGTAAATACGAAAAATGATGTTTGAACACGAATAATGAGGCTCTTAAGGAAAATAAAGTGACATTATTATACGTCAAAAAAGTGGCCATAAGCACCGCCCGGCGATTCTGACTTTGTTTTGGCCTCTCGATTAAAGCCCTGCCAACAGTCCAATACCTACCGCGCCTGCCAATGTTGCCGCGACGCGCCAGCCCAATGCGCGGTCGCCGATGGCCAGAGCGATAAAACCTTTGACCAGCGAGTTGACGGAAACGGCAATAAAAATGGCCATGAAGGCGACGTTTTCAGCCAGACCATCCCGGCTCATCCGTGACATCGACAAGGTGATAGGATCGACATCGGTGATACCGGAAATCGCGGCCAGATAATAAGCGCTGACATCGCCGAAAAAGGCTTGCAGCACACGCGCCATAAACATAATAACCAGCAATAAAGCGCCGAACTTCAAGGCCATGACTAATTGAAACGGGTTTTCCAATACCACGGAATGGTCGGTCTTGGTTTGCGTCGGCGCGCATTTCCAGAACACAAAAGCGGCCAGATAAGTAAACAGGCTCATCGCCAGCAGCGCCGATAACAATAATCTAAACAACGCCGGGTTCAGAATCGAGGCCAGCAACAGCGTGCGCGGGAACATGGTGGCGCAGGCGGTCAGGATGCCGGCCGCCAGCGCATTTTCCAGTCCGGAATATTGTTTTGAGAAGCGCGCCAGATTGAGAGTTACCGCAGTCGATGACGCCAGCCCTCCGAATACTCCGGTCAAAACGGGGCCGTGCCGGTTACCGGCTATTTTGATGGCGAAATAACCCAGATAAGAGATGGCGGCGATCAGCACCACCATCCACCAGATTTGATACGGATTGAAAACGGACCAGGGATCCAGATTCCGGTTCGGTAAAATCGGCAGCATGACGACCGAGATCAGCAACAATTTCAATGTCGCGTAAAGCTCACGTTGTTCCAGTTTTCTCAGCCAATCGTGCAACGGGAGCTTGAAACCCAACACCAGGGTCATCACAACAGCCGTAGCTGCGGCGAGCAGGCTATGGCCGAATACCGTCAACGCGCCCAGCGCAAAAGTAATCAGCAAGGCGATGACACTAGTAATACCGACATCCTGAATTTTATTCAGGCTTTGGCTGTAGCCCGTCAAAACCACCAGGGTCAGCCCCAAAAAAGCGAAACCCAGCAAGGCGGGATCGACTTGCCGAGCCAGCAAAGCCCAGATACCGCCCAGCAAGGCTATCAATCCATAAGTGCGCAGTCCCGCGACGCGCATCCCTTCATCCCTATCCCGCACTTCCCAGCCACGTTCCAGACCAATGAGCAAGCCTATCGCCAGAGCAAGACCCAACAGCTTGAAGTTTTCCAGAGCTACCATATCTGTTCGTAACGACCGCCGTTATTCGGCACGGACGTGGACAAGAACGCACGCACTACCCGGCTGTCGCACGGTAGTATTCCAGCGCCGCCGCGACGCCGCTGCCGGGCTTGATGGTAAAACCGTTATCCAGCAAGGCCATTTCAACACCCGCCAGCGCGCCCAGTATCGACACATCGTTCATGTCGCCGACATGACCGATGCGGAATACTTTACCGGCCACTTCAGTCAGACCCGCGCCCAGGGAAATGTTGTATTTACTGAAGGCGGTGCTGATGACCGCGCGCGCATCCTTTTCGGCGGGTACCACAACCGCCGTCACAGTATTGGATTCAAAACCGGGTTTGGCGCAGTTTTCAAGTCCCCAGGCCGCGACCGCCTTACGAACACCGGCAGCCAGACGGGCATGGCGCGCATACACCGCATCCAGACCTTCGGCAAACAACAAATCAAGCGCTTTGCGCAAACCGTGCAACATGGGAATCGAGGGTGTGTAAGGTGTGTAGCCGTCTTTATTGGCCGCCATCTGGTCTTTCAAATCCAGGAAGCAACGCGGAAAGGTGGCGCTTTCGGTGGCCTTGAGCGCTTTTTGGCTGAATGCGACAAAAGCGCCGCCGGCCGGTAACATAAAGCCTTTTTGCGAGCCGCTGATAGCGCCGTCAACACCCCATTCATCCATGCGAAAGTCGATGCTGGCGATGGAACTGACGCCATCGACAAACAATAAGGCCGGATGCCCGGCTGCGTCCATGGCTTTGCGCACGCCGCCGATGTCGCTGGTGACGCCGGTGGCGGTTTCGTTATGCGTCGCGAGAACGGCTTTGATGGTGTGGCGACCGTCCGCTTTTAAACGGGTTTCCAGATCGTCCAGCGGGATGCCTTCGCCCCAGGGACGTTCGACGACCTCGACATCCAGGCCTAAGCGTTTGGCCATGGCCGCCCACAGGTGGCTGAATTGACCGAAACGGTAAATCAGGACTTTATCGCCGGGGCTTAACGTATTGGTCAACGCGATTTCCCAACCGGCGGTGCCGGTGGCCGGAAAAATGAAAGCTTGTCCGGTTTCGGTTTTAAAAACTTTTTTCAAGTCCGCCAGCAGCGGTTTCAGAAGGTCCGGAAAAATAGGCGAGCGATGATCCTGGCTGTCAACATTCATTGCACTCAATATTTCAGTGGGAATGTTAGTAGGACCTGGAACGTATAAATGATTGCGACCTGCCATGCTGATTTACCTCTTTGACGGTATGAATGATGGAAAAACCGGGTTAGCCCGATTCTGCTTAAAAAAGCCTTTAATACTCCCATAGTTGCCATAAATCGGCAAGCCCGGATTTAACACCGAACTCACACAAAATGGCCCTGGACACATTATTCACCGCGCTCATCTGCCAAGTAAAAAATTGACATTATCACCTTCAAAAGTACAATGGGCGATTATTTTGCGTCCGGTCAAGGCTGGAGAAAACTTAAAAACAACCTCTTGAAATAACAAAAATCCAGGCAGGTACTCATGAGCCACACCTTATATGAAGCGTCCGTGCAACGTGTCCAGCGTTGTGAATTGGCTGTGCCGGGCTCAAATCCCGGCATGTTCGAAAAAGCGATGAAAAGCGGCGTGGACTTTATTTTTCTTGACCTGGAAGATGCGGTCGCCCCCGATGACAAACTCCAAGCCCGTAAAAATGTCATCGAAGCCATTAACGATCTGGATTGGCACGGTCATGGCGTAACCGTATCGGTGCGCATCAACGGCCTGGACACTCAATATATGGTGCGCGACGTGGTCGATCTGGTTGAACAGGCCGGAGCCAAGCTGGATACTATTTTGATTCCCAAAGTCGGCGTGTATGCCGACGTTTACATGGTCGAGGCGATGCTCAACCAACTGGAAATGCAGCAGGGACTGACCCACCGGATCGGCATCGAAGCCCTGATTGAAACGGCTTTGGGCATGGCCAATGTCGAAGATATAGCACGTAACGGCGCCTCGGGGCGGCTTGAAGCCTTGCATTTCGGAGTGGCCGATTATGCCGCGAGCAATCGCGCCAGAACCACCAATATCGGCGGCCTGAACCCCGATTATCCGGGCGATCAATGGCATGCGGCCATCAGCCGGATGACTGTCGCCTGCCGTGCTTTTGGCTTGCGCCCGATCGATGGGCCGTTCGGCGACATCAAAGACCCCGAAGGTTATCAACAAGCGGCCAAACGGGCGGCAGCGCTCGGTTGTGAAGGCAAATGGGCCATTCATCCGTCCCAGGTCGCTCTGGCGAATGACGTGTTCACCCCACCCTCGTCCGAAATCGACAAGGCCCGGCGCATCCTCGCCGCTTTGCAGGAAGCGGCGGCCCAGGGCAAAGGCGCTGCGGCACTGGACGGGCGCCTGATCGATGCGGCGTCCGAGAAAATGGCAAACAATGTCGTCAAGGCCGCGCAGGCCATTGCTGCGAAAAACCTGGCGGCGTAACGTTAACATTTTGTAACTATAACTCTGCGCGGTCAGGGAACACCCGTAGCATGGATAAGCTTTGTGCATCCATCTTTACCGGATGCACAAAGCTTACCTGCCCTACGGAATGAACCTATGGCGGCATCAGGATCAAACACTGAATAGTTACAAAGATATTTTGAATCATTTATAGAGAGGATGCTGTGGATATCCATGAGTATCAAGCAAAAGAAATCATCGCGGAACACGGCGTCAAAATAGCCGACGGCGGTTTGGCTTACAGCCCTGAAGAAGCCGTGCAACGCTCACGCGAAATCGGCGGCTCCGTGTGGGTGGTCAAGGCGCAGATCCATTCCGGCGCGCGCGGCAAGGCCGGTGGTATAAAAATCTGCAAATCCCATGAAGAAGTGGCGGCGGCGGCCGAGCAGTTATTGGGCAGGCGTCTGGTGACCCATCAAACCGGGCCTGCCGGTAAAGTCTGCGGCAGGCTTTATGTCGAGGCCGGTACCGAGATAGCACAAGAATTGTATTTCAGTTTTCTGGTCGATCGGAGCTCGGAACGCATTGTCATGGTGGGATCGGCACAAGGCGGCATGGAAATCGAGGAACTGGCCGAAACCCATACCGAAGCCATCATCAAAATCTATATCGAACCCTCGGTCGGCCTGCTCGACTATCAGGCGCGGGAAATGGCTTTTGCCCTAGGGCTACCCAACAGTCTGGTAAACGCCGCCGTCAAAACCATCAAAGGCTGCTACCGGGCGCTGCGCGAAACCGATGCCAGTATGCTGGAAATCAATCCTCTGGTCATTACCGCCAACGAAGATCTGATCGCACTGGACGCGAAAATGGGGTTTGATGATAACGCCCTGTTCCGTCAGCACAGAATCGCCGAACTGCGCGACAAGACCCAGGAAGACCCGCGCGAAATGGCGGCCGCCGACCGGGGCTTGAGCTATGTCGGCCTGGACGGCGATATCGGCTGCATGATCAATGGCGCGGGCTTGGCCATGGCGACCATGGACATGATCAAACTGTCCGGCGGCGAACCGGCCAATTTTCTCGATGTCGGCGGCGGCGCTTCGGCCGAACGCACCGAAAAAGCTTTTCGTCTGGTGCTGGCGGATAAAAACGTCAAAGCCATGCTGGTCAATATTTTCGCCGGCATCAACCGCTGCGACTGGATTGCCGAAGGCGTGGTGCAAGCGGTTAAAAAAATCGACCTGAAAATACCCTTGATCGTGCGCCTGTCCGGTACCAATGTCGAAGCGGGCCGACGCATTATCGCCGACAGCGGATTGCCTATCATCACCGCCGAAACCCTGGCGGAAGCCGCTGAAAAAGCGGTTCAAGCCCGTAATGAAGTGGTAGCGCAAGCAAGCTGCGAGGAAGCATAATGGCCATTCTGATCAACGAAAACACCCGCATCATCGTACAAGGCTTTACCGGAAAAATCGGCAGCTTTCACGCCCAGGACATGATCGCTTACGGCTCAAAAGTAGTCGGCGGCATCACACCCGGCAAAGGCGGGCAAACACATCTGGGGCTACCGGTTTTCAATACCGTCAAGGAATCGGTCAGACAGGTGGGCGCCGAAGCCAGCATTATCTTCGTGCCGCCCGCATTCGCCGCCGACTCGATCATGGAAGCGGCCGATGCCGGCATTAAATATTGCGTGGCAATCACCGACGGCATCCCCACCCAGGACATGATGAAAGTGAAAAACTTTTTGCGCCGTTTCCCGCCCGAACACAGAATGATTCTAACCGGGCCCAACTGCGCCGGCACCATCAGCCCGGGACGGGCGATGCTGGGCATCATGCCGGGACACATCTATCAACCGGGCCATGTCGGCATTGTCGGCCGTTCCGGCACTTTGGGCTATGAAGCCGCCGATCAGATGAAACGCTTAAAGATAGGCATTTCAACCTCGGTCGGCATCGGCGGCGACCCGATCAACGGCAGTTCACACCGCGATATTCTGGAAAAATTCGAAACCGACCCGGACACCCGGGTCGTATTGATGATTGGCGAAATCGGCGGCCCTCAGGAAGTAGAAGCCGGGATTTTCGCCAAAGAAAACATGACCAAACCGCTAGTTACCTACATTGCCGGTTTGACCGCGCCGGAAGGTCGGCGTATGGGCCATGCCGGCGCGATTATTTCCTCAGTTGGCGAGAGCGCCGCCGAAAAAGTGGCCCTGCTCAAGGACCTGGGCGTAACTATCGCGCCAACGCCTTCAGCCATGGGCGACACAGTGGCGAAAGTGTTGGCCGGGCTATAAGGCGCCCACAGCGCCGGATAAGACAAGGCCGTGTTCCGGCGGACAGAACACGGCCTTGTTACTTTTAACCGGGCTGAAATTCGGCAAGCTCAAGGCCTGAGATCCCCGGATGAAATATAAGTAAAAATCATGGGCATGAAAACCAAAACCGCATAAAGCAAAGCCACGGCGCCGATGACCAGCAAGAAATTATATAAATTTTTCACGGAACACCCCCTCTTTGATATTGTTATTATTTTATTACCGAACTTCCGAATATACCCCTGCCTTCTGAAATAGCAAGTTTTGTAAACTCATCCTGTCAACCCAAGCCCTGGAACAGACTTGTAACTGCCCCCCTGTAGGAGCCCGGTTCACCGGGCGACGGGCGCGGTACGGATTTTATCACGCCCAAACCTTCATGCCTGGCAACCGTTCACTTCGTTTGACCTCGGCGGCTGTTGGCCGCTTGCAGGTTTGGTCTTCGTTGGTCGCTTAAGTTTACCGGGCTCCTACAGCCATCCGGTAAACCTAAGCAAGGAATGTGTTCCTTATTACAAGATCATGGTAGCCTATAGTAGTTTTCCTGAATGCTCTATTCCGATGTTTATCGATACTTTACCGCTCATTTTCAAATACAGCCAGCTTATTGGCCCGGTTGAATTACTGATCGTTTCCGGTTTTTTACTGGGAATATTGTATGTCAGCGCGCCGTTTCCGGACGATAGTTTGAAAATCGACGGTTCGAAGCTTGATTTTTACAACTATCTGTACCGAATTTGGCAGGGCGAAATAGCTTTAATTACGCTGTTCTGGCCATTTTTTCTGCTTTTGAACGGCGCTTTGTACGCAGCCGACACCCTGGCTAAATCCGCCATAATCAGCGTGTCGAGCTGGGGCAATATTCATATGATACTGCTCGGGCCGCTTATCTGGTGGACAGTCGCAGTCTGGCGCGGCTCGACCCGAACCGGCCTGCGCTGGTGGAGCGCTTGCGCAAGGCTGGCGGTGATAAGCGCCTATTTCGAATTAGGCTTGAGACTCTATATCCGTACGCAACACTCCCGGCTGTTTTTCAATTGCGAGGAATTACTGATGGATTACTTCAGTTGTTTTTAGCGCAATGAAACGCCTGTTTTTTGCGCTGTGGCCGGATAATGAAGTACGGGGGCAATGCGCCCAATTGATACAGACCCTTGCCGAACAGGAAGGGCGGCCGGTAGAGCCCGGCAATCTGCACGTCACGCTGGTTTTTTTAGGCGCTGTCGATGCGTCAACGGAACTTGCCATCACAAACGCGGCGGCCGAAATGCCGAAAAACCCGATAACACTGGCTTTCGACCGGCTCGACTATTGGCAAAAGCCCAGGATTTTGTGTCTGCGCGCCACCCATCCCGAACCGGCTTCAGTGACGCTCGCCATGAAGCTGAAGGTCGCAGCCGCCCAATTCGGCATAGCCGCCGACGAGCGGCCTTTCACCCCGCATATCACCCTGATCAGAAAAGCCCGACAGCCGGTTCAGGTTGACTTCAAACCGATTATCTGGACGACCGATAGCTTTTGCCTCGCCGAATCCCGAAGTTCGCCGGAAGGAGTCGAATACCGTGTCCTGCGGCGTTGGTGAAGCTGATAGTCAAGCCTTAAATGCGGGCAATGCAGGAGCCCGGTTTACCGGGCGACGAGCGTGGCACCGATTTTACCATGCCCAAACCTTCATGCCTGGCAACCGTTCACTGCGTTTGGCCTCGGCGGCTGTTGGCCGCTTGCAGGTTTTGTCTTCATTGGTCGCTTAGGTTTACCGGGCTCCTACAAACAGGCATCAATCCTGGCGCCAAAACAGCGGCAGCGCCTGCCATAACCACCACATCTGGGGGTCTTGTAAAATATGACTTTCCAGCAAAGCAACCAGATGCGCGGTGATTTCAGTTTCGTTCATATCCTGAACCGGTACCGGTTCATGAAACCGGACATGACCGCCGGCGCGTGACTCAAAAGTGTAAAACGGTATGATCATAGCATCCGCGCGTTTGGCAATCCTGGCCAAACCGACCGGAAAATAACCGGTTCGACCCAGAAACGGCAACGCCACGCAAGCGGTTCTGTCATCCGGATACGGCACATCGATCAGCATCGCCATGACATGATTATCCAAGGCCCGGTAAAACGGACGAAGCGCCTCACCTTCAACCAGAAACGGGCCGCCATAGTGTGCTTTCAGACGCGCCAGTTTAAACAGCCGGAACCGGTGTTCCGCCTCGGGCAAACCCTGGTTATTTTCCTCGCTGCCGTCGCGAAAATACGGGGTCAGGTCTTTGATTTATGATTCTTAATAATCCCACTGACTGTCGAATAGTGTAAATCAAAATAATCGCCTACCTCTTTCAAGCTATAACCACCGCCCGCATAAGCAGCTATAATAGCTTCATTTCGTATCTTGTACTTCTCAGCATAATAAAACAACGCCTTCGGCACCGCTCTGCGCTGTGAAATGGGGATCTCACTTAGCCGTTTATCAATATTTATCAGACCTTGCATTGCCCCCACAAATTTTTCATCGCCCAAAAATATTTGATTTTTCAATTGCTCCCACGGCGATGGCTGGCCTTTGCCCGCACTAACGAAGCATTTGGAAATACAGGGTCAAAGGAAATACAGGGTCAGGTCTTTGATTTATGGAAAAACATAAATCAAAGACCTGACCCCCCACTTTTTTGGCTGGTTTCTAAAAATCTTAATTATCGGCAGATGTTCTGGATAACCGGGATTTTAGCGTTTTTTATTTCCCCGGTGGCCGATAATTTAACGACCGCCTTGATCCTGGCAACGGTCATCTTAACCATTGGGGCGAATGAACCTAAATTCATTGCCGTGTCCTGTGTCAATATTGTCGTTGCCGCCAATGCCGGCGGTGCGTTCAGTCCGTTTGGCGATATCACGACGCTAATGGTGTGGCAAAAAGGCGTACTTGGCTTTGAGGTTTTTTTCAAATTATTTATCCCCTCGGTGATTAATTTTATAGTGCCTGCAGCGATCATGCATTTTTCCATCCCATTGGGTACGCCCATTTTGCCTGATGAGGATACCCCTGAAATCCAACACGGCGGCTTAGTGATCGTCGGCTTGTTTTTATTAACCATTTGTACATCGATAGGCTTCCATCAATTCCTGCATTTGCCGCCTGTAATCGGGATGTTGACCGGCCTGGCCTATTTGAAATTGTTCGGTTACTACCTGCGCATGAAACACAGACGGGAATTTGCCGGTTTCGATTCGATTCCGGGCAGCGAAGGCAGTGGCAGCGGTTTTGATGTTTTTAGTCAAATTGCTAAAGCCGAATGGGATACGCTGTTTTTTTTCTACGGTATTATCATGTGCGTCGGCGGCTTAGGCTTCATCGGTTATTTAAGCGTCGCCTCGACCTTCATTTATGGCGAATGGGGAGCGACGGCCGCCAATATTAGCGTCGGCTTAATGTCCGCGCTGGTCGATAATATTCCAGTCATGTTTGCCGTATTGACGATGCGCCCCGATATGTCCGAAGCACAATGGTTATTAGTGACTTTGACAGCGGGAACGGGCGGCAGCCTGTTATCGATCGGTTCCGCCGCTGGCGTGGCTTTGATGGGTCAAGCGCGGGGCGTCTATACTTTCTTTAGCCATCTAAAATGGCTACCGGTGATTGCTTTAGGTTATGCGGCAAGCATTGCTGTGCATATGCTGATTAACACCTAGTACTCAGTCATTTTTATAATGTCGGATAAAGTTTTTTCAGTTTTATCCGCGCATCCTCAGTGGTAAATCGCCATTCCATAGGACGGGCGATAGTG
>PGZD01000109.1 GCA_002843155.1 Gammaproteobacteria bacterium HGW-Gammaproteobacteria-3
AAGATTTTTGCCCAGCACCTAAATTGGCTATGATTCAAAATCATAGCCAATTTAGGTGCTGGGTTCAAGGCGTGCAAACTTAGCGATAGTGAACTATGTAACTGTTTGCGCAACGCAGAAGACAGACAAAAAGACAAGTCAGTTGCACAAGTTATAAAATGCACGTTCCTTAGTCCCTTGCCTTGCCTGGGAATTAACGTTTTTCTGTGTGCATTCTAAAGCAGCAGACCTCATCTCCTTTCGACATGCAACTACGTAATTCGACTTCTTTATTGGCCAGCTCTGCCATTAAGGTCTGGTCAAAGGCACAAACCTCCTCAATTTCTTGGGCAATCTCATGATAAATGCAATTATGGACACTTATCTCCATAGCCTGGATTTCAGTGTTTTGCAACAAACGAGGATAAAAGCCAAGTTCTTGCATCAGTGTCAATAAGTTTTTAACCCGTTCTTCCTCATTCAGGCCGGTAAAATATGCCCGATATTGGTCGGCCACTCTTTTGCCCAGTTTCTGCATATAGCCGATGAACCCTTCGGAACCCATTTCATTTTTCAAATCCCTTAAAACGATTACCGAAAACAGTGCATATTTCTTGGGGAAGTAAGCGATACCCTTATCGGTCAGTACATAAGTGACGGAGGGCCTTCCCAAGGTTTTTAAGCGGCTGTTTTTTTTGATCAGCCCTTCTTTTTCCAGTGTCTGGCAATGATTTTGCGCCGCCGTGCGGGAAACATTCAGATATAGGGCCAATTTGTTGATCGACCATCCTTCTTTGTTTTCCAACAGTTGCCGCAGAATTCGATGACGATTAGGCATGGCTGGGGCTGGCAATACATCTGCCATGGGTAATTTCATGCATTCTTCAGGCATTGGTTTTTCCCATCAGGCTCTGCATCAGTTTTAAAATCTCGTGCTCGGGCACCTCCAGCTCAATCAGAGATTGTTTAAGGTGATCAATGGCAATATCCAGGCGCATCTCATCAAAATGGACGCTGCTCAGCTTTCGATAGAATTCGCGCAGATTTTCCGGCTTGTCGTTTTCCTCTGCATAAGCGCCAAATGCGGTTTTTAAAAAATGCCTTTGCATTTGCTCAAGCGCCTCCAGTCTGATTTCCTCCAAAAAGGGGCTGAGCTCGTTGTCCTTTAAAAACTTCCGGATTACGGACTCGGTGATCGCCTGAATTGCAGGCTCGCCGCCGATTCTTTGATAGAGCGGTAAGCCATGCAACGCAAAAAAGTCGCTTCGTTTCAGCCCGTCATCGTCCGTGCCCCAGACAATGTCTTTTTCCGCTTTTTTCAGCAACGGTATATGTTTCGAACAGTGAATATAGGCTTCCTCGATTTCCACCATGATCCAGCGTTCGGGGCGGAACCTGCCTTCGCTCTTGATCTCGTCGATTACATCCTGCGGCAGTTGATTTTTGTAATGCATCATGTTTTCAGATTCGACGACTTTGGCTTTGCCGTTGACATGCAGGCCCACGGTGCTTTCAAAAAAATCGACGAAAATCATGCCGATATGCGGATTTTCAGTGATATTGCCCTGGCTCGCCATGACTCCGTTGCCGCGATATTCAGGGTAAATCAGGTATTTTTCATCCAGCGAACGGGCAAATCCCGGTTTGCCGAAACGAAACGAGCAATCGCAGTCTCCGTGTTTATCCGATGTCGCTATAAACAATATTTCCTGTTTGGCGATGAATTCTCTCATTACCGGCGACAGGTAATTCAAAACTTGCTTGTCATAAAAGCGCAAGGCCCGCTGCGTGGTACCGTATTTTTGTTGTAAAAAATGCTCGCCTTCCGAGCCCGGTAACAAGGTAACCCGGGCAATGTCGGAAGGAAGTTTTTTCTGTTTGTTTCTAAATAATTGAAACATGTCGTTTCTCCAAAGCATTATTTTTAGATGTCCAGAACGATATTCGAGCCAGGATAGGAACAACAACTGTAAATCCAGCCTTTTTCCCTGTCTGTCTGATCGATTTCCACCTGTTCGGTCATCTCAATTTGCCCTTTCAGACACTTGATCATGCACATGCCACAGTCTCCGCAGCGACATTCATGATCGATGCTGATACCGGATGTTTCGGCCAGATCCAGCAGTGATATCCGTCCATCGGCAGCAACCGTTTTGCCGGACTTGGCAAAGCTCACCTGATAATTTCCTGTCGGATTTATTGTTGCGCTTCTTAAGCAGGCACTGCCTGTACGGGTAGCAGGACTATTAACGGTATAACTTTCACAACACAAATTCTCGGGCGGTAAATTCAGATGCAGCAGGCTTTTTTTGCATTCGGCCATGAAGGCATCAGGCCCGCATAAATAGACCCCTCGTTCGGGCAGATCCGGTATGAGTTGCTGAATCATTTGTTCGTTAATGCGCCCGGTTAAACCGGACCAGTCATAATTGGCAATCTGGTCTGTCGTCAGGGTAATGTCCATGCTGATATTGTCATGACGGTTAAGCATTAACCCAAGCTCATCCCGATAAATAATGTCCTCAGGCGACCGGAAAGACAGCAATAACCGGATATCGGCGCGGGCAGCGGTATCGGTAAGCCAGCGCAGCATGGACATGATCGGAACGATGCCGCTGCCGGCCGCTAAAAACAGGGTTTTTGGGGGTGGATTCGGCGTACAACTGAATTTTCCGTACGGCCCTTTGACGGCGACCTCATCGCCGATCTGAAGATTGTCGTTCAGCCAGTTCGACACGATGCCATTCGGAACCCGTTTTACCGTGATTTCCAGCAGCCTTGGCCGCGAAGGACTAGAGGCCAAACTATAGGAACGTTTATATTCCCGCCCGTCTATAACCAGCGACAGGGTGATATATTGTCCCGGCCGATAATCAAAAATCCGACCGGTTCGATCGGCAAAGCGAAAGGTTTTGGTATCGGGGGTTTCATCGTAAAGCCTGACCAGCGTCAATTGAGACTCTAGCGAGGAACGGCCAACAGGATGAACTTTATCGTTCGATGCTCGCAACGAATTAGTTTCAATCTGTTGAACAATTCCCGGTTCGTTGTTCGATAAGCGGGATGCGGAATGCCGGTGACCATCAGCCGGAATCAGGCACTCGGGCTGAACTTTTTCCGCGCCATAAAATAAGTCGTTGAACGGACTGCGCAGATGAGATAAAGAATCATGATAGCGATGACCATAAAGGATTTTGTCATCTGCCGTTATTGCCTGCGCCCCGGATTGTTTGAACAAACGCGAAATCCAGGATGGTTTATTCTTATCGTTATTCATAAGCTTGTATTGAAATATGACGGGTTCGATCTTCGCCTGAATTTAACCCGGGCGGCTTTTTCCAGGTTATGCAAAACGAAGATAAAGCTTGCTTTGTTTGCACTGCCTCAATCTGAATAAGCCGAACGGTTTTGATTGATGTATTTTGGCGTACGAAAAATCCAGCTAAACCAATCGATAGCAACAACATCATAAGAGGTTCGGGAACTTGGTTTAGCGAAATATCGTCCAGCGCGAAATCGTTGCCGCCGCTCGAAGTATTCAAGTCAAATATCTCAATGGTTAGAGACGTTGCCGCGCTGGAATTGAACACGGACGAGAAATTCTGCCAATCACCCGGCACGCCGTTTCCTGTGAAAGTTCCCACAGACACACCGTTTACCTGAAAATCTAAAAAAGATGGCGAAGGATCGACAAGGCTCAGCCAAGAAGAGATAAACGCATCAAGCCTATATAAAGTATTGGCGATGATATTATCAACCGTTTGAGACCAGACCAACTCTTGATCGAGTGCGCCGTTTGCCATAAAAAAAAGGCCGCTGCCGGTCGTATGATCGCCAAATTGAAGCCCTAAGGGATGATGTTGCGAAGCATCTGCGGTAATATTGTACTCCGTTGTATTCAGACAGCCCGGGCAACTATTAGTGGCATCGGGGGTAAAATTGTAGCCGGTAGAAAATCCAGTGTTACCGGATTCGAAATCACCGTTAACAATCAGGCTTGCAAGTGCGTTGTGACCATAAAGTAACAGCAATACCAACATGCAACCGGGCAGGGTATTGCGCAATTTCCCCCATATGATAACTCGCATGCTGCTGCCCTCCGTAGTCCTGTATTTCCTATTATTAGGATCGTTTTTGAAACGTTTGTTTAAGCCTGTCGTCATCTTTTTTTGCATTGTTATTATTATTTTCATAGTTAATACCTATAAATTTGGAATAGAGCATTTAATTATTTTTTGATGCATATAGCGATTAATATGAAGGAATCTATGCGACACCTTATCAATGAGTATGCTAAAAACTAGACAGCCTACCATTGTAATATGGCCGGTTTGTAATTCGTCCGAAGTAAACCGGCCTGATTTTTCCAGGTTCCAAGAGGCGGCGCTTGAATAATTGTGACGAAGTAGAATTGATGCAATTGTCTATTGTTTTGCTAATGTTCATCATAAAAACCACCCATAAGTAAAATTGGCGTATAGGGATCCAAGCGATTTGCCCGTAGGCTTCATACCGCAGCAGGCTCAAGGATTGCCCCGTTGGATCATTGCGAGTGTTGAACAGTTGTTATCGGGTGAAATGCTCACATCAACAGTCATCGGAGTGCTGCTTCCTGCAGGAATACTATTTCTATCCAGCTCAACTCTTTGTACACCCGGAATCAGGGTTTCAGGCGTTCCGGACAAGGTCGTTTCGAAATCACTTTTTGACGAAAAACCTTGTCAATCTTTATTTTTTATTTTGGCTGAATAATTGCAATATTATAAAAGACGACCTTACTTACTCATAAGTTGTTGTTCTTTAAAGAATACGTCGCAATCTAAAAGAATCTTGTATAATGTTAATATTCATGCCCTAAAAAAAATCCTGATTACCCATAAGCCTCAGCTAATTTGAGCAACCGCCCTGGCATGGGTGGCGTGTTCGCCGCAGCGATGAGAAACCTGGGCATGATGGCTTGCAG
>PGZD01000038.1 GCA_002843155.1 Gammaproteobacteria bacterium HGW-Gammaproteobacteria-3
GCGGTATTTTGCACTTGTCAGCGCCTAAATCAGACTCTTGTCTCGCTATTTCCTCTTATTTTTGCCTATTGGGCGGGATTTAACGCCCATTTTCCAAATATTGGGCGCACGAATCCCGTGCTAATCGCTTTGACCATTTTTTTGAGGTTGGACGTAAAACCTCCTTCGGCGATTTAGATAGCATCACAAGTTGTCTAAATCGCCGTCACACAGCAATGCCAAAAACTGAAGTGTGAAAAAGCATAATAATAAACTTACATAAATGCTATGGTTATTATTGGATAATGTGACACGCATCTCATATTAATTAATGCCCATACAGTGCAAGGTGAGGCTATTTACCCAAAGCCCGGGCTGTGGCGCTTTCCCACCAGCTCAGTTTGCGCACAACCGGATTCGGGCAGCTTTCATAGCCCTGGTATTCGATGCCTTTGAAAATATCGTCGCGCAACCAGGCGTAGCCGTTCGGCGAGTCGGTTTTTAATTGGCCGGGAATCAGGATGTACTGGGCGAAAAGCTCCGCCAGCTTTTCGTTGATCTTGCCGTTGTAACGGCCGTTATTGACTTCCCATAAATACTCAAAAGCGCTGAACCAGTGCGACGGCCATAGCGCCAGTTCCGAATCCTTGATTAAATCGACAAAAATAATGTCGGTGGATAGTTTCCGGTACCAGAAGAAAAAATATAATTCTTCCTTGCCGTCCCAGAAATGAAAATTGTCAATGACATGGCCTAGCTCATGCACAATCAGCGGAATTCTGAAATCGACCAGATAGGTGAGGCCGATGTCCCGGTAACTTTGACCGTCTTTGGCTTTGTCGAAATTTTTGATGGTGAAAATAATATTGTTGCTGCCGCTGTAAACCTGGGCGACAACCTGGTCACGAAAACCGGTGCCGGGAATGATGCTTAAAGGCTGGCTGCCATCGAGCCAGATTCGGGTTTCGGCATCTTCAGGATAGGCGTCTAAAATCAGTTGTTGCGTAGCGCGGGGAATAGTGGCTTTTTTGAAGGCGTCGTCGAGATTGCCGAGGGGTTTGGCCTGGGTAATGAAGCGGCGCATGAACGGCGGTATCTTGCGCAAGGCTTTTTCGAAAGAGTGAATATGATCGGCTTCAAAGCGGGGGTAATCATAGTCGTTGTTGTGTTTGATGACGGTTTTGGTGTCGTAAAACAAGGCCAGCACGCGCAACGCGGATTCTGTATCGTCCCAATAGCCTTCCAGCAGACACAGTGCATCTTTGTGTTGTTTGGCGCAAGCGCGTTTGATATGGCGGATTTCGGTCAGATGATCAAGGTTGGTGTGCCGGGTCAAAAAAGCTACGGCGGCATCGCGCAGACCCGGGTTGAAGGACTCGTAATAGGCGATGGCTTGCCTAAGCCTGACTACCGGCAATTGGCCTTCTGCGCTGGTCGTGCAGATCAACTCGGCACCCTGAGAGAGAGTAAAAAACTTGTTCTGAAACAGCCCGGTAAAAGCGACTTGCTGGGCCAGGGTGGAGGTTGCTATATTCAGCACCAGGGCCAACAAGACGCGCGGCAGGATTTTAGGGCGCAGCATCGGCTTGCTCGACTTTAAGCAGGATATTGACGCGGCGATTTTTCTCCCGGCCCGCCGCCGTGCCATTGTCGGCAATCGGCTGGGTATCGGCATAGGTCATGGCCCGCATCCGGTTTTTATTGAGGCCTTGCGTGCTCAAATAGTGCAAAACGCTGGTGGCGCGGGCCGAACCTAGTTCCCAGTTGGAGGGGAATTGACGGGTTTTGATGGGGCGGTTGTCGGTGTGACCTTCTATAAAAATTAACCCGCTTGATTGAATAAGCAGCGGCGCCAGATCGTTGAGAAAGCTTTGTCCGGATCCCGTGAGAGCGGCTTTTGAAGATTCGAACAGGATTTTATCCTGAATTTCAAGTTGCGCGTAATCGCCGGTGATGGTTATTGAAACCCGCTTGTCCAGGCCGAGCTGAGCCAGCTTTTCGAGTAGTTTGTTGGCCAGTTTTTCCTGTTTTGTCAGTGTCGGCGCAGGCTCGGGTTGTGGTATCGCGGGCGGCGGCACTACCGTTTCGGTTGTTTCAGGCAGTGCCGCGATAGGCGGTTTTTCGGCAGCTTTGGGTAAAAGCACTGAATCAGTGACAGGCACTTCAGCCTTGGGTGGGATGGGCAAGAGGTCGGGCTGCACTGGGATTATTTCAGGTTTTGCCGGGGTCACTTCGGGTTTTGCCGGAGGTATTGGCTTGGCAATGGGCGTGGGTAAGGGTTTTGGCGCCGGGTGGGGCTTGCGTGGTAGCTGCCGGACAGGTTTGACCGCTACCGTTTTGATGGCTTGCTGTTCGATTTCAATATTGCCGAGCGAGATCAGAGTAATCATCAGCATGACAATCAGCACAAAAACGTCCAGATAACTGAGCAGCCAGTTCTGATTATGGCGCACGTCGGTGTCGCTCAGCAGCTCTTCGATGGTTTTAGCGGCATGCAGTTTAAGAAAAGGGTCTTTGGTCATGGCTTTTGATTCAGAGGCAGCAGTCAGGGTTCAGAGCGCGGTTTTCAGTTCGTCATCGTAATGCGCGATAAAAGATTTGAGCGTTTCCCTGATGAAAGCCGGACTTCGCCGGTCGGCGATCATGGTGATGCCTTCCATGATCATGCTCATGATCATGATGCGTTGCTCGGTGCGCCGCTCCAGCTTGATCGCAATGGGCGCGAAGACCAGGTTGGCGAGAATCAAACCATAAAAAGTCGTGATCAGAGCAACGCCCATATTGAAGCTGATAGCGCTGATGTCTTTGAGTTCGATTATTTGCAGCATATTAATCAGGCCGACCAGCGTGCCCAACATACCGAAAGCCGGAGCAAAAGTAGCCATGCTGTGAAAAATGTTGGCTTCCGTTTTTTCCTTGGCCCGAAGCCTGGCAATGCGCCATTTCAGCAAGGACAGAATGTCTTCGATAGGGGTCTGATCGACGATGAGTTGAAAACCGGTTTTGAGATAGGGATTGTTGATGGTGTCGATGACATTTTCAATGGCGATAAAGTCCCTGTTGAGCCACATTTTTGAGACATTGATGATTTCATTGGCTTCACGTTGCGGATCGATGTTTTCGATTTGAAAAACCAGGCGGATCGAGTTGACACTGCGTTTGATGTCTTTCAGGGGATAGCTCAACAAGACAGCGGCGAGCGTGCCGACAAGGACAATAAACAGGCCGGTTAAATTGAGGAACGATTTAGGGTCGTTAGCGGCAAAAAACACAATAAACAGGAATAATATCAAACTGCACATCAGCCCGAGCGCGGTTGAATAATTCAGGGTTTTGGTTTTTTGCCGGAATTGATCCAAAGTAGGGTTTTTTTTCATCGCATGATAATAGCAAAGACTGTGTATTTAGGTAACTCGTAAGTTATACTCGATCAAGCGGATAATAACGATGAAGTTATTCAAGCTGTCGCGTCAGATCCGAGACGCCTTTTTTAATGATGAAAAAATTCTCATGAAAAATTTTGAAAACATTAACGCACTCATTATCGATATGGATGGCGTATTGTGGGAAGGCGGTCGGGCATTGCCGGGCCTTGCTGATTTTTTTGACACACTGCACCGGCGCAGGTTCCGCTATATTCTGGCCACCAATAATGCCAGCCTGACGCCCGAACAATATGTCGCCAAACTTGCAGGTTTCGGTGTTACCGTCGAGCGTCGCAGGATTCTAACTTCGGCAATGGCGACCGCCCTGTATCTGAGCGAGCGCATGGATCCAAAGCAAACCCGCGTCTTCGTCATTGGCGAGGACGGGGCGAAGCAGCCTTTACTCGACTTAGGGTTCGCCCTGACAGAACTTTATGAGGTTGACGAGGGCCACCGAGCCGATATCGTTGTCTGCGGATTGGACCGGACGCTGAGCTGGGACAAATTGTCCACCGCCACCCTAAATATACTCGCGGGCGCCCGCTTTATCGGCACCAATGCCGATACGACGCTGCCGATGGAGCAAGGTTTGGGGTTGGGCAACGGCGCGGTGTTGGCGGCCTTGCAAGCGGCCACCGGCGTGGCGCCCATCACTATCGGCAAACCGGAGCCTATCATTTACCGGCAGGCTATGGCGTTGCTTGGATCTGATCCGGCTCAAACCGTGGCTATCGGCGACCGTCTGGATACCGATATTCTGGGCGCCATTCGCACCGGCATTCGTAGCCTTCTGGTGCTGACCGGCGTGGCGACCGAACAGCAACTGGCGGCAACGGAGCACCGGCCAACCTGGGTCATGCCCGATCTTCGCGCCGTCACGCAGGCGCTCGACGCTTTACCGGAAAATAGCGATTGATCCGATTTTTCTTCGTCAACACAAATTTTATAAGGATGTCTTATGAAAAAATTCATCAATAACGTCGATACATTGCTCGAAGAAAGCCTCTCGGGTTTCGCCAAAGCCCATGCCGACATCGTTCATTATAATACCCAGCCGCATTTCGTCAGACGCATACAGACGGCCCGAGCCGGTAAAGTCGCCCTCATTTCAGGCGGTGGTTCCGGGCACGAGCCTTTGCATACCGGCTTTGTCGGCGAGGGTATGTTGGACGCCGCCTGTCCCGGGCAAATTTTCACGTCGCCCACCCCCGATCAAATGCTCGCGGCCGCACAAGCTGTTGAAAACGGCGGCGGGATTTTGTTTATCGTCAAAAATTATGCCGGTGATGTAATGAATTTTGAAATTGCGGCGGAAATGCTCGAATGCCCGAATGCCTCGGTGCGGGTGGCCGATGATGTGTCGCTGCCGAAAAACCATAGCACCGGACGGCGCGGTGTGGCGGGTACTTTGCTGGTGGAAAAAATCGTCGGCGCCGCCGCCGAAGTCGGCGCCGACTTGGCCGCCTGCCAAGCTCTCGGTGAGCGCGTCAATGAAGCCACGGCATCGATAGGCGTGGCGCTGACCAGTTGTACGGTGCCGGCGCTGGGCAAGCCTACTTTTGATCTTGCCGGCAATGAAATGGAAATGGGGGTCGGCATTCATGGCGAGCGCGGTCTGGAGACATTGCCTTTGGCTGCCGCCACGGAAATCGTGGAGCATCTGGCCCAAGCCATTGACAATGAGCTTGCGCCAGAAAAAAATCAACCGGTGCTGCTGCATGTCAACGGTTTTGGCGCGACGCCTTTATTGGAACTGCATTTGATCTACGGGCTGGCGGCCCGGTTCTGGGAAAAACGCGGTGTCAAAATCTGCCGGTCATTGGTCGGCAATTACACGACATCGCTGGATATGGCGGGTTGCTCGATCACGCTGACGCGCCTCGACGACGAGTTGATACGCTTTTGGGACGCGCCTGTGCACACCGCCGCATTACGCTGGGGGTGTTGATTCGGCCAGCACGGCGACCACGGCGCAAATCATCAATTGCATGGTTTTGGCGCCCGCATCGATATGGCCCCGGCTGCGCTCGCCCAGGAACGAAGCGCGGCCTTTGCTTGCCACCATGTCCCGGGTAGCTTCCATGCCCGCTATTGCGACTGCGGGAATATTTTTCAGAGCATCGGCGCAAGTGTTTGAATGGGCTGCCGCCTGACACAGACACGCTGTGACCGGAATGAGTACATCGAGCAGTGTTTTTTCACCGGCATCGGCTTTGCCCCGCTGTTTGACCGATTCGACGCCCTGACTGAAAATATCGGTAAAAGCCGGAAAATCCAGAGTTTGGTTGCGTCCGGCTTTACTCATCGTCAAAAATAATGTGCCGTACAAAGAACCCGATGCGCCGCCCACCGTAGACATAAGCGTCATGCCGATTTTTTGCCAGGCTGACGGCCAGTCTTCCATCTGGCTTAGTTCTTCCCGTTGCGCTAAAAGCGCTTGAATGCCCCGGCGTAAATTGATCACATGATCGCCGTCACCGATCGCCTGATCCAATGCCGTAATGGTTTCGGCGTTTTGCTCGATTGTGTCGGCCACGGCCGAAATCATATCCGGTAAAAGTGCAGGTGTCAGTGACATGCGGGGAGTCCTCCAAAATTTAGTAGCCTGTAGGCAGAGAATACCGCGTTCATCAACTAACTGTCCATACCGGCACAATATTGCCCGTATCGCCAATACAGTGATAATCTGTGCCCTGATTTTTCTTGCTACCCGGGTTTTTCATGCCGCATCCTCGAATAGATATCGATGTGCTTTGCGTAGGTCACGCCTGCTACGATTTGGTGTTTTCGGTGGCGGCACATCCTGCCGAGGACGAGAAAATTTTTGCCGACAATCTGGTTGCCGGAGGCGGCGGACCTGCCGCCAATGCGGCCGTGACGGTTACCAGACTGGGTTTTAGCGCCGCATTCGCGGGTTATCTCGGGCAAGATATTTATGGTGAAAAGCATCTTGAAGAGCTGACCGGGGAAAAAGTGTATACGGGCTTGATTGTGCAGGGCGCATGGCCGACTCCGCTGTCTACCGTCATCGTTAAACCGGACGGCAAACGCGCCTTGATTAACTACAAAGGGCAAACCCGGGCGGTAGCGAATGGACAAATCGATTTTTCGCGGGTGGCTCCCAAAATTATCCTGTTCGACGGCCATCAGCCGCAACTCTCGCCAGCTCTGGCGCAAAACTCCCGCAATCAAGGTATTCCGACAGTATTGGATGCAGGTTCCCTGCATGAAGGCACCGAGGCATTAATGGGTCGGGTGGATTATTTGGTTTGTTCGGAAAAATTCGCGCGGCAAGTCGCAAAAGATGTGATGACCGCGCTTACTCAACTGGCGCAGCGGGCGCCCGCCGTCATTATTACTTTGGGCGAAAATGGCCTGGTTTGGCGGCGCGGCCTGGAACAAGGTGCTCTGTCCGCGTTTCCGGTCAATGCCATCGACAGCACCGGCGCCGGGGATGCTTTTCACGGTGCTTTTGCCGCCGCGCTGGCCGTCGCTATGCCCTGGCTCGATGTCTTGCGCTACGCCAGCGCAGCGGGCGCTTTGTGTTGCACCAAAACCGGTGCGCGCTGCGGCCTGCCTTCGCGGCAGGAACAAAGTGCCCTGTTGCGGCAGTTTTCCGCTGTAAACAAAGCGTTATAAGTTTTTATTGTCATGAGTTGTTGCTATACTTTTGACAATTACTCAGGCTGCTGAACAGGAAGTATACCGTAGGCTGGATAAGCGATAGCGCATCCGGCAGATAAGGTGGAGAGTCACTCTTTTTGCTATTGGGCTCAATAGCAAAAGGCAATGTTTATCAAAATATCCTCTATAATTGGGATACGATGTTTCGATGAGAATACTCGAACGGCTCTTCTTGCAAACTAAAACGCCACTTTTGGGTTAAATGGTTAACCTGAAAAATGCCGAAGCTGAATCGGTACAAGGTGAAGTTTTTTGAAACGGACGATTTTTTTTAATTCGAAGGTTTATTGAATGAAAAGTGTGAAATTTAGCGTTTGGATAAGGGCATGCATTTTTTTTCCATTAATTTTGGCTGCGTGTTCCAGTCCTGAAGAAGAGGCAAAAGACAGGCAGGCAAAAGCTGTCGAACTTTATGATCAGGGGGAATTCGCTAAAGCCGAGCTGGAATTGAAAAGCGCAATTCAGCAAGACCAAAATTCAGCCGATTCATATTACTATCTGGCTTTATTAAATGAAAAAAGCCGGAATTACCGGGCCATGAAAGAAAATCTGGCCGAAACGGTTAAATTGAATCCGGACAACATAGAGGCCCGCCTGAAATTGGGAAAAGTGCTGCTGCTGTTCGATGACAAAGACGGGGCATTGATCCAGGTCGATGAAATTTTGAAACGCAAACCGGAGCAATTGGATGCCTTGGCCTTAAAAGCATCCGTGTTGATCAGGGAAAAAAAACCAGCCGAGGCGATGCCGGTTATTGAGGCCATCCTGGAACAAAACCCCAAACATATCGATGCGCTTTCTTTAAAAGCCGTATTATTGATGGAAGATCAGAATTTTGAGGAAGCGTTATCTTTACTTGCACCGGCTTTGGAAGAAAATAAGGACAATGTGGGGCTGCATCTTTTGAAAATAAAGGTTGATGCCAAAAATCAGGATGTCGATGCTGTCATTGCCGATTATGAAAGTTTACTTAAGGCTTATCCCGATAACGACGAATTAAAGTATGCGTTAGCTAAAATTTATACCGGCGCCAAAAAAAATCAACAAGCGGAAAAAATTTTAACGGATTTGGTTGAACAAAAGCCCGGCCAACTTAAACCCAAGCTGGTTCTGCTGAGCTACTACGACGCTGTCGACAAAAATAAAGTTCAGCCAGTCTGGCAGGGCCTCGTCAATAGCAGCCAAAACAATGCCACGCACTTGCTGGGTTTGGCGCAATGGGCGCTGGCAACCAACAGAACGGAAGAGGCCAAGGCGGAATTGATAAAAACCAGTCAAGCTGAAAATTTTAACGCGGACAAAAGGCGGGAAGCCCGATTGTTACTGGCGAAAATAAGTTTTCAGCAAAAAGACTCTGCGCAAGCAGAAGCGGATATCGAAAAGATACTTGATGACACGCCTAATTTTACCGATGCAAAAATACTCAAAGCCAAGCTGCTCGTACAAAAAGAGCAACTGGATCAAGCCGTCGCCTTGTTGAATACTGTTTTATGGGATTTGCCCAATTCGGACGAAACGCTGGCGCTGTTAGGCGATATTTTTTTATTGCAAGGCGAGATGAATAAGGCGCAGCAGCATTTTAAGCAGGCTCTGGATATAAATCCCGGCAATTTGCAGGCGCTGTTCCCGATCGTCGAAAAAGCGCTGAACGATAAACAATTCGATTATGCTCAGGAGCTTGTACAGAAAGCTTTGGCTAGACTACCCAATCAATTGACACTTATGGGTAAGCTTGTACAGATCAAAATGCTGATGGAAGATTGGCAAGGGGCCGAACAAGTGCTCAAGGCGATGGAAAAACAGCCCAAGGCCATACATTTGACACAATTTCTGCAGGGTAAGATTTATCAGCAGCAAGGCGAGTGCAATCGGGCTATTTCGAAATTTCAGACGGTTTTGCAACAGCAGCCGGGACACGGCGACAGTTTGCGGGAAATGGCGCGCTGCTATGAAATGCTGGGCCAGCGTCCGAAAATGCTACAGTATCTGGACAGTTCGCTGGAAAAATATCCTAAAAATACCGCCGCAATCGTTTTAAAAAGTAAATTGCTCACTCTGGATAAAAAATTCGCTGACGCGATGCGGCTTTTGCAGCAAAACCTCGAGCAATTGCCCTCAGTGCCTGTTTATTCCGAACTGGCCCGAGTCTATATCGCCGACAACAAAGCTTCGGAAGCGATTAAAACTTATACCGATGGATTGCAAAAAAATCCCGATAATATTGAGCTTTCCATGTTGTTGGCCTCTGTATATATTAAAGAAAAAAACTATGACGAAGCGGTTGCTGTTTATGATGCCGTGCTGGAAAAAAACCCGCAGTTGGATATAGCCAGAAACAATTTAGCGGCATTGCTGCTCGATCACTATGGTAAAGAAGCCGATATACAAAAGGCATCGAGTTTGGTTAAACGCTTCAAGCTGTATGACCAGCCTTATTTTCTCGATACTTACGCCTGGGCTTTATTCAAGTCGGGCCAAACCGACGAGGCACGTACCGTGTTGGAAAAAATAATTGTCGCAGCACCTGATGTGCCTGTTTTCAGGTTTCATCTGGCTCAGGTTTATCAGGCTTCAGGCAATGTTGCCGGTGCCGTGTCGGAACTGAGACAGACGCTAGCCTTGGCCGAAAAAACAAACTTTGACCAGTTAAGTTCAGCAACAGGTCTTTTGCAGGAATTGCAGCAAAAAACCAAAGCGAAAAACTGAATTGTCTTTTAGGGACGGGCATGAAATAGCTTGGACAACGATGCTAAGATTTTTGTTCGGGTTCAAGGCGTGCAAACGGTACATAGTGAGCTATGTACCTGTTTGCACAAAGCGCCGCTCTTGGCTCACGCCCCTACCTACCCCTGTAGGCAACGCAGAAAACGGACAAAAGGACAAGTCAGTTGCACAAGTTATAAAATGCACGTTCCTTAGTTGAGTGATGGTTCCTTCGGGTCGGCTCCGAAGTTCCTGACAGGTTTTACAAATAATAATCTGAGTATATAAGTTTATGAAGAAAATAGGCGTTTTCATATTTTGCTGTGCTATTGCGCTAACGGGATGCGGTTATCCACCGTTGAATGACGAGTCTGAATTACCGAGCGATTACACCTACTTGATAGGGCCGGGTGATAGTGTGCAGATTTTTGTTTGGGGGTACCCTGAAATTTCCACAACCGCAACAGTTAGACCCGACGGCAAGATAACAACACCTTTGGTCAACGATGTTGAGGCGGTGGGGCGTACGCCATATCAATTAGCGCGTGAAATGGAAGTGATTCTGGGCGAATTTGTGCGTGACCCTCAAGTGGCTATTATCGTCGGTGGTTTCCAGGGAGTTTTTGAACAACAGGTTCGAGTTATCCAGACCGGCTCCGGCTTTGGCGGCGGCGGTGGCGGAGGTGGCTTCGGTGGCGGCGGCGGAGGTGGCGGCGGCTTCGGTGGCGGGTCAGGCGGAGGGGGATCGGGTGGACAGCCTCAAGCTTTTCCGTATAAAACCGGCATGACGCTTCTGGATTTGATGATTCAAATCGGGGGGCTTGGCATTTACTCCGATGGCAATCGGGCCAGCATTATTCGTGAAATTGACGGGGAAAAAAAGCAATTCGGTCTGAGAATAGACGATTTACTGCAAGAGGGTGATTTATCGGCTAATGTAAAAATAATGCCGGGCGATATTCTGATTATTCCCGATTCTTTTTTCTGACAGCACAAGGCTTATCGGTTTGTCGCGTCTTGTGCCTGTCAGCCCGAGAGGCAAATTGGCTTCCAATTTCGCCTGTTGGCGTTTTAAAAAAAGGGAAGCGAATGCTTGGCGTCTGGCGAAGGTGTTGAGCATTCAGGTTGAGCGAATACCCGCAGTCAAAGTCGTGAATAGGACATTGAAGGTAATTTACCCAGCTTTAACAAATGTAGTGCCTACGGCCTATACTATTTAAATAAAAAATTAAAAATCATGCCGAATTTAACTTGTATGTGCCGTAAAATTTATTTTTACATATCTTTCAATATTTTATGATTACAAAATGTTAAGGCTGGGTTAAGGTTATGCAAGATCAATTCGCTGAAATTTTATACTATATAAAAGCCACTTTTAAATATAAGTGGATAATCATTCTCGTAGCCTGGCTCATTTGCCTGCCGGGATGGTGGTACATCAGCCAAATGCCCGATAAATATACCTCCACAGCGCGCGTTCAGGTCGATACCCGAACCATGCTCAGGCCTCTGCTGCAAGGCCTTGCCATACAGTCGGACGTGCGCGGCATGGTGGGAATCATGAAACAATTGATGTTTACGCGCTACAATCTGGAAAAAATTGCTGATTTGGCCGGCTTGAGCGCTAATCTTAAAACCGAGAGCGCAAAACTAGGTTTGATCGGCCAGTTAAAAACCAATATGAAAATCGGCGGCGGCAGGGATGAAATTTTTTCGATCAGTTATGAATCGGACAATCCGAGTGAAGCAAAACAAGTGGTTCAAGCGGTACTTACCGTTTTTTCGGAACAAACCCAGCAAACGGCACTGGATGATGTCGATTCGGCGCAGCGCTTTTTAGTCAGTCAGATTCAGGAATATGAGCAAAGGTTGCGCAACGCTGAAAAAGCCAAAGAGAATTTCAAAAGAGCCAATGTCGGTATGCTGCCCGGTCAAGGCGTGGATCAGGTAACTCAAGCCCAACAGCTCCGTGATACTTTGGATGAAAGCAAATTATCCATGGAAGAATTGTTTTCTCGAAAAAAAGTGTTACAGGAACAATTAGTCGAAGCCCAGGAAAGCGCTGAAGATGAATGGGGCTTGACAAGCCTGAATGATACTTCGTCCGAAGATCCAAGGCTGGCATCGTTGATAGCGCAACGGGATGAATTACTGATTAAATATACAAAAAAACACCCCAGCGTCAGGGTTATCAGTGACACGATCAAAGCAATCAAGGAGCGTAATGCTTTGGATGCGGCAAATACAGAAGGGGAGCTCAATGCTATCGTGCCCGCCAATCCTTTTGTGCAATCTATTAAAGCGTCGATTAACGAGGTCGATGCTCAAATCGCTGCATTGAATTCCAGGATTTCCGCTTACGAGCAAAAAATACTGAAACTGGATGAAGAATTCAATGAGCGACTGAAAATCGAAACCGAAATGCAGAATCTCAACCGGGATTACAGCACTATTTATCGTAACTATCAGGCTTTGTTAGGACGTAAAGAGCAGGCCAACTTATCGGAGAAAGTCGATAATCAAGCTTCGGCGTTGAAATTTAAAATCGCCGAGCCGCCTAATAAACCGTTAGCGCCTACCGCACCTAAACGGCCTATTCTGTATTCGGCTGTTTTTGGCGGCGGGCTTTTGGTCGGTATTGCCCTTGCTTTTTTAGCAGCCTTGATAAAACCTACTTTTATTGTCGTCAACCAAATCAGGCAGGCGACCGGTTTACCCGTTTTAGGCAGTATTTCAATTGTCAGAAATCATAAGCAAATAAAACAATTAAGATGGCAGTCCGTTCGTTTTGCCTTGGCGTGCAGTTTACTGATTGGCCTTTATACCGGTGTGATGACTTTAAAAGCGTAAAAAAGGCGTCTTGTTAACCTTGTGTCCTAAACCCGGCTTTAACAAATGTAGTGTCTGCCTGGATTTAACTTGTATGAGCCATAAGGTTTATTTTTACATATTTTTCAATAGTTTTTAATTAAAAATGTAAAGGCTGGGTAAAGGATTTGAGATCAATGAAATATCGGAAAATAAATGAGTAGTCTTGAAAAAGCGCTGGAAAAGGCTAAATTGGCAGATCTTGATAACGGAATAAATGAGATTAAATTTTCATTGCCGAAAAGCCCGGAAGTTAACGGTGATTGCTTGCCATCGTCCACACAGGAACCTGAGCCGGACACACAGCAGAGGCAGGCATTTATCGATGTTGCCGACAAAACCTGCGAAAAATTCAATTGGGCGTTTTTGGAAAGCCATGGCTATATCAAGCCCTCGGCCAGTCATCAGCAGGTTGCCGAAGAATTCAGAAGCATCAAACGGCCTCTGGTGATCAATGCTATCAATGGTGCAGAGCGAGGTATCGAGCGCGCGAACATGATCCTTGTTACCAGCAGTGTCCCCGGTGAAGGCAAGAGTTTTACCGCGATCAACCTTGCCATCAGCATTGCCGCCGAACGCGATAAACAAGTATTGTTGATCGATGCCGATGTCGCAAAACCCTCCGTCTCAAGAATTCTGGGCATAAGAAAAGGCCCGGGGTTGATTGAGTACCTAGAAGGTGTTGGCACTCAGTTTGCCGACATCATTCTCAGAACTGAAATCGAAGGTTTGCGCATCGTTCCGGCGGGAAAAACGCATCAGTTTTCAACCGAGCTTTTGGCCAGCAAACGTATGAGCGATCTTTGCGATGAATTAAGTGGACGTTACGCCGATCGTATCGTCATTTTCGACTCGCCCCCCTTGCTTGCCGCAACCCAGGCCGAAGTCTTGTCGCGATTAGTGGGGCAGGTCGTCATGGTTATCGAAGCGGAAAAAACAGCACAAAATATCGTCCTGGAAGCGGTTAAAAAGCTGGAATCCTGTGATGTGGTACTGGCTTTGCTCAATAAAACCAAAAGAGGCCTCGATATGAATTATTACGGCTATGGAAAATATTGAGCTTTTATGCAATATCTGAGTGTCGAGCGATTAGCGGTTGTCTCATTGATGGGGTATTGTTTATTTTTTCAAAGTCATGCCTGGGCGTTTAATTTGAACTTCAGGTCTTTCGCATCCTTGCAGGAGCTCTATTCGGACAATATCCGTCTTGCACCCGCAGGTTCCGAAGAAAGTGCCCTGGTTACCGAAGTCAGGCCGGGATTCAATATCAACGGGCAATCGGCGCGTTATCGGCTAAACCTGAATTATAGTTTACAAAGTATCTACAATGCCGGTGGCAATTCCAATGTCGATGTCAACCATCAACTGCAATACAATTCCACCACCGCCTTTGTACCCAACCGCTTATTTCTCGACACCCGCAGTACGGTCAGCCAGCAAAATATCAGCAACACGCAAATTGGCGGCGATAACTTCTCCAACAATGGTAACAGCACCACCTTGACCACATTCAGCTTATCACCGTACTGGACGCCCCATTTCAGCCATTATGCCAATGGCCTGGCGCGGCTGACTTATGACCGGGTCGGTGCCGGAAGCAGCCAAATATCGGATACCAACAGTCATTCGGAAACGGTATCGCTGGTCAGTGGCCGGTATTTTTCGCGCTTTGGCTGGTCAGCCAACTTCAATAACAGAACCAATCAAAACAGCGACGGCCAGGATGTCAGCTTTCAGAATTCATCGGCACTCTTGAGGTACAATATCAATAGAAAATTAAATCTGACCGCGCAAGTCGGGCACAGCAGTAATGATTTTCAAAACTCGACCAATAGTAACAACAATGGTGTTTTTTATACCTTGGGCGGCCAATGGCGGCCCAGCCGTAATTTGAATGTATCGGCCGGTTACGGTAATAACAAGTTTATCACGGTATTTCTGTCGCCGATTTCGCGCCTGCGTTGGACCACGACTTACCGTAACAACGACATCGGCACCAATACCGGCAATATATGGCAAACCGACCTTAGATACGTTACGCGGCGTTCGGTTTGGAGCGGCACGTTTAATGAAGACACCACGACTGTCCAGCAAGTATTATTGGAGCGGCAATTCTTTATCCTGGACGGTTCCGGGAATATTACGTCAACGCCAGACCCCACGCAGGCGCAATTTTTTTTAGACCTGCCGACCTTGACCGACGAGGTTTTTACCCGGAAACGGGGGCAATTGAATTATTCGTTCAGAACGGGCAAAAGTGTACTCACCGCCAGTGCCTTTTCGGAAAGAAGAACCTTTCAGATAAGCCAGAATAAAGATGAAGTCTATGGGGGTTCAGGCGCCTGGAGCTGGCGTTACAGCTCACGGTTGAATACTTTATTGAGTTTGAATTGGCAAAAAACCGACACCAATAATGCCATCGGTTCCGTAAGCAATAAATTTTTTGACGTTTTATTGCGGGCGCAACGCACTATCACCCGCAATGTCAGTGGCAATATTGAATACCGCTATTTGAAACAAAGCTCCGACCAGAACACGCTTGATTTCGATGAAAACCGTATTTCAATCAGCTTGAGTGGGCGTTTCTAAGTGCCATTCCGGCAATTGCCGCGCGAAGTACGCCTTTCGCACTTCAAATTCCGGCGCCGGATTTTGCTCTGCGATGAGTATATATAATGGAAACGAAAACCGAAAAATGGCCTATCATCAATTTCAGATACGTTGGGTATCTATAAAATCATGACAATAAATACCATCCATAATGCTATGACGGTTGATGTCGAAGATTATTTCCAGGTTTCGGCGTTTGAAAAACATATCGCCAGAAACGCTTGGGATAACTTGCCTCAGCGCGCTGAGCGCAATACCCGGCGTATTCTGGATTTATTTGCGCAATACAACGTCAAAGCGACTTTTTTTACGTTGGGTTGGCTTGCCGAACGCCACCCTGAATTGATTCGGCGCATCGTCCAGGAAGGCCATGAACTGGCCTGCCACGGCTATGAGCATATTCGGGTGACCGAGCAGACACCGGAACAATTCAGGGCCGATATTATTAAAACCAAGACGCTGCTGGAAGATATCGGCGGCCGTCAGGTACTGGGTTACCGGGCGGCCAGTTATTCAATAGGCGCCGAAAATCTTTGGGCGCATCAGGTCTTACGCGATGCCGGATTCACTTACAGCTCCAGTGTTTATCCGGTTAAGCACGACCTTTACGGTATGCCTGAAGCGCCCCGTTTCATGTTTTGTCCACTGGAAGATCAAGCTTTCAAGGAAATACCGATCACTACGTTGACATTCGCCAATAAAAACTTCCCCTTCGGTGGCGGCGGGTTTTTCAGATTCTATCCTTATGCCTTATCCAAATGGGCATTCAACAGGCTCAATTCCAAAGAGCATCAGTCCGGTATTTTTTATTTTCACCCCTGGGAAATCGACCCCGCGCAACCCAGGCAAAAAGGTATCAGCCTTAAAACCCAATTTCGGCATTATTTGCATCTCGATAAAATGGAGGCGCGTATTGTCCGGCTTTTACAGGATTTTAATTGGGATACCCTGGAAAACATATTCATCAGACCCGGCCATTAAAAAATAATACGACGCGCCCATGATTAAATTACTTGAAGCTGCCGCCACCCGGCATTGGGATGACTTTGTCGCAAGACATGAGGACGCTACTTTTTTTCATCTGTCCGGCTGGCAAGATGTCATCGAGCGTGCATTCGGTCACAAAACTTATTTTTATTATGTGGAAAAGGAAGGCCGCATAACAGGGCTGTTACCGCTGGTACATGTCAACAGCCTGTTGTTCGGCAATGCGCTGTGTTCATTATCTTTTTGTGTCTACGGCGGCATCGTGGCCGACGATGACGCATCCCGGCAAATGTTGGATAATCAGGCCTGTCAATTGGCGCAAACACTGGGCGTCGATTATCTGGAAATGCGCAACTGCGTCCAACAGACGCCGGAGCGGCCTCATAAAGCGTTGTATGTCACATTCCGCAAAGAACTCGATGCCGACCTTGAAAAAAATATGCAGGCTATTCCCCGAAAGCAAAGGGCCATGATCAGAAAAGGCATCAAAGCCGGACTGGTCAGCCGGATCGATAATGATGTCGAACGCCTTTATCAGGCTTACTCGGAAAGCGTCAGAAACCTTGGTACGCCGGTATTTGCCAAAAAATATTTCAGAATTTTACAAGAAGTCTTTAAAGAGCAGTGTGAAATTCTGACGATCGAACAGGAAGGACAGCTCATCGGGAGTGTGATGAGTTTTTATTTCAAAGATAACGTATTGCCCTATTACGGCGGGGGCACCGAGCGGGCCAGAGCCGTTCAGGGCAACGATTTCATGTATTGGGAAGTCATGCGCCGCGCCGTGGAAAAAGGCATCAAGGTGTTTGACTATGGCCGCAGTAAAGTCGGCACGGGTTCCTACCGCTTTAAAAAACACTGGGGTTTTGAACCGGAACCTTTGTTTTATGAATTTCATTTAGTCAAAGCACAAACATTGCCGGATATCAATCCATTGAACCCTAAGTATCAGTTGTTCATCGCCGCCTGGAAGCGATTGCCCTTGGCGTTGAGCCAACGGCTTGGACCCTGGCTGGCTAAAGATCTGGGTTAAGAGAAATGGAAAACTTACTGTTTCTGGTACACAGGATTCCCTATCCCCCGAATAAAGGCGATAAAATCCGTTCCTATCATTTTTTGCAGGCATTGTCCGCGCATTACCGTGTTTATCTGGGTACCTTTATCGACGACCCCGAAGACTGGAATTATGAGTCCTCGGTGCAGTCTTTTTGCAAGGACACCTGTATTCAGAGCCTCCAGCCTTTGCAGGCAAAAATCAAAAGCCTTGAAGGATTACTGACCGGCTCTGCCTTGAGTGTGCCTTATTATAGAAATAAAGTGCTGCAAACCTGGGTGGATCAGGTTATCGAGCAGCAGGAAATCAAAAAAGTCCTGATATTTTCATCGGTGATGGCGCAATATGTGGCCCATCATAAACAACTGACTCTGATTGTCGATTTTGTTGATGTCGATTCGGATAAATGGCGGCAATATGCGCTTAAAAAAAGCTGGCCCGAAAGCTGGCTGTACCGGCGTGAATCGGAGCGCTTGCTGGATTATGAACGGCAAGTGATAGACCGGGCCCGCGCCGGTGTTTTCGTCTCGGAATTGGAAGCGGAATTATTCAAAAGTCTGGCGCCTGAATTCAAAGATAAAGTCAAGGCCATTACTAACGGCGTCGATACCGATTACTTCTCGCCCGAGCACGTTTTTCCCTCGCCCTATCCGCCGCAGACCAGCGTCATGGTCTTTACCGGCGCCATGGACTATTGGGCCAATGTCGATGCGGTAAAATGGTTTGCCGAGCAGGTTTTTCCGGCGCTGTACCGGGGCAACAGCCTGGCGAGGTTTTATATTGTCGGTTCCAAGCCCACACGGGAAGTGCTGGCGCTGGGCGAGCGGCCGGGCGTCACCGTGACCGGCGCGGTCAAGGATATCAGGCCCTATCTCGCCTCCGCCCACCTGGTCGTAGCGCCGCTGCGTATTGCCCGGGGCATACAGAATAAAGTCCTGGAAGCGATGGCCATGGGCAAAAAAGTGATGGCGACTTCAGCGGCCATGGAGGGCATACCGCTTGACGGGCAACCGGCGTTGTCGGTAATTGACGATGCCGAACAATTTGCAGAGCAAGCGGGGCATTTTCTGAAAGCCCATGCCGTGCCTCAAACTTTTGACGCCAACAGAAATTTTGTCCTGGCGCAATTCAGTTGGCAAAGCAGCTCCGAACGTTTGATTTCCCTGATTGGATAGGCTGAATGACTCTACCCGATAAAACCCGTATTCTGATCATCTTCGGCACCCGGCCTGAAGCCATTAAAATGGCGCCGGTGGTCAAAGCGTTTAAAAACGACGAACGTTTTGAAACCCGCGTTTGCGTCACCGCGCAGCACCGCGATATGCTCGATCAGGTCTTGGACTTGTTTGCCATACAGCCTGATTACGATTTGGATATCATGAAGCAAAATCAGGGTTTGACCGGTATCACTTGCGCCATTTTGACAGGACTTGAACCGGTCTTGCAGGCTTTTGTGCCGCACCGGGTTTTGGTGCACGGCGATACCTCGACGACTTTAGCGGCAAGTCTTGCCGCCTATTACCGGAAAATTCCGGTAGGCCATGTCGAGGCGGGGCTGCGCACCGGCAATATCTATTCGCCCTGGCCCGAAGAAGTCAACCGCAAATTGACCGGAGCCTTGGCCGATTTACATTTTGCTCCGACCGAAACGGCCCGAGAAAATCTGCGCCAGGAAAATGTCCCGGCACAGCGTATCATCGTCACCGGCAATACCGTGATCGACGCGTTGCATCAGGTGCGAGACAGGCTCTCAGCCGATAGCGCGATGCAAAGCGAGCTGGCGCAACGCTTTCCTTTTATCGCGCCGGACAAAAAAATAATTCTGGTCACGGGGCATCGGCGCGAGAGTTTCGGCGAAGGTTTTGAAAATATCTGCCGGGCTTTGAAAACATTGGCCTCGCGTCCCGATGTACAGATCATTTATCCGGTACATCTCAATCCCAATGTTCAGGAGCCGGTCAAGCGCTTGTTGAAAGATGTGGATACGATTCATTTGATAGCACCCCAGGATTACCTGCCTTTCGTTTATCTGATGCAGCGTGCCTATATCATCCTGACCGATTCGGGCGGTGTGCAGGAAGAGGCGCCGTCATTAGGCAAGCCGGTGCTGGTCATGCGCGACACCACCGAGCGTCCCGAAGCAGTCACGGCGGGCACGGTCAAGCTGGTCGGCGCAAATAGCGGGCAAATTATCGCCGGCGCCGAAATCTTGCTGGATAACCTCGAAGCTTATAACACCATGAGTTTTGCCCACAATCCTTACGGCGACGGTAAAGCCGGTCAGCGCATTCTAGCAGGAGTTGTTAATGGATAATCCCTTGTTCAAAAAAGTATCGATCTATGGCTTGGGCTATATCGGCCTGCCCACGGCTGCGGTCATCGCTTCGCGCGGCATAGAAGTGGTCGGTGTCGATGTTTCCCGTCACGCGGTCGATACCATCAATCAGGGTAAAATACATATCGTCGAACCCGATCTGGATATGCTGGTGCAAAGCGCCGTGACCACCGGCAAGCTTCGGGCGACAATCGAGCCGGAACCTGCCGATGCCTTCATGATAGCGGTGCCGACACCGTTTACCGACGGTCATAAGCCGGATTTATCCTATATCGAAGCGGCGGTCAGAAATCTGGCAAAAGTTTTGAGCAAAGGTAATCTGGTCATTTTAGAATCGACTTCGCCGGTCGGCACCACCGAAAAAATAGCCCAATGGATGTCCGAAGTTCGGCCTGATTTGAGTTTTCCCAAAGAGGCGGGGGATCAGGCCGACATTCAGGTCGCGCATTGCCCGGAACGGGTGTTGCCGGGCTTTGTGATCCAAGAACTGGTGGCCAACGACCGGGTGATCGGCGGCCTGACGCCCAAATGCGCGGAACGGGCAAAAGCCTTGTACCAGATATTTGTCAGGGCAAAATGTTTTATCACCGATGCCCGGACGGCGGAAATGGCGAAACTGACGGAGAATTCGTTCCGCGATGTCAATATCGCGTTCGCCAATGAATTGTCAATTATTTGCGACAAGCTCAATATCAATGTCTGGGAACTGATCAGACTGGCCAATCGCCATCCCCGGGTCAATATTCTAAGCCCCGGGCCTGGAGTCGGCGGTCATTGTATCGCCGTCGATCCCTGGTTTATCGTCGATTCAGCGCCGGAGCAGGCGCGCCTGATCCGAACTGCGCGCGAAGTCAACGACGCCAAGCCCGAGTTTGTCATCAATAAAGTGCGCAAAGTCGCGGCTGAGTTCAAGCAGCCTAAAATAGCCTGTTTAGGTCTCGCGTTCAAAGCCGATATCGATGATTTGCGGGAGAGCCCTGCCGTGGCCATAACACGTCAGATTATCGCAGAACATCTGGGTGACGTGTTGATTGTCGAGCCGCACATCAAGGCATTGCCGGAAAATTTGAAAGATTCGCATGTCCGTCTGGTCAGTTTGGCTGAAAGTCTGGAAAGCGCCAATATCATTGTCACCCTCACTGACCATACGTTGTTCAGCCAAATCAAGCACACTGTGCTGCTTAAAGAAAAAATAATCATCGATGCCCGTGGAGTCTGGGAAAAGGATCAATAAATATGTTGAAAGATATAAAAATAGGCATGATCGGTTTGGGCTATGTAGGTTTGCCCCTTGCCGTTGAGTTCGGGAAAAAATATCCGACGGTGGGTTTTGACATCAACAGCGCCCGCATCAAAGAGCTGGCGTCGGGTCATGACCACACGCTGGAAGTCAGCGAGGCGGAATTGGCCGAGGCTACTCTATTGCGTTATACCGATGTCGTAGAGTCCATTAAAGATTGTACGGTTTATATCGTGACCGTACCCACGCCCATCAATGAATACAAGCAACCCGACCTTGCGCCGCTACAAAGTGCGAGTGCTCTGCTCGGGCAAGTGCTCAAGCAGGATGATATTGTCATTTACGAATCGACGGTTTATCCGGGCGCTACCGAGGAAGTATGTGTGCCGATTCTGGAGCAGGTGTCCGGGCTTGAGTTCAATCGGGATTTTTATGTGGGTTACAGTCCCGAACGCATCAATCCGGGCGACAAGGAACACCGGGTCACCACCATTCTGAAAGTCACGTCCGGCTCGACACCTGAAACAGCGGAAAAAGTCGATGCGCTCTACCAGAGCATCATCAGTGCCGGTACCCACAAAGCCAGCAGCATCAAAGTGGCGGAAGCGGCCAAGGTGATCGAAAACACCCAGCGCGATGTCAACATTGCCTTGATCAATGAGCTGGCACTCATATTTAACCGCCTTGGCATCGACACCGAAGAGGTATTGCTGGCGGCCGGTACCAAATGGAACTTTCTGCCGTTTCGTCCGGGTCTGGTCGGCGGCCATTGTATCGGCGTCGATCCTTACTACCTGACGCACAAGGCTCAGGCCATAGGTTATAACCCCGAAGTCATTTTATCGGGGCGGCGCATCAATGACGGCATGGGTGAATATGTCGTAGCGCAGTTGATCAAGCTCATGCTCAAAAAACGGATTCAGGTGCAGGATGCCGAGGTTTTGATCATGGGTTTGACGTTTAAAGAAAACTGCCCGGATTTGCGCAATACCCGCGTCGTCGATATTGTTAAAGAGTTGCGCAGTTACGGTGTCAATGTTCATGTCTATGACCCCTGGGTCAATCCTGAAGAAGCCGTGGCCGAATATGGCATCGAACCCGTTACCGAACTGGAGAGGGATCAATACGATGCCATTATATTGGCGGTTGCGCATCGCCAGTTCCAACAAATGGGTATTGCGCGGGTCAAGGCCTTGGGTAAGGCCGCTTCGGTCATTTACGATTTAAAATATTTGTTCCCAGCCGGGCAAACCGACGCAAGATTATAAACCATGAAAATATTAGTGACCGGCACTGCCGGATTTATCGGCAATCATCTGGCTTTGAAGCTACTGGAGCGGGGCGATGAAGTCATCGGTATCGATAATTTAAATGATTATTACGATGTCAATCTTAAAAAATCACGGTTGGCGCGGGTTTTAGACCACGCCAATTTTACCGATGTCAGAGCCGATATTGCCGACCGTGAAACTCTGGAGCAACTTTTCAGGACACACCGGCCGCAGCGGGTGGTGAATCTGGCGGCGCAGGCCGGGGTGCGTTACTCTATCGAAAACCCTCATGCCTATATCGACAGCAATATCGTCGGCTTCATTAATATTCTCGAAGGCTGTCGGCATAATGGCGTAGAGCATTTGGTTTATGCTTCCAGCAGTTCGGTTTATGGCGCCAACGAAACCATGCCGTTTTCGGTGCATGACAACGTCGATCATCCTTTGAGTTTGTATGCGGCATCGAAAAAAGCCAATGAGCTGATGGCGCATACCTACAGTAATTTATACCAGTTGCCGACCACCGGACTGCGCTTTTTTACCGTTTATGGCCCGTGGGGTCGGCCCGATATGGCTTTGTTTTTATTTACCAAAGCCATTCTGGACGGGAAAAAAATCCAGGTTTTCAATTACGGCCGACACCGGCGTGATTTTACCTATATCGACGATATTGTCGAAGGCGTTATCCGAACTCTCGATACGGTCGCGCAGCCCAACCCCGATTGGCGCGGCGCCAAACCCGACCCCGGCACCAGTCGGGCACCGTGGCGGGTTTATAACATCGGCAATCAAAGCCCGGTCGAACTGATGAAATACATCGAAGTGCTGGAGCAGGCTTTAGGTAAAACCGCCGAAAAAGAACTGTTGCCGTTGCAGCCGGGCGATGTGCCCGATACCTATGCCGACGTGGAAGCGCTGGTCCAGGATGTCGGTTACAAGCCTTGCACGCAAATAGAAGAAGGCATTGCGCGCTTTGTCGAATGGTATAAAAAGTATTATAAAAATTAATGAAGCTGACTAAATCTCAGCACCGGGGTGTCCGTCAAAGGACGCCGTGAATACATCCATGTAGGCTCTATGACAGCATCCCTGCTGTCAAAGCCTTTGCCGAACACCCCGGTGCCGCCATGAGCTTGTGTTGAAATTCGAAGTGTGAAAGTATAGCGGCCCACTTGTTTACCGTAGGGATAATGCCATGCAACAACAAAGCCCGCCCCTAATCGCACATATCATTTACAGCCTGGGCGTAGGCGGGCTGGAAAACGGTCTGGTGAATCTGATCAACCGTATGCCGCTTGAAAGCTATAGGCACACCATTATCTGTCTGAAACAAAGCACCGATTTTAAAAACCGCCTACAGCGAGGTGATGTCGAAATCTATGAGCTGCATAAAAAAGAAGGCCAGGATTGGGCTTCCTTTATCAAAATGTACCGTCTGTTACGGAAAATAAAGCCCGCGATTGTACATACCCGTAATCTCGCTGCCATCGAATATCAAATTCCGGCATGGCTGGCCGGTGTCAGATTCCGGGTACACGGCGAACACGGTTGGGATAGTTTCGACCCTGACGGCGACAATAAAAAATACCAATGGCTCAGGCGTCTGTTGAGCCTGATGATTCATCGTATCATTGCACTATCTTTGCATTTACAGCGCTATTTAGTGGAGCGGGTAAAAATTCCCGAACACAAAATAAGCCGGATTTGTAACGGTGTCGATACCGATAAATTCAAGCCCCGATCGGGTTCAAGAATCGCTTTGCCGGATTGTCCGTTGGTTATCGATGATAACACGGTTGTCATCGGTGCGGTGGGGCGTATGCACGGAGTCAAAGATCAATTGACCCTGGTGCGGGCCTTTATCGACCTGGTGGCCAGACACCCTGAATTAGCCGACTCGCTCCGATTGATCATAATCGGCGAAGGGCCGTTGAGAGTCCAGGCTCTGCAATTGTTGACGGAACACGCCTTGCTCCATCAGGCCTGGCTGCCTGGGAGGAGTCATGATATCGCCGAAATAATGCAGCGCTTCGATATTTTTGTCTTGCCATCGCAAGCCGAGGGCATTTCCAATACTCTTCTGGAAGCCATGGCTTCCGGCTTGCCGGTGATTGCAACCGCAGTTGGCGGCAATCCCGAGCTGGTGGTACAGGGCCAGACCGGGTTTCTGGTGGCGCCGCAGCATCCCGCCGAAATGGCGGATTGCCTGTTTAGCTATGCAGCCGATAAAGAAAAGCGCCTGGCGCATGGACAAAACGGTCGCCGCCGCGTGCTGGCGGAGTTTTCGATGGAAGCCATGACCGCAAATTACAAGGCGGTTTATGATGAGCGGTTGGGTCTTTAGACAAAATTAGATGCGGGAAATTTTATGTGCGGAATAGTGGGCCTATTTGATTTAAAGGAAAAACGCGAAATCAACCGGGAATTACTCGGGCGCATGAATGAAAGCCAGCATCATCGCGGGCCCGATGAAGGCGGTTTGCATATCGAACCGGGTTTGGGCTTCGGTCACCGACGTTTGTCCATCATCGATTTGTCCAGCGGGCAACAGCCCATGCACAGCCAGGATGGCAATGTGGTGCTGACCTATAACGGCGAAGTCTACAATTTTCCGCAGCTCAGAAAAGAGCTGGAGGCTTTGGGCTACACTTTTAAAACGCATTGTGATACCGAAGTGATATTGATCGGCTGGCAAGCCTGGGGCGAGTCCTGCGTGGAAAAATTGCGCGGCATGTTCGCTTTTGCGATCTGGGACAGAGCCAGGGAAACCTTGTTTCTGGCGCGGGACCGTTTAGGTATTAAACCGCTGTATTATGCTGAACTGGCAGATGGCCGGTTTATTTTCGCTTCCGAATTGAAAGCGCTGAAAGTGCATCCCGATTTACCCCGGGAACTGGACGCCACCGCCATTGAAGATTATTTCGGTTTCGGTTATATCCCCGACCCCAAAACCATTTATAAAAATGTTTACAAGCTTGAGCCGGGGTATCATCTCACATTAAAAAGAGGCCGGGAAACCTCTCAGCCTCAACAATACTGGAATGTTGAGTTCAATGCAGGCCCGGGTTTGAGCGAGCGGGAAACTGCAGAACAACTGATTGAGCGTTTCAGGGAAGCGGTCAATATCAGAATGGTGGCCGACGTGCCGTTGGGAGCGTTTTTGTCCGGCGGCGTCGATTCCAGCGCTGTGGTCGCTATGATGGCGGGCCTGTCCGAGCAGCCGGTCAATACCTGTTCCATATCGTTCGGGAACCCGGCCTTCAATGAAGCAAAATACGCCAAAATGGTCGCCGACCGCTACCATACCGCGCACCGTGTCGAACAGGTCGATCCTGATGATTTCCATTTAATCGATCGTTTGGCGGGGCTTTACGACGAGCCTTACGCGGACAGTTCGGCGCTGCCGACTTACCGGGTTTGCGAGCTGGCCAAAAAACAAGTGACGGTGGCTTTATCCGGTGACGGCGGCGATGAAAACCTGGCCGGTTACCGGCGCTACCGCTGGCATACTTACGAAGACCGTATGCGTCAATGGCTGCCCGATGGGGTTCGCAAGCCGCTGTTCGGTTTTTTGGGGCGGACTTATCCCAAAGCCGATTGGGCGCCGAAGATTTTTCGCGCCAAATCGACTTTTGAATCCATTGCCCGTGATTCGCTGGAAGGCTATTTTCACAGTATTTCGGTCAATTCCAATGAGCTGCGCAATAACTTGTTCGGCGCGCAGTTGAAGCAGGAATTGCAAGGTTATCAAGCGGTCGAAGTGTTTCGGCGACACACCCGAAACGTCAATATCGAAAATCCGCAATCTCTGGTTCAGTATCTGGACATCAAGACTTATCTGCCCGGCGATATTTTGACCAAAGTCGATAGGGCCAGCATGGCTCATGCCCTGGAAGTCCGTGTGCCGCTGCTCGATCACAAGCTGGTCGAATGGATGGCAGGGCTGCAACCTGATATGAAACTGCGTCAGCGGGAAGGCAAGTATATTTTCAAAAAGTCGCTGGAAACCTATTTGCCGGACGCAGTTTTATACCGGCCGAAAATGGGTTTTGCGGTGCCGTTGAGCGACTGGTTCAAAGGCCCTTTGAAACACCGGGTGCGCGAATCGCTGCTGGGTGATGCCATTACTGAAAGCGGTTATTTCGAGACGGCGTTTATCAGAAAAATGGTCGATCAGCATCAGTCGGGTCTTCGGGATTACAGTGCGCCGATTTGGTCTTTGCTGATGTTCGAAGCATTTTTGCGCAATGAGGCCGCCCATTGACTTTGCCCGAATTGATGCGCGGAGTATCTATGCTTTAAGGTGTGGGGCGGCTGATGCGTTGGCTTTTGTTTTCCTGATTACCCATAAGTCTCAGCAACTTTTGACCCTTCGGTTAGTCGAACCTGAGCCCTACCCTGACTGGAGATCGTGCCATGAAAAAGAACCC
>PGZD01000039.1 GCA_002843155.1 Gammaproteobacteria bacterium HGW-Gammaproteobacteria-3
CAGCAAAAAATCTGTAGTGCCAACCGACAGTAGTTAAAATTTTTAACTGATTGAAATGGCGGGGAACTTCGTTATTAGGTGACGAAGTTGGGCTAAAAAAATTATGTCTTGAATCGTATTGCGGAGTAATTAGCCATGAGTAATCTGACCGGTAAAACGTGTGAAGTCTGCAGAATAGGTGCACCTTTGGCGACCCAGCAAGAAATCGATGAATTGATGCCGCAATTACAGGGCTGGGAGCTGATCGAAACAGATGGCATTAAGCGCTTGATAAAAACTTTCAGGTTCGATAATTTTGAAGAGGCTTTATCGTTTACTAATAAAGTTGGCTTGCTCAGTGAGCAAGAAGGTCACCATCCCAGTATTTTAACGGAGTGGGGTAAGGTGACGTTAAGCTGGTGGTCTCATAAGATCAAAGGCTTACACGTTAATGACTTTGTTATGGCCGCTAAGACTGACGCTTTAGGAATGGGCAAAGAAAATAGCTTGGGCACACCCGTCGCCCGATAAATCGGGCTCCTACGACGGCGCGCAATATGTAGGAGCCCGATTTATCGGGCGATGAACGAAGACCAAACCTTCATTAAACTCACTGGGGTTCGCCGTAGAACGCCTCAATAATGTCTTTCATCGTGTGCAGGGTTTTATTTTCGGAGTCTTGTTCCGGATTGAATTCGCTGATTTCCAGGCCGCATACTTTCGGATGTCGATTAATCAATGCCAGCGCTGCAATCAGTTCTTCGGCTTTAATGCCTCCAGCAGCAGGCGTTTCAACGCCGGGAGCATCTACAGGATCAATAAAATCCAAATCAAGGCTGATGCCAATAGTCCCGCAAGTCAGGCTGAGTTTGTCTATGGCTTTAATTAACACTTGAGCAAGCCCATTAATCTGCTCAGCAAAAACAATGTCTACAGATGCCTGTTTTAATAGCTCATATTCCTCATTCTCATAACTCCTGACACCGATCAGAATGAGGTTTTCCGGTTTGATAAAGTCGGAACCGGGATACATCGACGCCAGTTTTTTATCCGCACGCCCAAGCAAAGCGGCCAACGGCATACCGTGAATATTACCGGATGCAGTGGTAGCAAAGGTATGCGCATCCATGTGGGCATCCAGCCAAAGCAGGCCGAATTGACCGGGCTGCTGTAATCCATTGAGTACACCGCCCCAGGTACCCAATGCACAGGAATGGTCGCCGCCAATGATCAGGAATGATTGGTTTGCTTTTGTCCAGTCTTCAGTAAACCGGCTTATTGACTTATTCAGCCTGGCTAATTTTTCTTCCTTTGAACCGTGACTGTCGGGATAAAGCATATGCCACTGGAGTTGCAGACGTTTTTGCGCAAGGTTTTGCCGGGCAAATTCATCGCGCAGCATTTCCGCCGCGTAACCACAGAAATGCATGGGTCCGCCCAGGCACGAGACCACGCCTAAAGTTTGTAAAATAGCCATAATGCGGGGTGTGGGTTCAGAGTTTTTTGATAATACCAGAAAACTTGCCTGTTGTTATTTTGATTATCACCTTGCACTGGCGTTTCAAAAAACGCTATCGTAGCAGAGTCTCCTGGTTCAAACACGGGTTGCGGCATAATGCGTTGCCTTAAAAATGACTTGCCCTTACCGACCTTTTGCGGAGTTATTAGAAATGGATAGGCGGTAAGAATGATAGAGTTACACAACTGACAATAGTGGACTTGACGTTATAACAGGGAACTTTTTATAAAAGCTGTGGTTTAAGGCTCTTTCGGGAAAAAAAGCTCGAATCCAGGGTTGACGGCATCCACCACAACTTCCTCTATTTTGAAAAACACGAATTCAGAGACTCATGGCAGAAAACAATCCCAATCAAACGGCATTGATCCGGTTAAAAAATTTCATTAACCAGCAAATTATCGGTCAGGAAGTATTGCTGGAAAGGATGTTGATCGCTTTGCTGGCGGATGGCCATATTCTGGTGGAAGGCGCGCCCGGCTTGGCTAAAACCCGAGCCATCAATGTACTGAGCAAAGGCATCGAAGGTGATTTTCATCGCGTGCAGTTCACGCCGGATTTATTACCGGCCGATTTAACCGGCACGGAAATTTACCGGCCTCAGCAAGGCTCGTTTGAATTCCAGAAAGGCCCGTTATTCCACAACCTGATTCTGGCCGATGAAATCAACCGCTCCCCGGCAAAAGTGCAGGCGGCCTTGCTCGAAGCGATGGCGGAACGGCAAATTACGGTCGGCAGCGCCACTTATCGGCTGCCTGCTTTGTTCATGGTAATGGCGACGCAAAACCCGATTGAACAAGAAGGCACTTATCCCTTGCCGGAAGCCCAACTGGACAGGTTTTTGCTACATATCAAAATCGATTACCCCAATGCCGAACATGAAAAAACTATTCTGCATTTGGCCCGGGATGAAGCCAAAACAGCCGCCAAACCAGCCCAATCCATTGAAAAACTCAGTCAGCAGACTTTATTCAATGCCCGGCAGGAAGTTTTGAACCTGCATATGGCCGACAGCCTGGAAGATTATTTACTGCAAATTGTTTTGGCGACACGCAACCCCGGTGTTTATGGCGATGACCTGGCCGCCTGGCTGCGTTACGGCGCCAGCCCAAGAGCCAGTATCGCGCTCGATCGTTGCGCCCGCGCCCGCGCCTGGCTGGGACAGCGTGATTTTGTGGGACCCGAAGACATTCAGGCGATGGCTTTTGATGTGCTGCGGCATCGTTTGATTCTGTCCTATGAAGCGGAGGCGGAAGGTATTACCAGTGATTATTTCATCCAGCAATTGATCGCCAGAATTGCCGTACCTTAATGTTTTTCAAAACTAAAATAACCAGTCTGAAACCCGAGTTGAAAGCGGCGGAGCGTGTGACGGTCACGTTAAAAAGCCTGATCGATCTGGCGCGCCCGGCATCGGCTTTGACTTTGCACCATTCCAGCAAAAGGTCGGGATACAGCGGCGGCTATGTTTCGCGTTTTAAAGGCCGGGGCATGGAATTCGACGAAGCCAGACTTTATCAGCCGGGCGACGATATTCGCAGTATCGATTGGCGCGTCACCGCGCGCACCGGGAAAACCCATACCAAACTGTTTCGGGAAGAACGCGAACGCCCGGTTTTTATTTCGGTCGATAATCGGACCACCATGCACTTTGCAACCCGGGGCGTGTTTAAATTTGTCCAGGCCGCGCGTCTGGCGACTTTACTCGCCTGGGCCGCGCAAACCAACAGTGACAGAATCGGAGGGCAGGTTTTCACCGACAGCGGCTGTATGGAAATCAAACCGCAACACGGGCGTTATGCCGTGTTGCGCTTCCTGCACAGTCTGGTCAATGCCGAAACAGGCTCCGGCACCGGGATCACCCTGGAACACACTCTGGCGCGCCTGATTCAACATGCAAGGCCGGGCAGTCTGGTTTACATCATCAGCGATTTTCGGGGGCTGAATGTCTTGGCGGAAAAGCATTTGAGGCGGTTATCGGAACATGGTGATGTGGTTTTGATCCAGATCTATGATTTTCTCGAAAGCGAGCTGCCATCCGACGGACGTTACCGTTTTACCGATAATGACCGTGATGTGGTCATCGACAGTCATGACCGGCAGCGCTTGTCCGATTATCATCAGCGTTTTGCCGCGCACTGCCTGCGCCTTGAAAAACTGGCGGAAAAATTCCGAATGACCTACATCCAGTGCAGTACCACGGATGACCCGCTGCAAACTTTGTTGTAAATGAAATCACCACCTTTGCCCTTACGCCCCATTCATTTGCCCGAAGCCATTGGCTGGTGGCCGCCCGCACCCGGCTGGTGGTTGTTGCTTGCGCTGGCGGCCTTGCTGCTTTGGCTGGGATTTAAAGGGTATCGGCGCATTACCCGAAACACGGCGCTCAAATCGGCGCGGAAACTATTGGCAGAAATAAAACAAGACCCTACGCAGGATGATTCCGATAAAATTGCGCAATTGTCGGTTTTATTGCGCAGAGTGGCGATAAGCCTTGCGCCGAGAAGCGAAGCCGCGAGCTTGACCGGTATGGCCTGGTTACGCTATCTGGACGGCTCCATGCAGAATTTGCCCTTCAGCCAGGGCATAGGCCGAATGTTGATCGATGCGCCTTATCGCCCGAAGCATGAAGTACAGGCGGATTTGCCGACTTTGCTCGATCTTTGTGAAAACTGGCTGAAAACGCAGGCGAAACGAACCCGATGATTCATTTTGAATGGCCCTGGGCATTGGCGGCACTGCCATTACCGTTAATTTTCCGCTGGTTGTTGCCGCCCTGGCAAACATTGACGCAAGCGGCGCTGAAAGTACCGTTTCTGGAGGATTTATCCGGGGGCGAGGCTCGCTCGACCCTGCAAGGGCAACGCTGGCCTGTTGTTTGGGCCGGTATCGCCTGGTTGTTGTTGGTCTCAGCCGCCGCCCGGCCGCAATGGCTGGGTGAGGCTATCGAACAGGGAATCAGCGGCCGGGATTTGATGCTGGTGGTGGATTTATCCGTCAGCATGGAAGAGCAGGATTTTTTTATCAACCAGCGCCGCGTGGACAGGCTCACCGCCGTCAAATGGGTGGCGGGACAATTCATCGAGCGCCGGGCCTCTGACCGCCTGGGTTTGATTCTTTTCGGCACACAAGCCTATTTGCAGGCGCCTTTGACCTTCGACAGGAAGACGGTGCATACGCTGCTGGATGAGTCCGCCATCGGTTTGGCCGGAGACAATACCGCCATTGGTGATGCCATAGGCCTTGGCGTAAAACGCTTGAAAGATCAGGTTCGGAACAGCCGCGTGATGATATTGCTCACCGATGGCGCCAACACCGCTGGCGAAGTCTCGCCGATCAAGGCGGCGGAGCTGGCCGCCGAGCACCATTTAAAAATATACACCATCGGCATTGGCGCCGATGAAATGATCGTGCGCAGTTTTTTCGGAGCGCGTAAAGTCAATCCGTCTGTCGATCTGGATGAAGCGACTATGAGCGCGATAGCCGAAAAAACCGGCGGGCGTTATTTTCGCGCCAGAAATACCGAGGAACTCGAACAAATTTATCAGCTACTGGATCAATTGGAGCCGGTCGAAAAAGACAAAAAATATTTTCGGCCGAGAACCGAACTGTTTTACTGGCCGCTGGCGCTGGCTTTGTCACTGGCCGCCTTGATTGCCTTAATCAGAGCGAGGTTGGCATGAACCTGCATGATTTGCATTTCATTCGTCCCTACTGGTGCTGGGCTTTACTTCCCTGGCTGATTATTCTGCTGTGGCTAATCCGGCACAAATTAAGCCAGGGAAATTGGTCCAAAGTTTGCGATGAAGCCTTATTACCCTATATTTTGCAACAAAAAAACGCCCGACTTGCCAAAATGCCTTTGATCGTGGGCGCTTTGGCGAGTTTGCTGGCTATAATCGCCCTGGCCGGCCCGACCTGGGAACGGTTGCCTCTGCCGGTGTTCAGAAATGATTCCGCACTGGTCATTGCCCTGGATTTATCGCTTTCGATGAATGCGGCCGATGTCAAGCCCCGCCGCTTGATTCGCGCCCGTTATAAAATAGCCGATATTTTAAAGCAGCGCAGTGACGGTCAGACGGCTTTGCTGGTTTATGCCGGCGATGCTTTTACCGTGACGCCGCTGACCGATGATACCGGAACTATAAGCAGCCAACTATCGGTCTTGACGACTGACATCATGCCCAGCCAGGGCAATAACAGCCGGGCCGCGTTGCAACAAGCCAAACAACTCTTGAAACAGGCCGGTTTTCAACAGGGCGATGTTTTATGGATAACCGGCGGTCATGGTATTGATTTTGAAATGACAAAAACGGCAATCAAGGCGCTGGGCGCTTACTCATTGTCGATTTTGGGTGTCGGCACCGAAACCGGCGCCCCGATTCAAGTTGCGACCGGTGGTTTTGTCAAAGACCGCCGGGGTAATATCGTGGTGCCTAAACTCGATGCCGGCCGGTTGGCGCAACTGGCCGCGACAGGCCATGGAATGTATCGGACAATCACAGACGATGACCGCGATATTAGCGCCTTGACCGCTTATTTTGACAGCAAGCTTCAGGCTGATGGCGCGGAACAAAGCGATTTGCGTTTGCAGCAATGGGCCGAACAAGGCCCCTGGCTGGTATTGCTGATACTGCCTTTGGCGGCTTTGTTTTTCAGAAAAGGCTTGTTGTCCATAGCGCTGCTGTTGTTGCTGCCTTTTCCCGAAAAAAGTTATGCGCTGGAATGGCAGGATTTGTGGCAGACTCAGGATCAACAGGCGCAAAAAGCTTATCAAGCGCAACAATTTGACGCTGCGGCGGGGCAATTTCAAAATCCTCAATGGCGTGCTGCGGCCCAGTATCAGGCCGGGCATTACGATCAGGTAGTGGAAACATTGCAAGGTATTGAAACCGCAGACAGCTTTTATAACCAGGGCAATGCCTTGGCGCAATCGGGCCAACTCGAACAAGCGCTGAAAGCTTACGACAAGGCGCTGGCCATCGACCCCGAAAATGAAAATGCGCGTTACAACAAAGACATAGTCGAAAAAGAGCTGAAAGAACAGCACCAGAAAAACGATCAGAAACAGGAAAACGATCAACAAGACCCACAGAATTCCGCGCAGGATAAACCGGGTGAAACTTCAGAACAACCGGAGGACTCAAAGCCTTCAGATAAATCTGAAAACGGAACACAGCAGTCATCCGGGCAAGACTCACAAACCGAACCGCAAAATCAATCAAATACTGAACAAGCGGATACGGACAAAGCCGGCCAAGAACAGGCTGAGCAAAACCCGCAGCAGGAAAAGCCGCAAGCCGCGCCAAGCGCTGGTCACAAGCCGCTGGACGAAACTGAACAAGCCAATGAACAGTGGTTGAACAGAATCCCCGATGATCCAGGCGGCTTGTTACGGCGCAAATTTTTATATCAATACGGCCAGCGCGGCCGTCAATCGGAAACCCGATAAGACTTAGGAAATTTCATGTCATCAACAGTATTACCTACACCGGTGAAATGTTACATTTTCAGATTTTTTCGGCTCCTGCTGTTTACCGTCATGGCTGGTAACATGGCCAACGCCGCTGAAATCGTGGTATCGGTCGATCGCAACCCGGTTGGCTTGAATGAATCGTTTCTGATGACTTTCAGCGCCAGCGAGTCGCCTGACGACGATCCCGACTTCAGTCCGCTGGAGCGGAACTTCGAGATATTGAATCAAAGCCAAAGCACCAGCACTTCGCTGATTAATGGAAAATACAGTAAACGCCAGCAATGGCAATTGAATGTCATGGCCAGACGCGCAGGGGATCTTGTGATTCCGGCGATTGCTTTTGGCGATGACAAAAGCCAGGCCTTGGCGCTGCGGGTGACGCAAGAAAGCCCCAACCCTTCTTTTCAAAGTAATGACGCGCTGTTTCTGGAAGTTGAAGCCTCGCCCGAAAATCCTTATGTACAAGCGCAAGTGCGTTATACCTTACGGTTTTATCGCCGGGTCGATACCACCCAGGCCAGTTTGAGCGAACCGGAGATGGCCGATGCGGTCATTGAAAAACTGGGCGACGACATTAATTTCAACACCCCCGTCAATGGCGTCAACTATGCGGTAACCGAGCGTAATTACGCAATATTTCCCCAAAAAAGCGGAACCCGGACGATTCCCCCGTTGACCTTGAATGCTCAGGTGATCGTTCCCGGCAATCCTCGCTTCAACGGCTTTTTTAACCGGCAGAGCACACACATGCAGCGCGTCGTGTCAAAAGCCGTGACTTTAAAGGTGCAAAAAGTTCCGGAGGCAGTCAATGGCCGTCATTGGTTGCCTGCCGAAGGTTTGAGCTTGAGTCAGGAATGGTCGGGCGATATTGGCCAAATGAAAGTCGGTGAACCGTTAACCCGAACCCTGACGCTAGTGGCTAAAGGCGCCACCGTAGGCCAATTGCCGGAACTGGGCAAGACGCCGGTGCAGCAGCAACTCAGCATTTACCCGGATCAGCCGGTATTGAAAGAAGAGAAAAAAACGGAAGGTTTAATCGCGTTTCGACAGGAAAAAATGGCTTTTATTCCCGTCAAAGCCGGTCGCTATAATTTACCGGCCATTGAAGTGCCCTGGTTCAATACCCGCACCGGACAAATGGAGTTGGCAAAAATTCCGCCCCTTACCCTGGTTGCGGTGCCAAGCGGCGGCGCCAATCCGGTTTTAACACAGGCAACAGCCGCCGTCGAGCCATCGTCAGCCATGGCGGCTCCACTGCAACCGCCAGCGCAAGCAAACAACTACTGGATGTGGCTGGCTTTGGTGTTGGGCGTAGGCTGGCTGATTACCTTGTTTTATTTTTTGAGCCGGGCTAAAACAAAGTCGTCAGCGAAAATCTTCGAAGATCCTGTCGAAGTGTCGCTCAAAGACTGTACACAGGCATTGAAAAAAGCCTGTTTCGATAATAATGCCCGGGCGGCAAAAGAAGCACTGATTGTTTGGGGTTCCTTAACATTCAAGGTATCCAGTCTTGGCGCGCTGGCGCCCATGTGCGATGCCCGCTTAAGCGATGAAATCAAGCGCTTGAACCAGTATTTATACGGTCGGCAAAATGAATCCTGGCAAGGCAGACGCCTGTTTCAGGCTTTTGTGGAAAATAAGGCAAGGGCGCAATTAAAAACCGAAGAGGATAAAAGCCTGGAGCCACTCTATCGTTTGTGAGGATTTTCTGTCAGGTGGTTTTCAAAAACTCCAGTGTTAAAAACAAGGCGGCGATGGAGCGGGCTTCGCTGCATTCGCCCGATGCCACAAGGCTTGCAATATTGTCCAGCTTCCAGGGTACGACTTCCAGTTCTTCCGGTTCGTCGCCCGGCAGTTTTTCCTGATAAAGGTCGCGGGCGATAATGATTTCAGTCATGTGCTCAAGATAGGCGGGCGCCAGCGAAAAAGAGCTGAGGTGGTGCAGGTCTTTGGCACCGAAACCGATTTCTTCCTTGAGCTCACGGTTGGCCGCTTCCATAAAGCTTTCACCGGCATCGATTTTGCCTTTGGGCAGGCCCAATTCATAGCGGTGGGTACCGGCGGCATATTCCCGGATCAATAACACGGTATCATCGTCGAACAGAGGCACAACCAAAACCGCGCCGCCGGAGTTACCTCGGGCGAGACGTTCATAATTGCGCTGCTGGCCGTTGCTGAATTCAAGATCGAGTGATTCGATTCGAAACAGGCGGCTTTGGGCGACTACGGTTTTGTTGAGAACAGTGGGTTTTTCGTGCATAGTGGCGGCAGGTTTTGAGTCGGCTTTCTTTAACTATAACGTACTCTTATGATTGAATGGAATAAAATTGACAGTGTGCTGCTGGATATGGACGGAACATTGCTGGATTTGAATTTCGATAATCATTTTTGGCAGGAATTCGTACCTTTGAAATTTTCGGAAAAAACCGGTATTTCCATAGATGCCGCTAAGCGTCAATTACGACCCCGTTTTAAAAGCATGGAAGGCCAACTGGAATGGTATTGCCTGGATTATTGGAGCGAAGTTCTGGAATTGGATATTGCCGGTTTAAAAACGGAAATTTCAGGTTTGATTGCGGTTTTGCCGCATGTCACCGAGTTTTTGACAGCCGTCCGGCAATCTTCGCGTAAACTGGTGTTAGTCACTAACGCGCATCGGGGCAGTTTAGAATTGAAGCTCGAAAAAACCTGTTTACAGCCTTTTTTCGATGCCATTATCAGTGCCCATGATTTAGGTCTGGCCAAAGAGCAGGCGGGTTTCTGGCCGGTATTGCAGCAGCGCTTTCCGTTTACCAAAGAGCGCACACTGATGGTGGATGACAGCCTGCCGGTGTTGCATGCGGCCGGACAGTTTGGTGTTGCCTATTTGATTGCAGTCAGTAAGCCGGACAGCACGCAGCCGAAAAAAGAGCCCGGAGCATTTCCGGCTATTGAGGATTTTCGGGAATTAATGGCGGGTTTGTAGATTCGGTTTCAGCTTGAGGTTTCGGATTGGGACGCGCTGCGCCGGAACGCCGGGGTCTGTTATTTGAATACGGCGTTTTCTCGCTACGAGGCTTCTTTTCAGGCCGAATGACTTCGGCGAGTAAATCGGCCGTTATCGGATTGACCTCTACTTTTTGGCCGATATAGTCTTCGATATCCGGCATGGAATACGCGTATTCCTCGCAAATGAAACTGATGGCTTCACCACGGGCGCCAAACCTCGCGGTGCGGCCGATTCTATGCACATAGTCTTCGGCATCCTGGGGCAGGTCATAATTAATCACATGCGAAACATCGGCAATGTGCAGGCCGCGCGCGGCAACGTCGGTAGCAATCATCAAGGCGATATGACTGGCCTGAAAATCGGCCAGCAAACGCTGACGTTTTTCCTGCGGCACATCGCCGCTCAACACGGCGGTTTTATAACCGTTGCTGTTCAGATAATCACTGAGTCGTTCGGCGCATCTTTTGGTATTGACGAAAATGATGCTGCGCTGCGGCGCATATTTTTTCAGCACACCCAGCAACAGCGGTATTTTTTGTTCGTTAGAAGGGCAAAAAGCGCTTTGTTTGATCGCTTTCGAGGTTACTTCTTCCGGTTCGATACGAATCAGCACCGGCTGATTCATGTGTTCGTAAGCCAGTTCGGTGACCTTGTAAGACAAGGTGGCCGAAAACAGCATGTTCAGGCGCTGGTCGGCAGGCGGCATGGCCCTGAGTAAAAACCGGATGTCCTTGATAAAACCCAGATCGAACATACGGTCGGCTTCATCGAGCACCATGACCTGAATATTGGCCAAAGTGAAAGTTTTTTGTCGGTAAAAGTCGATAATTCGCCCCGGCGTGCCGATAATGATATCGACATTGGATTTGATCGTGCCCAACTGTTTCTGGTAGTCGGTACCGCCGTAAATAAGCGCGAATTTTAACGCCAGACCGGAACCGAGCAGCAAGGCGTCTTTATGAATCTGTATGGCCAGTTCGCGGGTTGGCGCTATGATTATGGCGCGCGGGTTTCTGATTTTCTCGCTGTCATCGTTAAGCAGGCGCTGAAAAGTCGCCAGCAGAAATGTCGCGGTTTTACCGGTGCCGGTTTGGGCTTGTCCGGCCACATCGAGATCTCGTAACGAGAGCGGCAGGCACTTGTCCTGAATGGGCGTGCAGTGGACAAATCCGGCTTGGGTCAAGCCGCTTAGAATGGCGTCGGACAATTCGAGATTGCTGAAGCGGGTTTGCGTTAGATGTGTGGTCGTGTTCATGGCTATAGCATAACTTAAAATTTACGGGGGCTGAAATTGATTGACAAAATAACATTCGGGCTCCTATAGTTTGGTTTTTTAAAATTTTGGAGAAGAGCGTGAGTGAGTCGGTCCTTCATGTAACTGATGGTGAGTTTAACGAAACTGTTATAAAAGCTGACGGCCCTGTATTGGTTGATTATTGGGCTGAATGGTGCGGGCCATGCAAAATGATTGCCCCGGTGCTGGATGAAATTGCCAAAGACTATGCCGGTAGACTAACCGTGGCTAAAGTGAATATTGATGACAACCCGCAAACGCCCCAGCATTATGGCGTGCGCGGAATTCCAACACTGATGCTGTTCAAGGACGGCGAAGTCGAGGCCACAAAAGTGGGCGCTTTGAGCAAATCGCAATTGGCCGATTTCATCGATAACAATATCTGAACCGGGTCATTTTGGAGAGCCCGTCTCAAAATATTTAGACGGGCCTCGCTATTTCGGCTATAATCCACAGCGCTTATTCCAGCACCTTCAATATATCCGCCAAAGTTCGGTATATTCCAATATAAATACCTTTCAATTTCTTGCCTAGTACAGCATCCATTTTTCTTTGATAATTTGTGGCACACAAACTAAGCACATGAATTGTTTGGTATGTTTTTGTATATTTACCAAGCAATATAAAAAATGGTGCTGTACTGGACGGTTTTCTGCCGTAGTCTGGATATTTCTTCGAGTTTTCCTAAAAAAATATGAACCTTACCGAGTTAAAATTAAAACAAGTCACAGAACTGATCGATATAGCCGAGTCACTAGGGCTTGAAAACGTAGCCCGAACCCGCAAACAGGATTTGATTTTTGCCATTTTGAAGAAGCAGGCGAGAAGCGGGGAAGATATTTATGGCGACGGTGTACTGGAAATTTTGCAGGACGGTTTTGGTTTTTTAAGGACGCCCGGTTGTTCCTATCTTGCAGGACCCGATGATATTTATGTTTCCCCCAGCCAGATAAGGCGTTTCAACCTTCGCACCGGCGATACCGTCAGCGGCAAGATTCGCCCGCCCAAGGACACGGAACGTTATTTTGCCATGCTCAAAGTGCAATCAATCAACTTTGAAGCTCCGGAAAACACTAAGAACAAAATTCTCTTTACCAACCTTACCCCCTTATTTCCCAAACAGCGTTTTACCCTGGAAACAGGTAACGGCACCAGTGAAGATTTAACCGGTCGTATTATCGATTTGATCGCACCGATCGGCAAAGGCCAGCGCGGCCTGATCGTCTCACCGCCCAAAGCCGGTAAAACCATGATCATGCAGAATCTTGCAGATTCCATTGCCAAAAAAAACCCCGAATGCTATCTGATCGTATTGCTGATCGACGAGCGCCCCGAAGAGGTGACGGAAATGGAACGCTGTGTGCGCGGCGAGGTCATTTCCAGCACCTTTGACGAACCGGCGACCCGCCATGTCCAGGTCGCTGAAATGGTCATCGAAAAAGCGCGCAGGCTGGTCGAACACAAACACGATGTCGTTATTTTGCTGGATTCGATTACCCGATTGGCCAGGGCCTATAACATGGTGGTGCCGTCTTCCGGCAAAGTGCTGACCGGCGGTGTCGATGCCAATGCCCTGGAAAAACCCAAGCGTTTTTTCGGTGCGGCCCGGAATATCGAAGAAGGCGGCAGCCTGACCATCATTGCCACGGCATTGGTCGATACCGGCTCGCGCATGGATGATGTGATTTATGAAGAGTTCAAAGGCACCGGCAACATGGAGTTGCATCTGGATCGAAAACTGGCCGAAAAGCGCAGCTACCCGGCTATCAATATCAACCGCTCGGGCACTCGCCGCGAAGAATATCTGGTCGAGCCGGAAGAACTGCAAAAAACCTGGATATTGCGTAAAATTTTACAGCCGATGGATGAGATGGCGGCATCGGAATTTTTGCTGGGCAAACTGAAAGATTTTAAAACCAACGCCGAATTTTTCGATTCGATGCGGCGCTGACAGAATCAGTCGCCCAAATATTCCACTTCAACTTCAGCCAACCCACTGACACCCAATGCCCGGGCCGCGCCCTGAGATAAATCGATCAGCCGGTTTTTTACGAACGGGCCACGGTCGTTTACGATCAAAACAATCGAACGCCGGTTGCGTAAATTGGTGACTCTGACTCTGGAAGGTAGCGGCAAAGTTTTATGCGCTGCCGTCATGCCTTGCGGCTCGAATTTAACGCCCATTGCCGTCCTGCTACCTGATTCCGAGCCATACCAGGAAGCGATGCCGCGTTGCTTGTAGTCGCTCGGGTCGGAAAGGGGATAATATTTTTTGCCTCTGATCCGATAGGGCCGGTTGTAAGCCGCATTTTTTTTGAAAGGCATTGTTTTTGGGCCGGTGTAGTCATCCGGCACAGGTGGCGTGGTCGAGCAGCCGTATAACAGCAAGGCGAGAACAGACAGCGCGCCTGCAAACCTGAAAAACCGGCGGCAATCCGCGCTCGCCAAGGGAAGTTGGTATATCCGGTCAGTCATAATGATTTACTCACTTGTCAAATTACCCGAAGTGGTTTAGTGTCAATTGTGCCTATTTTATTGATTTTTGCAAGCCCGCATCAGTCTGTTTATGCCTTTGACCATCGCCAATATTTTCGCCGATATTCCCGTGTCTTTAACGACCGAGTTGTTTGAAGACATTCTGATAAATGACGTTTTACATATTGAGCGTATTGTTTCCCAGGGCCACGTCACAGCACAAGATCAATGGTATGATCAGGATTTCGATGAATGGGTATTACTGGTGCAGGGAAAAGCGATAGTGTGCTATGAAAATAATGCCCAACAAGTTACCCTGAATCCGGGTGATTATTGCCTGATTCCGGCCCACACCCGGCATCGTGTACAATGGACCGAGCCCTTACAGAATACCATTTGGCTGGCTATTCATCTGCTATCGAAAGGCGCGGTTGATGGGCAAGACAATATAGATAAGCCCTGAAAACGCCTGTGTTTGTTCATCTAAGTTTGATTGTTTTGTTGATATTGGTCGGCTTGTATTGGTCCGGCGCACAAGCTGTTAAGGAGCGTGCCCAGACCGCTGTGGAAAAACATTGTCAGGCCATGGAGGTGCAAATGCTCGATGGTTATGTCGCCTTAAAATACTGGGGACTCAGGCGAAATGAATCCGGCGTTTTTAAAATAGCGCGGACTTTTGGGTTCGAGTTTTCGGCGACCGGCGCGGAGCGCTATAATGGCCGAATCATGCTTTTGGGACAAAAAATAGAGCGGATCGAAATGGAGCCTTATCGGCTTAAATAGACGGCTTTGTTGTCAAATTTTAAAATTAAGGAGTCAAAAATGATTTTTACCACAACCCCTGATGTACCGAATCGGGAAATAGCGGAAAATATGGGCGTTGTCGTTGGTAATGTGGTCCAGTCCAAACATGTGGGCCGCGATCTGATGGCGGGATTGAAAGGCCTGATTGGCGGCGAAATCAAAGGTTATACCGAAATGCTGGCCGATGCCCGGGATATTGCGATAGAACGAATGGTCATGGAAGCCCAAAAACGGGGCGCGGACGCCGTTGTCAATATCCGTTTCACCACCAGTGCGATTATGGCCAATGCCTCCGAGATCATGGCGTATGGCACGGCGGTAAAACTCAAATGACTGTGTAAGTTTATGAGCCTTGCATCGCCTTGCATCGGTAACTGTTGTCTCGACAGCCGTGATGTCTGTTTGGGCTGTTTCCGCCATGTCGATGAAATAAAGGCGTGGTCGTTGAGTGACGACACTGAACGCCTTAAAATTGTCCAAGCCGCTCAATCACGTCGCAAACAGCAAAAACAAAACAGCGCCCTTGAGCCAACGAAACCGTTGTAATGCGTGCTGTTGATCAGTGAGGAGAAAAATATGGCTATCGGAACGATATTTAAACTATTGGCTTTTTTATTATGGCCTTTTGTGCTGCTGTTTTTATACTATCTGGCCGATAAGGAAGGCTTTAAGCAGCGGTTTGATAAAATCAAAAAAGACGCTTTCAAGAAATGACGGTCCGTTCGACAAGAGTTATCGGTCTGCACTGAACGCCTGCGGGAACGCTAAAGAAGACGGATTTCGCCGTTGGTCAAATCAGCCTCTTTTTCAGAGGCTGGGTTGCGCTGATTATAATCTACGGCGCTGTTACTTGCTGGCCGAGGAAGCGTAGAATACGACCATTGATCGCCTCTGGCTGCTCCACAAGCATGAAATGGCCCACGCCTTCAATCCGCTCGACTGTCGAGCCCGGCCCGAGAAAAGCCTCAATCGTGTTTGCCGTCTTGGCGTCAAGGCCGATACAACCATCCTGGTCGCCATGCAGATAAAGCGTGGGTTGAGGGAGTGGGCGCCCCCACACGGCGTGTTGCTCTGCCATTCCCGAAGGCAAGCCGAAGCGAGCCGGATCGAACAAAGCCCGATAATAACCCAGGGCGGCGTCAAGATGGGCAGGAGCGCGCAGACATTCTTTTACGCGCGGCAGATCTTCCCCGGCATCGTAACCGGGCGACCAATCGGCCCAGATACCGTCGAGAAAGGCGAAGTCATCCGCCGCCACAGTCGTGGCGGCGACATGCATCTGAAAAAACCAGAAATAAAACGAGCGCTTGATCTGGTCGTAGCCAAAAGCGATTTGTTCAAAAACCGCCAGTGGCGGCACGCTCATGATCACGCATCGACGCCAGCGTCGAGGCTCAAGCGCCGCCCCGCCATAGGCGGCCACCGCGCCCCAATCGTGAGCGATGAGCACGGCGCGGCTATCGCCGCCCAATGCGCCGTGCAGGGCGGCTACATCCGCAGCCAGACTGTCGGTACCATAATGGCCGTCCGTCGGCGCTTCGGTCGGCGCATATCCGCGCATGAAAGGCGCCACCGTCCGGTAACCGGCCTTGGCCAGTTCAGGCAGCAGATAGCGGTAGCTCCAGGGAGAGTCCGGAAATCCATGCAGGCACAGCGCCAGAGGCCCCTCGCCCAGTTCCAGGAAGTGAAAGTGCAAGCCATTGGCTTTGACAGTGCCGGTCTTGAATTCTGTCATGGTATTTTCTCCCCCATAGCTGTGTCAGGTCAATATAGCAAAAATTCTTCGGACAGGATAAAAATCAAGCGGTGGCGAAAGGCGTTACTCAATGGTTATCCACTTCGATATTCGAGGCTGTTGCATCGGGTTCGGTGCGCTTGAATCCGAGGTGGGCTATGTCCGGTGGAAAGAACATCGCCCAGGTCCACTCCAGATAGAGGCGTACCTTGCGCGCCAGAGTGGGCACTTTTATCAGATACGCAGCCCGCCACAACAGGAAACCGACCAGACCCGAGATGCGAAAACAGTAAATTTCGGCGACCGCCTTGTTGTGTCCGGTTGAAGCCATCAGCCCAATGGGCCGGAATGAAAAATTTCGGGTGGTTTTGCCCCGAACAGAGGCCGCTATGTTTTTGGCCAAAAAACGCGCCTGACGATCGGCGAACTGGGCGGTGGCAGGACAGAATTTTCCGTCCCTGGCGTTGGGTACCAGAGCACAGTCTCCCAGAGCCCAAATGCCGTTCATCCCGGTCACGGACATATCGCCCTGCGTCTTGATTTTGCCTCGTTCCCTGGGCAGCGCATCATTCTGGATAAAGCCGTGCGGCAGGGTGCCGATGGTGCAGATAATGGTGCCGGCGGTGATGGCCTCGCCATTGTCAAGGATGACACGATCGGCCTCAATGCGCAGGGCGCGGGTGTTGAGCCTGACCTCGATGTGCCGTTTTTTGAACTCGCGTTCGGTTTTTCGTCCGAGTTTTTCGGAAATTTCCGGCAACAGGCGATCGCCACTGTGTAACAATATGACGCGGCAATCTTCGAGCCGGACGTTTTTGTAATAATGCACCGCCGCTTTCAAAAAATCGTCCAGCTCACCTGCCGTTTCCACACCGCTAAAACCGCCGCCGATAACAATAAAAGTGGTCAGATGTTTGCGATGGTACGGTTCCGGGTGAATGGTCGCCTGTTCCATGCGGTCAATCATTTGATTGCGAATGTAAAGCGCATCACCTACTGTTTTCAAGGGTAGCGCGTACTCTTGCATACCGGGCATCATATTGGTGTTGGCGCGCACGCCGGCAGCAAATACCAGTTGATCAAAGGGCAGTTCACCCGCTTCGTTGTTGTGATAAAAAACCTTCTTTTGTTCAAAGTCGATGTTGTCCACTTTGACCATGCGAATGCGGGCGTGCCTGGCTATTTGTCGCAGCGGTGCCTGGATATGGCCGGGCAACACCGAGGCTCCCACCACTTCCGGCAGCAGAGGATAGTAGGTGACGAAGTTGGTTTCGCTCAACAGGTAGATGTTCCACTCCGGCGGCAGTCGGCACTGCACTTTTTTAGCCAGAGTCGCTCCGGCAAAGCCGCCACCGATAATAACAAGATTTTTCATATGCGCGCAGGATCCGTGATGAGAACTGCCTGAAACAGCCGATACAAAATTAGTCGCTTGCGCAGGGGCGACCTTGCAGAAACGGGAGCAGAGAAGTAAAAGAGAGAAAGTAAAAGAGGACGCTCCCCTTTTTATAATAATTTCCGTTGACTTTTGTATTCGCACAGGAAGCACAATAGTGCGCCAGACTGGCGGCGCGCAATGTGTAGGCTCGATTCATCGGGCGAACTGAATAGTTACCGGGGATGTTCCGCGTGGACACAACGCGCTGTCTGCCCGGCATCAGTCAAGCCGATGCCAACATGCCATAACGTTTTAAGCGGTGACGGAGAATATTGCGGCTCAGGCCGAGCAATTTAGCGGTTTGCACCTGATTTTTTTCGCAATAACTGAACGCGCTGCGAATCAGGGCTTCGTCAACGGTTTCATGCAGATTATCAGGAGCTTGTTCGAACAAAGCCTGAAATGCATTTTCCAATATCTGTACGGCTGCCTTTTCCAATGAGCCGGATGGGCCTGAACGGGTTATTGGCTGGCCGGGATTTTGATGCAAATGCAGGTCGGCTGTGGTGATAATATTGCTTTTGCTCAGCAACAGGCTGTGATGAATGACATTTTCCAGTTCGCGGATATTGCCCGGCCAGGAGTAATTCAACAGCGCGGTTTCAGCGCTTTGCGTCAAGGCCGCATCGCTTATTTCCAGACGTTTGCTGTAACGTTTCAGAAAAAACTGTACCAGCGGCAGAATATCGCCGGGCCGCTCGCGTAGCGGCAATAAAGTAAGTCCCGCGACATTGAGCCGGTAATATAAATCTTCCCGGAAATGCCCGGATTGCACGGCGGCGGCCAGATCGACATTGGTCGCGGCGATGAGCCTGACATCGATGGCGGTGGCCTCGCGGGCGCCGATGCGCAAAACTTCCCGTTCCTGCAATACCCGCAGCAATTTGACTTGCGCGGATACAGGCAAGTCACCGATTTCATCGAGAAACAAGGTGCCGCCGTTGGCGGTTTCAAACCAGCCCGCGCGCGCTGTTTGGGCGCCGGTAAAAGCGCCGCGCTCGTGTCCGAACAGTTCGCTTTCGATCAGCGTTTCCGAAAATGCGCCGCAATTGATGGCGACAAACGGCTTGTTTCGGCGCTGGCTGAGAGCGTGTACATGACGTGCGATCAATTCCTTGCCGGTGCCGGTTTCGCCGATAACCAATACTGTGGCTTCACTCGGTGCAATGCGTTCGATGTAGTCCAGCAAATGCCGCGAAGCGGGGTCTGAAAACACCAGTGCCGTGGCCCGAATCGAAGTAGCGTGGGCATGAGGTTCCGGAAACGTTATTAAAGGGGGATCGATGATTGAATCGGTGCTGTTCATGGTGCTTATGTTCCCTGGACGGCATCTATTTTGTCGGCAAACGCTTTATGGTGCGTGGCCGCAATAAGTTGATCGATAAAGTAACGGGTGTAGGAGGGCAGATAGCTGTCTTTCAGATAGGCGAATTTAGTGGTCGAGGGTGGAATCAGATCAGCCAGACTGCGCACGGCCAAATCATCATCGACGCCGGTTTCATAAGAGGTAGCGGCGATGATGCCGACACCGAAGCCCAGGCGGACATAAGTTTTAATGATGTCGGAATCGGCCGCAGCCAGTGTGATGTCAAGGCTCAGCCCTGCCGCGTCAAAAGCTTTTTCAATATTGCTGCGGCCGGTGAAGCCCCGGCTGTAGGTCAGAATCGGAAAGCTCGCCAGCCGTTCGAGATTCAGTTCGCCGCTGGTCAGGGCGTGGCCTTTGGGCACAATGATGACGTGATGCCACTGATAGCAAGGTCTGATGACCAGCTTGGGGTCTTCACTCACTTTTTCGGTGCATAGGGCGATGTCGGCCTGATGATGATGCAATAAATCGATCAGATTTTCGGGTGATGATTGCACGATGTAGATTTTAACGCCGGGGTATTTGTCCCGGAACCGGCTAATGGGGTCGGGTAATAAATATTTGGCCTGGGTATGGGTTGTGGCGATATGTAAAATGCCTTTTTGGTTATTGTGCATATCACTGGCCAGCGCCTTGATGTTCCGTTTGGCCTGGCTGATGGTGGATACTTGCGCCAGAATCTGCTCGCCCAATGGCGTAGGGCCTGTCAGCCTCTTGCCGTGACGCAGAAATAAAGGCGCGCCCAGTTCGTCTTCCAGCAAAAGTAACTGGCGGCTGACGGCGGATTGAACGATATTCATCCGCGCCGATACTTTGGTGAGGTGGTAACCGGTTTCCTGTAATAATTGCAAAATTTCCAGTTGGGTCAGATTCATCCGGTCTTTTCCTTAGCGCTCGTCGTGAGCAGTGATTGACGATATTACTATGAAACCCGTGCAGGCTTGGTGCGGGTTTTCCGGCTACCCGGTTACCATGGATATATCCTTAGGAATGGGCATGAAATAAAATGCACGTTCCTTAGTTAAACCAGTGTGCGTGTTTGATTCTCAAAGCCACACGGTCGCCGCGTTCTAAAGCCAGTTCCCTGAATTTCTCGTTCGGCATTTCCGCGTAAATGATGGTATTGGAACCATTGCTGGCGCCCCGATCCAACTCCAGCCGGATGGTGCCGCCCAGATGTTGCCAGTCTTTTAAATAAACCGGGGAATTGGCCGAGGCGGCGGGCTTTTCGATTTGAATATTGTGCGGACGGACATGGGCGATGATACCTTTGGGTTCATCAATAATGATACCGGCGCTTTGCAGCCAGGCGCAATCGTCTTTTTCCAGATGAAAAACATTGGTCTGACCGATAAAACGCGATACAAAATCGTTACTGGGATTGTCGTATATATCGCTGGGCGAACCTTTTTGTTCGATTCTGCCCTGATTGAGCACGACAATCTGGCTGGCCACTTCCATCGCCTCTTCCTGATCATGGGTCACGAAAATACTGGTCACATTCAGTTCGTGGTGTAAATGCCGAAGCCACAGGCGTAAGTCTTTACGCACGCTGGCATCGAGCGCCCCGAACGGCTCGTCCAGCAATAACACCGACGGCTCCACCGCTAAAGCGCGCGCCAGGGCAATACGCTGACGCTGGCCACCGGACAATTGATCGGGAAAACGGTCGGACAGCCAATCCAGTTGCACCAGTTTCAGCAGGTCGTGAACCTTCCTGCGGATGATGGCTTCGCTGGGCCTTTCACTGTGAGACTTGACGCGCAGGCCGAAGGCAATGTTTTCGAATACGGTCATGTGCCGAAACAGCGCATAATGCTGGAATACGAAACCGATTTTCCGGTTTTTGACCGATTTGTCGGTCACTTCTTCGCCTTTCAGAAAAACCTGTCCCTGGTCGGCCTGCTCAAGCCCCGCGATAATGCGCAGCAATGTGGTTTTGCCGCAACCGGACGGCCCCAGCAGGGCGACCAGTTCGCCTTCGGGAATATCCAGGTTGATATTGTCCAGGGCAGTAAAACTGCCGAAATGTTTACTGATATTTTTGAGATTAATGCTCATGGTGATGCTCTCTTATTATTGCTTATGGATGCGGAAGGACAACGCTTTTCGCGCTAGTTTAAGCATCGCCAGACACTTTTCTGTCCAGCGTCTGCCGCCATTCCAAATAACTTTTAACCACCAGCGTAACCACTGCCAGAGCCGCCAAAAGCGAAGCGCTGGCGAACGAACCGACAAAATCGTATTCGTTGTAGGTGATTTCAACATGCAACGGCAGCGTGTTGGTCAGTCCACGAATGTGGCCCGACACCACCGATACCGCGCCGAACTCTCCCATGGCCCGAGCATTGCAGAGCAGCACGCCGTAGAGCAGCCCCCATTTGATATTGGGCAAAGTCACTTTAAAAAAAGTCCGCAAGCCACTGGCGCCGAGCGACAGCGCGGCTTCTTCCTCTTCGTGGCCCATTTCCTGCATCAGCGGAATCAACTCGCGGGCGACAAAGGGAAACGTCACGAACAAAGTGGCCAGAATGATGCCGGGCACGGCAAACACAATCTTGATGTCATAATCGTCGAGCCAAGGGCCGAACCAGCCGCGCGCGCCGAACATCAATACATAAATCAATCCGGCAATCACCGGCGACACCGAAAACGGCAGATCGATCAGGGTGATCAGAATATTCTTGCCGCGAAAGTCAAAGCGGGCGATGGCCCAGGCCGCGCTGATGCCGAAAAAAGTGGTCAGCGGCACGGTGACGGCAGCGGTCAGCAGCGTCAGGCGGATAGCCGCCAGCGTATCGGGATGGGTGAGGCTGCCCGCATAAGCCGTCCAGCCTTTGCTGAAAGCTTCGATCAGTACGGTCGCCAGAGGCAGGATTAAAAACAGGCCGATGATGAGCAAAGTCAGGCCGATAAAGCCGTGACGAACCCAATCAGAGTCGGTTAGTGCCTTGGGTTTGGCGCTGGGAATGTGAATGGCTGTTGTATTCATATTGAAGCCTCTTAAAGTTGTCCGCCACGACGGCGGAGCCACCCTTGCAGCACGTTAACCAGTAATAACAGAAAAAATGAGATGACCAGCATGGTAAGACCAATGGCGGTGGCGCCGGCATAATCGTACTGTTCCAGTTTGGTGATGATCAGCAACGGAACGATTTCCGAAACATACGGCATATTACCGGCAATGAAAATGACCGAGCCGTATTCACCGACACCCCGGGCAAAGGCCAGGGCAAAGCCGGTCAGCGCCGCCGGTAGGATATTGGGGAAAATTATTTTCAGGAAAGTTTGCCAACGGTTAGCGCCAAGGCTCGCAGCCGCCTCTTCCATGGCGGTGTCGAATTCCTGCAATACCGGCTCGATGGTGCGCACGACAAACGGCAGGCCGATAAAAATCAATGCAAATACGATACCCAAAGGCTTATAAGCGATTTGCACACCAATCACGTCCATAACGATTTGACCTATCCAGCCTTTAGGCTCATAAATGGCCGCCAGCACGATACCGGCGACCGCCGTCGGCAAGGCGAACGGCAAATCGATCAGGGCATCGAAAAAACGCTTGCCGGGAAAAGGATAGCGCACCAGAGTCCAGGCGATGATAAAGCCGAGTATTCCGGCTATGCCTGCGGCAACCAAGGCCGAGACAAAACTCACCCGAAACGAAGCCTGAACGCGCTGATTCGTCAGAATAGCCCAGTATTGATCAAAACTCAGTTCCAGAGATTTTAGTATTAATGCGCTCAAGGGGATCAATACGATCAATGCCAGATAAAACAGGGTGAATCCGAGCGTGGGGCGAAACCCCGGCATAATATGACTTTGCGGCATAAAATCTCCTGAAAAAAAAGTAAATCGATACGGACGCAGGACGGAGCTTTAGCAAAGCCCCGTCCTGCTAACGGCTTAAGGCGCGTAAATCTGATCGAAAGTACCGCCGTCGTTAAAGTGTGTTTCCTGCGCTTTTTGCCAGCCGCCGAATACCTCGTCCACCGAGTAGCGCTCCAGTTTAGGGAAACGCGCCAGATCTTTCGGGTCGGCGTGTTCCGGCCGGAACGGACGGTAGTAATAATGCGCCGCCAGTTGTTGTCCGACCGGTGAGTACAGGTACTTCAGATAAGCTTCGGCCAGATCGCGGGTACCGTGTTTGTCGGCGACCTTATCCAGCACCGTGACCGGCGTTTCGGCCAGGATACTGGTTTTCGGTACGACGATTTCAAATTGATCGGGGCCGAGTTGATCGATGGATAAAAAGGCTTCGTTTTCCCACGCCAGCAAAACATCGCCGATGCCGCGCTGGACGAAAGTCGTGGTGGAGCCGCGCGCCCCGGAGTCCAATACGGGTACGTTTTTATACAGTTTTTTGACAAAATCCTTGGCGGCCTCTTTACTGCCGTATTTTTTTTCGGCAAAAGCCCAGGCGGCCAGATAGTTGTAACGGGCGCCGCCGGAAGTCTTCGGATTGGGCGTGATCACCGAAACGCCTTCCTTGATCAAATCTTCCCAGCCGTTGATACCTTTCGGATTGCCTTTACGAACCAACAAAACGATGGTGGAAGTATACGGCGCACTATTATTGGGTAAGCGTTTTTGCCAGTCTTTATCCAGCTTGCCGGTCAGTTCGGCGATCTGGTCTATGTCGTAAGACAAGGCCAGCGTCAACACATCACCTTCCAAACCGTCGATGACCGCACGCGCCTGTTTACCGGCACCGCCATGCGATTGCTGGATAGTGACGGTTTCACCGGTTTTGGTTTTCCAGTCGGCAATAAATTCTTTATTGAATGCCTGATACAGCTCCCGGGTCGGATCGTAGGAAATATTTAACAGCGACCGCTCGGCCTGCGCCGCCGGACTGATAAACAAATTGGCGGCCAGTACACTCAAGGCCAGGGTTTTAAATGTTTTCATGATAAACCTCTTGTCGTTAAAAAATTGTCTGGGTCAAACTTAAAATCGAAACTCCGTTTGCACGAAGAAATAATCGGTATCTTCTTCACCGCCTTTGGGCAAACCGCCCCGATTGGGTAATTTCGCCAGTTTGTCGAAGAAATCGCCTTTGAACCAGTGCTGGTAACCGGCATCGACAATCAGATTGGAACCGAATTTATATTGGCCGACGAATTCGATGTCCTGACCCAGATAGCTGCCCGAGCCGCCGGTTTTATCCTGTAAATTGGAAAAACCCGATAACGCCGAACTTTGAAACGCATCCTTGGATTCGGCCAGCCACCAGGCATGGTGTTTCAGATAAACGCGGATGTTATCTTTGGGTTTTACGGTGATACGCCAACCCGGCGATTCGATGTTTTGCCGGTTAAAAGGGCCGAACAAGCTGGTGCGCATCATTTCAAACGCACGCAGTCCGAACAACCGGTCGAAGGTATTGCTGTCGCCATTGGGATTGTCGCTGCCGCTGGCATAGAAATATTCGCCGTCAATCCGGGGCATCCACGGCGCATTGAAGGTGTAGCCGAGGGTCACGTTACCCATGTAGGCGAAATGATCCTTGCCGTTGCGTTTGCCGGTCTGTACCGCGCTTTCCAGGTCATAATCCCAATTTTCGAATTCACCGGCTTTTAAATCGCCCCGTTTTTTAACCGGGTCTTTATAGGCATGGGCGCCAAAGGTCGAAAAATTACGGCTGCGGTTGGGTCTTGGATCACGGCTGTCGCTGATACCCAGGTAATAGGCTTCGCCGCTGAACCATTTCAGTTGTGTTGATTCAAAGGCCGTACCCCAAAACAGAAATTGCTTGGTGCTTTCATCGAGTTGGACATCATCGCGCACCACCGGTGCGGTTAAAAAAGTCCGCACGCGCCAGTCTTTGCCGTTACCGACCGCCAGATGACCGCCATCGAAACTGTTGGTGTTATTCGGGAAGTTGTTGCGGCCGATCAGCCGCGCCTTGCCCATCTCCAGGGTAAAACGGCCGACATGAAAGTCGGTTCTGAGCCCGGTATCGAAGACGTTTTTAAGCGTCACCGAGCCGAACAATTGCAGGATGTCGAATTTGTCTTCGATAGCGTTTCCTCTTAAATCACCGGGTTCATCATAATGTGTGCGCGAATCCTGGCCTTCAAACAGCACCCAGAACGGGCCTTGATTGATGCCGAGACGAAGACGTGATTGCAGCGGTAATTGCGAATTGGTGCGATTGGTTTGACCGGCGCGCCAGTTGTTGGAAACATTTTCATAACGGGTGCGCTGGCTCAGGCTGAATTCGACCCAATCGGGGAGATTGAGCGCCGCCTTGGCCAGCCGGTTCCATTTGATGCGGCTGGCGCGGATCAACTGTTCGTCGGGCAGTTCTTTCCATTCCTTGGAATGAAAGGCTTTTTCGGCGCGGTCATAAGCCGATTCGAAAATCGAGCCTTCCGCAGCCAGTGCCGGTTGTGTGATTAATCCCGCAGCGGCCAGCGCCAACGCGGATCGTTTTTTTAATAACATACTTTGTTTCCCCCTGAAAACACAGTCACTTCCAGTGTTCTGGTCAGACAACCGCAAAGCTTTTTTGTCTATCGCCGATGGTTCGGTAGAATTAATTGGATGTTTTGGTGCGCGGCACTCTGAATTTTTCGTGCCTGTCGATTTGCACGACCTGGCCATCGTGCACCACAATCTCGATCGAGCCGAAACGGATCGCCTGCAAAATCGACACGATGTGCGCGGCAATTTCCTGATGATTTTCCAGCTTCGATAAATCAACGTTTGCGGAATTATTCATAGACTATCCGGTTTGTTGTTTTGGTGTGAATTTGCGTTGTAGAAATGTTACGCAAACACAAAACATAAACAAACCGATATATTAAGATTTGAATATCTTATAAACAGATATAGTGAGGCTTGCGAGACGGCGGCGCATGGCAAATGTTCCACGCGGGACGGGGCCCATACGCATCAAGCTAAGGGTAAACAGCCTGGGCTAACGCTTCGCTGTCAAGGTAACCCAACTCCGCAAAGCTGTCCAAATATGCCACTTTCCGCGCAATCAATTCCCAGGTTGTGAGGCGTTTTCGCTTCTGCTTGAGCAATCTTTTCAAACTGGACACCATGCAACTGAGCAGGCTTGCGAATTGTCTCCCAAGAAAAGCACTTGAAAGCCGTTTGACAGAACACGTAAGGGGTTCAAACGTTCATTAAAGACCGGAGGGTCGAGATCAGCCAACGAGGAGCGGGGGACTATTCACGACGTAAACAGTGAACGAATCAACCGCGCGAGATTATTGAAAACCTTCTGCAAAGACGAGTGAAATGAATGAGCCTTTATAGAGCCATAATATCTTTTTGTAAATCTATCAATATCTTATGATTATAAAATGTTAACCTAACCTAACTTCGTCACCAAAACCCCTCTAAGTCATTGATATTCAGTTTTTTGGTGATATTTCGCAAAAAAAGATGTTTAAAATCAATGGCTC